>NZ_JBITDJ010000021.1:0-128082 GCF_044454085.1 Streptomyces sp. NPDC051569
ACTCTCCGAACGCCGGCGCACCAGTACGCGATGCCTCTCGGGGGCGCTACCGCTTCCGCGAGTACCACGTGACCACCGTCCCCGACCCTCTGGCGCTGCCGACCATGGAGGCGGTCTGCGTCACCGGTGAAGGGCGCAACTGCGGTGCCACGTCAGGCACGCTGCACACCTCGGACGAGCTGACCCGTTGGATCGCCGGACACTGCGCCCAGAGCGGCCACGAACTGTATGAGCAGACCGTCCGCGCCCTCGTCCGTGCCGAGCCTGGCGCATGGCCGTGAAGTCCCCGAGGGTGACACCACGCCAGCGGCAACGCGACCGCGCGGCCCGAGCCCTTGAGGCTTTTCCATCATGGCTCTGAGCTGGCCAGATGCAGGGTGAGGACGGCTTTGACGAGGGCGGTGATCCGGGTGGTGGAGCATCGGATCTTGCGCAGGAGTCGCCAGTTCCTGAGGGTGGCCATGGCCTGTTCGACGAGTGCGCGGATCTTGGCGTGGGATCGGTTCACTGCTTTCTGACCTGGGGAAAGGGTGTCCCATCGTCCCCAGTACGGGATGCGAACTGTGCCGCCGGCGCCGCGGTAGCCCTTGTCGGCCCAGCATGTGATGTCGGCCTGGGCGAGGGCGTCGATGATGCCGTGTTCGCGGGCGGCTCGGATGTCGTGGACGGCGCCGGGCAGGGCCGGCGAGGCCCACAGCAGGCGGCCGAACGGATCGGTGAGGACCTGCACGTTCATGCCGTGCCTCTTGTGCTTTCCGGAGTAGAAGGGTTGGTCTGCGGCGATGCGGTCGATCGGCAGGAGCGTGCCGTCCAGGAGCACGAAGGCCTTCGTGGACGCGGTGCGTACGGCATCGGCCAGGGTGGGTGCGAGGGCGGCCAGGAGGTCGACGGCCTCGGTGACGTAGCGGTAGGCGGTCGTGGTCCCGACGCCGAACCCGGCGGCGAGCTGGGCGTAGGTGTGCCCCACGCGAAGGTGGGCGAGCGCGAGGAGGGCCTGGCGGCCGGCACTCAGCCTCCGCCAGCGGGAGCTGATCGCACGGCGGTGCCGCCGCAGTTGCTCGGCGAGGAAGCGAAGGGTGGAGCTGGACACGTCCACGCCGGACGGGTAGACAAGCATGCGAAGCCTCTGGTGGAGACGGTTCTCTTGGTCGAAAACCCATCTACCAGGGGCTTCGCCGTGTTGTCACTCCAACTGCACCACCGCATCAGCAGGTTGGAAAAGGCTCCTTGACGGCAGTAGCGACGGCAACGCCCACGGATTCCCCCGCACAACCACGGACACCAGCGGAACCCGAAACAGGCGCTGACCTGCAAAGAAGCAGGTAGAAGGGGTCCGCATAGCACACGTACTATGTGCTGGCGGGAGTGACGCCGGTCCTGGTTCACAACTGCCAGGTCGAATACGGGAGCACGGATCTCAGCCAGGCGGTAATTCAGGAGCGCCTCAAGCTCGGAAACAAGGCCAACAACTTCGCTGCGGCCCGCTACACGGATTCGTCAGGTGCGGAGCAGGTCATGGTTGCCTTCTCCTCCAAAGGGCGAGGTAATCACGCTGAGCAGAAGCTGATTCGAGCAATCGGGAAGGATAACATCTCCGAGATCTATTCGGAGTTGCAGCCCTGTCGGAATTCGTGCGCTCCGGCAGTTGCGGGAATCAGAACTACATGGTCCTGGAATTGGACCACTTCCGCGGAGGGTGCGGTCTCCCGCAAGAGCCAGCTAGCGGCCGTGCGTGGAGTGTTTGCTGACGCCCTCTCTGGGAACTGGTAGCCTGCGCGAAGTCGTCAGTGTCCGCCACTTTGGCTGCAATTGAACCTGGATCTGTATATGTCACCGAAACTCACGTACGCCATCCAGTCCCTGAAGGGCCTGCGCAACGACCCGGCTCGGCGGTTCTTGGGTGATGTCGGGCTTCCGGCCGACAACCTACTGTTCGGATTTGCGGAGCCCATCGCTCGGCAAGTCGAGGCGGATGGTGGTGAGCGAAAGTTCATCCGGGTTGGCGAGGGTGGAGACGATGAGGAGTTTTGCGTAGATATTGACACGGGAGAGGTTGTCTGCGTCAACCTGGCGGATGCCAGTGTCTGGCACGTGAATGAATCGCCAGAGAAGTTCCTTGCATGTCTCGAAGAGTTCACGTCTCGTTACCCGTATGGGGAAAGCGAATCTGAACTTGAGGACAGAGAGGTCATGGCGAACGCTCTGAAAGAGGCGCTTCTTGCGATCGACGCCACCGTCTTCGATGAGGACCCGGGGTATTGGTACACAATCCTCGGCGACGTGGCTATCGGTGACTACAGTGATGAGTGACACTTTGGTTTGAGGCGCTGATTCTCTCGCGAAGTAAGCTACGCAGTAGCAAATTTGAGGTCCCGTCAGGTGTGTTCTGACGGGGCTTCCGCGTGGGGTGACGGCAGTAGTTGACGGCAACGTCAGTGGACGGTGGCTGCACACAGTGGCGGATCGTCGCCGTCGTCGCGGGCAGGGCCGTCAAGGGCACTGCTGAGGGTGTCGATGGCGTCGCGCTGGAGGCGGAGTCGGACGTGGGCGTAGACGGTGGCGGTGACGCCGATGTGGGCGTGGCCGAGGAGTTCTTTGATCACGATGAGTTCGACGCCTTGCTCCAGGAGGAGGGTGGCGGTGGAGTGCCGTAGGTCGTGGAAGCGAATCCGGCGGAGCCCTGCCCGATCGAGGAGGGCGCGGAAGCTGCGGTTGAGGTTCGCGGGATCGATCGGCCCTCCTGCCCGAGTGCTGAAGACGAGGCCGTTGTCCCTCCAGTCGTCCGCTGCCGTCTCTCGTTCTCCTTCCTGTACCTCACGGTGTTCCTTGAATGACTGGATGCACTCGCTGGGGAGGGCGATGCGGCGTTCGGAGGCGCGGGTCTTGGTGGGCAGGTGGGTGAGGCCGTCGGTTCGGGTGCGCTGGAGCGAGCGGCGGATGCTGGCCGTTCCGGTGCTGAGGTCGAGGTCTTCCCAGTGGAGGCCGAGGAGTTCGCCCTTGCGGAGTCCGGTGTGGAGGGCGAGTTCGAACAGGGCGTGCAGCCGGTGACCGCGCACGGCGGTGAGGACCGGAGGGCTTCGTCGGCGGTGAGGGGTTCGAAGCGGCGGGGCCTAGGGTTTCCGGTGCGGGCGTTGCGGGCGATGTTGCGCGGGATCTCCTCTTCGCGGACGGCGTGTTCCAGGGCGGGCTTGAGCGCGGAGTGGACGTAGACCGGCTCCGGTAAAGCCGACGAAGGCGGTTCCTGCTCGGCCAAGAACAGCTTCATGCCGGGTGCGAAGGTCCTGATGGCCGACGGCACCACCAAGTCGATCGAACAGGTGAAGGCCGGCGACCGGGTCATCGCGACCGATCCGGAGACCAGCGAGAGCCGGGTGGAGACGGTCACCGCGGAGATCACGGGCGAGGGCCTCAAACACCTCGTCAAGGTCACCATCGACACCGACGGCGACAAGGGCACGGAAACAGCCGGGACCACCGCGACCGACGGCCCCTCCTTTCTGGGTCCCCGAACTCCGCCAATGGATCGACGCCACCGATCTGAACGCCGGCCAATGGCGCCGGACCAGCGCGGGCACCCACGTCCAGATCACCGCGATCACCCGCTGGACCAGCCACGGCACCACCGTCCACAACCTCACCGTCGGTGACCGCCACACGTACTATGTGCTGGCGGGGGCTACGCCGGTACTGGTTCACAATTGCGGAACGGGTCCCCGAGATGGTGCAGGTCTGGGTCCAGATGAACTCATGTCGAAGGCGGAAGGGCTTCGAGATGAGTACGCCGGAGAAATGGCCCAGCTCTCCAATAGGAAGAGGCCAGCCACTGTCACGGCTGGATACAATTCGGAGACCGGACAGTACGCCGCAGGTGCATCGTCTAAGGGTGTCTGCGCAGAGACTTGCGTTGTCAATCAGCTCGGAGGCGACCCGTCGAAGATTGTATTCACTACTGCCGTAAGGCCTCGGACTGGGGCGCCGATCAATATCTGCGTCTCATGCGAAGGCCAGTTCGGACGTAGTGGGTTCAAGGGGGCGGGTACAGTGTTCGATTCAGACGTATTGAGACTCTTCGATGAATAACGCTTAAGGGTGGTTGGGGCCGATATGGACCTTGAACTGAGACGGCATTCCTGGGGATCGCTCCAAGGAGTCTCTGGTGATGCTCGTATACTCGGGGATGCTCTCTGGGACCTTTCCCGCGCTGGCAGCCGGGAGGTTGCGGTGGGCGCTGCGCGCCGGGTAGAGCAGGTCGCATTTGCGCAAGGACTTCTATGTGAAGCCTCAACCGCCTTGGCGTCTAGTCTCGTTCATTGCCTATGGCGCTGCTCGGACTATTCGGAAGATCTAATTCTAGGGCTTCTCTCGGATATTTCGGCCGCCGTGGTGAGCGAGGAGGATCCGGGCGTATACGGCCCGGCGTCCGAAGCGGAGTGCATGAAAGAGATCAGCCTAGGATATCCGGCCTACGTTGAGATTCTTGAAACGAGCGCAACGCTTGATTCTCGTACGGCTTGTATCGACCTAATTCTCATGTGTGGGCTATTTAGTAGCGAGCTTAGGTCTCGGTCCGTATATTTCCTGGAGAGTGCTCAAGGGCTAGCCGGACTAGAGGGGAATCTAGGCCTAATTTCTGCCTCGATTGAAGAATTGCGAGACGCTGGCTAATTTTCTCGGAATGTTCGAGACATCTCCGATGGTAGGGGTGGTGTCGATGTTCAGGGATGAGCAGACTGACCTCCGTCGGATTTTGATGTCGCCGAGGATCTGCCGAAGGCCCGCCGGAAGCATTCCGGCGGGCCTTCGGGGCTTTGACGGCAACGGTGACGGCAACGTCCGTGGACGACGGCTGCGATGGATGGGTCTTCAGGGTCGTCGTCGGCCTGGCCGAGTGCTTCGTTGAGGGTGTCAATGGCTTGGCGGGCAGTTGCCGATGCACCCCACCCAACAACTCGGGCTCCAGCACACTTCCAGGAAACAGCGAGAAGCCGTACCTTGGCTGAACCCACTGACGGCAGTAGCTGACGGCAACAACCCCGGACAACCACAGACGCCCACGCACTTCAACGGACCAGCAAATGAAGCTTGACCTGCGAAGAAGCAGGTCGAGGGGCTCGCGTAGCACACGAACTATGTGCTCGCGGGTACCACGCCGATCTTGGTCCATAACACTGGTGGGGAATGCCCGACCGGAGGGAGCAGCGGCGGGGCGAGTGGTGGACGTGGCGCGCAAATAGCGGGCGATGCCTATGAGGCGCATCTTGTAAATACTCGGCGGTGGCGGCGGATTCTCCGAAATGGGGCGTCAGTTTGATGGAGCTTTCGTCGATCCTGAAACAGGGGTGGGCGCGTGGTATGAGGCGAAATCGGGTGGATTCTGGCAGAGCACGCTTAAGAATCCTGGCCGCATGAGCAAATTCTTCTCACTGAGGGGCAGAAGCTCGGGATTGCCAATCAATATGGCGTCGGATATCGAGTGATATCCGAGAATCCAATCCCCAGCGAGTTTACAAATTGGTTCGACAAGAAGGGTATTCCGTGGCAGGTAATTCCCGGGTCGTCGGGGTGAGTATGGAGCTGTTGGGGCAATGAGTAGGTCGGCGGATATTGACTTCACGTTCAGGAGTCCGGTTGATGTCGCAGGTATGCTAAACATGCTGGCAGTGGTCGGCGTCTCGTTCTCCAGGGCGGGGCATGTGTCTTACCTGTTGGACGACGACGGCATGTTCGATTGGATCCAGGATGCCGACGACGATCTAAGTAGAATCATCTTGGAAATGGGCGATACCCGATGGAGCCGGGGAATCGTCGGCATCTCTCTGATGTTCTCGGGCTCGGCCCAAGGGGGCGATCTTCTTTTTCAGCCAGGACGATCGGTCATTTCCTTTCTGATTTCAATCAATCGAAAGAACCTGTCGAAATCCTCCAAGTTTTGTGATCTTGGATGGTACCTTGATCGCCTTGTCCCTGCATTGGAGCCGCTGGGGTTGGTTGAGATCGAAGCAAGGGACTCGGAATGATGCGCGCAGATTAAGGGCGTGAGGAGATGTCGATCGAGGCGTCCGCTATAATTTCCGATCGCTCCCAATTGGCTTCCATTCGAATGTCTAAATAAATTCTGGAGTAAAGCCAAAAAATTCAGAGGCCCCACCGGGTGGCGCTCCGGTGGGGCCTCTGGCCTTCTGACGGCAGTAGCTGACGGCAACGTCGGCGGACGGGGCTGCACGAGTGGAAGGTCTATCGCCGTCGCCGGTCTGGCCCGTGGTGTCGGTGAGGAGTGGGGAAGCGCGTCCGGATGCGGGTGTCGTGGCCGGTGACGCCGATGCAAGTGTGTCCGAGAGGGCTCCTTCATGACGGCGTACTCGACTGCCCGCTCCTCGTGCTCATCGTCGTGCCGCCTGCGGCCGGACAGGGACACATGCGGTTTCTGCGCACGTTGTGGAGCTGTTCAGAGTTCTTTACTGGATCAAGGCGGCCCGCCGGCGCGGCCCGGGCACGCAACAGCCAGCACAGCGAACCATGCTGGGGCCCTGCCCCAGACCCCTGCCCTCTCTCTGAGGGGCAGGGTGCCCGGTGCGGGTGCGGCTTCGTCGTGTTGAAGGGTTCGCGGTCGCGGGAGAGGTCCCTCGTCGCTCGGTCACCGGGGGCATACCAGGAACCCCCGGGGGCCGCCAAGGCCGAGCGCACGCGTCACGGATGGAACATTCGACCTCGCGTTGAGCAGGCCCTATCCCGGATACCGGCTGCCGGCCGGAGCCGCAGCTGGGTATGAAACGCACGTTGAAGCTCAGGCAGCCGCATTGATGGATCACTTCCAAGCAAAGAACGCGCGGCTGATGATCAGTCACCTCGATGAGATCTGCGGTACATGCGCCGGCACGATTCGCGCGAGCTCCCGACAGGCGCAGAACTCGGGTTGAGATTCCAGCATGGCAGAAGATTCCTCACGGGTGGAGTTTTCGTTGGGGATTGACACCTCCAGAGAATGACTGATGCCCTGCCTGTAGAGGACGGGGCCTCCTGGTAGCTCACGGCCATCAAGGCAAAAGTCTCCTGGAGGCCCTGTCGCCGTTTCTCGTCCTGCATGTGACATGGTTCGTACCGATGGGTTTCCCTGACGGCTTTGGGGATTCCTGGTCCGTCGTTAGATTGACCTTGCGGACGGTGTGGCAGTAATGGGCGTGATCAATCCTGGCCTATATCCAGAGATTCGAGAGTTTGGCTCACTATCATCGGCGATGACTGCTCCTGACGGGGATTCTTCGTCTTCTTCATCGGTCCGCATGAAGGCGCCCCAGGTCGCTCGACGGAGAATCCCGGCCTTTCCTCCGGAGATTCTCCGGCCGACGAAGGGGAACATCTGGCCGGGCAGGGGCCCGATGGGTGAAGGGGGAACGATTCTGCGCACTGCGTTCGGGTGACCCGGCGCCTATGCGCGTGCCCTTCCGGGCAGCTTCTCGGTGCCTGATCATCCATCCGACAAGGAGTATTCCTCATGCGTTTCCGTACCGCCCTGGCCGCCGCCCTCGGCGCGTTCGCGCTGGTCGTCACCGTTCCCGGTTCCGCATCGGCCGCCGAAGGGCACTTCGAGTACCTGTACACCGGCTTCGACGGGGAAACGGAGGTCGGGCTGCTGGTGAATCCGGACAGCCGTGAGTGCATCACCCTCCGCGAGGTGGCCGGTGAGTACGTGCCGCCCGCCGACGCGCCGCGTAACCGCACCGATGCCAGTGCCACGGTCTTCACGGGGGCGCACTGCGAGGGCGACTACTACACGCTGCGGCCCGGCGGGTCCGCGAGTCGCCGGCTCAAGCTGCGGTCCGTCGTCTTCTCCTGATTCCGGTCCCGCGCACGCGCCCCGTCCGGTTCGTCGAGCCGGGCGGGGCGCGCGGGGAGCGCGGGAAGAGCGGGGGCGGGGAATGGGGTCCGGGGCGGGCGCGTTGGCGTCCAAGCGGAGGACTGCTCCGCATCCACGGACCTGGAGAAGAACAGACACATGCGCGTCGAGATATGGAGCGACATCGCCTGCCCCTGGTGCTATGTCGGAAAAGCCCGCTTTGAGAAGGGCCTCGCGGCCTTCGCCCACGGGGACGAGGTCGAGGTGGTGCACCGCTCCTTCGAGCTGGATCCCGGGCGGGACAAGGCCGACATCGTGCCGGTCGCCGAAATGCTGGCGACCAGGTACGGGCGTACTCCCGAGGAAGTTCTGGCCATCGAGGAGACCATCGCCGCCAGCGCGCGATCCGAAGGGCTCGATTACCGTGCCGAGGGCCGGGACTCCGGCAGCACCTTCGACATCCACCGCGTGCTGCACTACGCCACGTCCCAGGGGCGCGGCGAGGAGATGCTGAACGGCGCCTACCGGGCCAACTTCGCCGAGGAGCGTTCCGTCTTCGCCGAGGAGACGCTGGTCGCCGTCGCCGTCGAGGCCGGTCTGGACGAGGTGGAGGTGCGGAAGGTCCTCGCCGACCCGGTCGCGTACGCCGATGACGTACGGGCCGACGAGCGCGAGGCCGCCGAGCTGGGCGCGAACGCGGTGCCGTTCTTCGTGCTCGACCGTAAGTACGGGGTGTCCGGCGGGCAGCCCGCCGAGGTGTTCACGCAGGCGCTGGAGCAGGCGTGGGAGGCCCGTACGCTCCCGCAGATCACGACGGTCGGCGGATCCGGGCACGACGCGGCGGTCTGTGACACCGACGGTTCCTGCGCGATTCCGCACGCCGGAGCCCATACGTAAGCAGCGCTTGGGTGTGTTCTTCAGGGATGCGTGATTGACGATGGGGTCCGGCCGTCCCAAGGTGGGGTCATGGACACCCTGGGAGGCGCCGAGTTCGCGCCGGACACGACGTATCTGGACACTGCGGCCTGTGGCCTGCTGCCCCGTCGTGCCGTCACAGCCGTACAGACCCTGGCCGAGGAGAACGCGACCGGGCGGCGGGGCCAAGGCCCGGGCGGGTTCGGGACGGTGGGTGCGGCCCGTGCGTCCTTCGGCCGGCTCGTCGGGGTCCCGGCGGAGCGGGTGGCCGTGGGTGTCGCGGTCTCCGTGCATGTCGGGCTGATCGCCGCCTCGCTGCCCGCAGGTGCTGAAGTCCTCATCCCCGAAGGGGAGTTCAGCTCCGTGGTCACCCCCTTCGTCGTCCGCGGCGACCTCAAGGTCCGTTACGCGCCGCTGGACGGCCTGGCCGACGCGGTCCGGCCGGGCACCGCGCTGGTGGCCTGTTCCGCGGTCCAGTCCGCGGACGGCAGGATCACGGATCTGGTCGCGGTCCGGGCCGCTGCCGCCACGCACGGCGCCCGTACGCTGGTGGACGCCAGCCAGGCCGCCGGCTGGCTGCCGTTCGAGGCCGGGGCGTACGACTACACCGTCACGGGCGGGTTCAAATTCCTGGTCTGCCCGCGCGGGACGTCCTTCCTCACCGTGACGGAAGAGGCGCAGGAGTCACTGGTGCCGTTGCACGCGGGGTGGGTCGCCGGCGAGGACCTCGGGGCCAGTACGTACGGTCCCCTCGGGCAACTGGCCCACTCCGCGCGCCGCTTCGACGAACCGGTGTCCTTCCTCTCGTACCACGGCGCCGAGCGCTCCCTCGCGCTCCTGGAGGAGATCGGGGTCGAGGCCATTCACGCCCATGGCACCGCGCTCGCGGCCCGTTTCAGGGAAGGGCTGTCCGGGCTCGGGCTCGAAGCTGTGCCCGGGACGTCCGTGACGGTCGCCGTGCCAGGGGTGGGAGACCGGCAGTCGGATCTGCACCGGGCGGGAGTGGACGTCTCCGTACGCGCCGGGAATCTGCGGGTGGCTTTCCACCTCTACAACTCCGCCGCCGACGTGGACCGGGTGCTGGACGTGCTCGCCGGCTGAGTGCGGGCGGGCGGGCCGGGGGCGCTCATGCCCGGCCGGTCTCGCCCGGCTTCATGCCCGGCTGTTCAGGCCCGGCCTTTCATGTCTCGGTGGGCCGGCTCCCGGGGCAGTTCTCGGTCTCCTGACCGTGCGTGCACAGGTTCGCCTCGACCTTGGCGAGCAGCCGGACCAGCTCCGCCCGCTCGGTCTCGTCGAGTCCCGCGAGCGTGGTCTCCTCCAGCTCGGTCCACGCGCCCTCGACGTCGGCGCGCAGCGCGCAGCTGTCCACCGTGGCCTCCACCAGCACGGCCCGCCGGTCGTCGGCGCACGGGGAGCGCTGTACGTACCCCGCCTGATCCAGTCGCTGGAGCATCTTGGTCACCGTCGACGGGTCCAGGTCCATCGACTTGATCAGCTCGGACTGCCGTACCGCCTCCCCGTCCCACAGGCGCATCATCAGGAACTCCTGGCCCGGATAGAGGCCGGTGCGCCGCAGGAGTTTGGCCGCCGTGTTGCGGTGCAGCCGGGAGATCCGGGACAGGGCGTGGCTGACCGGGCCGCCGCGCGCGGCGCCGGGCAGGTCGTCGGTACAGGCAGGGTCGTCCGATGTCATACGAGCGAGCTTAACCGGGGCGGCCAAGGGCCCGGCCGGATCGGCCCAGAAGTTAGCTTGGTCGGCCAAGGAATGGGCTACAGTGACGATCGATTGATACTTGGCCGACCACATATCGCCTTGGGAGTCTCCTTGACCACCGCGTTCGACCCGATCGATCTCTCCGGTACGCAGCTCGCGAACCGCATCGCCATGGCCCCGATGACCCGTAGCCGCGCCTTCGGCCCCGGGAACGCGCCCACCGACTCGGTGACGGAGTACTACGCCCAGCGCGCCTCCGCCGGTCTGATCATCACCGAGGGAACCCAGCCCTCGGTGGTCGGCCAGGGTTACCCCTTCACCCCTGGTCTGCACAGCGCGGAGCAGATCGCCGCCTGGCGCAATGTCACCGACGCGGTGCACGCCAAGGGCGGGACGATCTTCGCCCAGATCATGCACGCCGGCCGTATCGGCCACCCGGACCTGCTTCCCGAGGGCCTGCACCCGGTGGCGCCCTCCGCCGTCGCCGCGACCGGCCAGGTCTACCTCCCCGAGGGCCCCAAGGACCTGCTCACCCCCCGTGAGCTGACCTCCGACGAGGTCCACGCGACCATCGCGGACTTCGTCAGCGGCGCCCGCAACGCCATCGAGGCCGGGTTCGACGGCGTCGAACTGCACGGTGCCAACGGCTACTTGATCCACCAGTTCCTGGCCCCGAACAGCAACCTGCGCACCGACGAGTGGGGCGGCTCCGTCGAGGGCCGTATCCGCTTCGCCGTCGAGGTGGCCAAGGCCGTGGCGGCGGAGATCGGCGCCAACCGCACGGGCATCCGGCTCTCTCCCGGAAACCCGTTCAACAGCATCGAGGAGCCGGAGCCGGCGGAGACGTACACGGCGCTGGTCCAGCAGCTGGAGCCGATCGGCCTCGCCTACCTGCACCTCATCGAGAACACCCGCGAGTTCACCAACGTCGTGCGCAAGCTCTTCACGGGCACGCTGATCCTCAACGCCGCGACCGAGGGCCCCACGGGCGCCGGCGAGCTGGCCCTGATCGAGGACGGCACCACCGACCTCCTCTCGTACGGCTCGCTCTTCATCGCCAACCCGGACCTGCCGGCGCGGCTGAAGACGGACGGCCCGTACAACACCCCGGACAACGCCACCTTCTACGGCGGCGACGACAAGGGGTACATCGACTACCCGGCCCTGGAGGCCTGAGCGGTCGCAAGGCGCTGAACAGGGGCGGGGGGGGGGGGGGGGGGGGCGGCGCCCCCCCCCCCCCCCCCCGGGGGGGGGGGGGGGGGGGGGGGGGGGGGGGGGGGGGGGGGGGGGGGGGGGGGGGCCCCCCCCCCCCCCCCCGCGCCCCTGCCCCGCTGTCGTCGTCCGTCGCGTCTGTCGTTGTCTGTCGTTGTCCGTCGTCGTTGTGGAGGCGTCAGCGCACCGGCGTGAAGTCCCGGGCTCCGATGAAGTCCGGTCGCGGGGTGGGTGCCGCGAAGGGCTCCACCGCCGCGTTCTCCACGCTGTTGAACACGATGAAGACGTTGCTGCGCGGGTACGGGGTGATGTTGTCCCCGGAGCCGTGCATGCAGTTGCAGTCGAACCAGGTCGCGGAACCGGCCTTGCCCGTGAAGAGCTTGATGCCGTGCTGGTCGGCCAGGCTTGTCAGCGCGTCGTGCGACGGCGTGCCGGCGTCCTGCATCTTCAGCGACTGCTTGTAGTTGTCCTCAGGCGTCTCGCCCGCGCAGCCCAGGAAGGTCTTGTGCGACCCAGGCATGATCATCAGGCCGCCGTTGGTGTCGTAGTTCTCCGTCAGCGCGATCGAGACCGACACGGTCCGCATGTTCGGCAGACCGTCCTCGGCGTGCCAGGTCTCGAAGTCCGAGTGCCAGGAGAAGCCCGAGGCACCGAAACCCGGCTTGACGTTGATCCGCGACTGGTGGACGTAGACGTCCGAGCCGAGGATCTGCCGGGCCCGGCCCACCACGCGCTCGTCGCGGACGAGGCGGGCGAAGACCTCGCTGATCCGGTGCACCTCGAAGACGGACCGTACGTCCTGGGTCCTGGGCTCGATGATCGAGCGCTCGTCGGCCCGTACGCCGGGATCGGTGATCAGCCGTTCCAGTTCGGCGCGGTAGAGCGACACCTCGTCCGGGCCGATCAGCTGGTCGACGGAGAGGAAGCCGTCCCGCTCGAAGGTGCCCAGTTCGAGCGGTTCGATGGGTCCCGGGGCGTCGGGCGCGGACCAGACGACGGGGTCCTGACGCGGGGTGATCACCTCGCCGACGCCACGGGTGGGATAGAGATCGGTACGTACAGGGGCGGTGGTCATGGTCAGCCCTCCTCGGTCAGCAACGGGTAGACGCCGTTCTCATCATGGTCCTCCCGCCCGGTTACCGGCGGGTTGAAGACACAGACGCAGCGGAAATCGGTCGTGGGGCGGAGCGTGTGGCGCTCGTGCCCGTCCAGCAGGTACATGGTGCCGGGGGCGATCCAGTGGGTCTCACCGGTCTCTTCGTCGGTGAGTTCGGCCTCGCCCTCCACGCACAGCACGGCCTCGATGTGGTTGGCGTACCACATCGACGTCTCCGTGCCCGCGTACAGGACGGTCTCGTGCAGGGAGAAGCCGACCTTCTCCTTGGCGAGCACGATGCGCTTGCTCTCCCAGGTGCCCGAGGCCGACTTCACATGGCGGTCGGTGTTCTCGATGTCCTTGAACGATCGGACGATCACGGTGGGTTCGTGCCTTTCTCTTGGGCGGGATCGGGCTCGGGATCGGGTCTCGGGATCGGGGTCTCGGGGCCCTGTGTGCCAGGTCCCTCGACGAGCTCTCCGGTACGGAGCCGGGGCAGGGGGCCTGTCCGTACGCGCCCGGCGGGCGGGTCCGGGTCAGGCGGTCTCGCGGACCGCCCGGGCCAGCGTGCGCAGGCCCTCGTCCAGCTCGTCGGGCGAGACGGTGAGCGGCGGCAGCAGCTTCACCACCTCGCTGCGCGGGCCCGAGGTCTCCACCAGCAGCCCCAGCTCGAAGGCGCGGGAGCAGACGGCGGACGCCCGGGTCTTGTCCCCGAACTCCAGGCCCCAGACCAGTCCCCGGCCGCGGTATTCGACGGCCGTACCGGTGGTCTCGGCGCAGATCGCCAGCAGTGCCTGCTCCACCTGCTCGCCGCGTGCGATGGTCTGCTTCTCCATCTGACCGTCGGCCCAGTAGGTGGTGAGGGCGGCGGCCGCGGTGACGAACGCCGGGTTGTTGCCCCGGAAGGTTCCGTTGTGCTCGCCCGGCTCCCAGATGTCCAGTTCCGGGTTGAACAGGCAGAGCGACATGGGAAGCCCGTACCCGCTGATGGACTTCGAAAGCGTCACGATGTCAGGTGTGATGCCCGCCTCCTCGAACGAGAAGAAGGCGCCGGTACGGCCGCAGCCCATCTGGATGTCGTCGACGATCAGCAGCATGTCGCGGCGGTGGCACAGCTCCGCCAGCGCCCGCAGCCACTCCGGGCGGGCGACATTGATGCCGCCCTCGCCCTGCACCGTCTCGACGATGACCGCGGCGGGCTTGTTCAGGCCCGAGCCCTGGTCCTCCAGCAGCCGCTCGAACCAGAGGAAGTCCGGGACCTGGCCGTCCAGGTAGTTGTCGAACGGCATCGGGGTGCCGTGCACCAGGGGGATGCCGGCGCCGGCCCGCTTGAACGCGTTGCCGGTGACGGCGAGCGAGCCCAGCGACATGCCGTGGAAGGCGTTGGTGAACGAGACGATCGACTCCCGGCCCTTCACCTTGCGGGCGAGCTTGAGGGCGGACTCGACCGCGTTGGTGCCGGTCGGGCCGGGGAACATGACCTTGTACGGGAGGTCACGCGGCCGGAGCACCACATTCTGGAAGGACTCCAGGAAGGCGCGTTTGGCGGTCGTCGCCATATCGAGGCCGTGGGTGATGCCGTCGCGCTCGATGTAGTCGATCAGCGCCCGTTTCAGGACCGGGTTGTTGTGCCCGTAGTTGAGTGAGCCCGCGCCGGCGAAGAAGTCGAGGTAGCTGTGGCCGTCCTCGTCGGTCAGGCGGCTGCCCTGCGCCCGGTCGAACACGGCGGGCCAGCCGCGGCAGTAGCTGCGCACCTCGGACTCAAGCGTCTCGAAGACACTCAGGGCGGGCGGGGTGATGGTCACAGGGGTCTCCTGCCGATGGGGTGATGAGAGAAGAGGAAAGAGGGAGCGTCCGCGCTAAAGAGGGAGCGTCCGCGCTCGTGCGCCGGGGCCGGCCCGTGTGCTCAGAGGCCGAGCGGGCCGATCCGGTACAGCACCTCGGGCTGGTGCACCCCATCGGGGAACAGCCCGCCGTCGAAGAGGACCTCGCGCTCCAGGACCGCGCCGTGCCGCGCGGCGTACGCGGTGAACAGCCGGTCGGAGGCGGTGTTGTCAGGCGTCACGGTCGTCTCGATCGCCGTGATCCCCTGCTCCCCGGCCACCCGGGCGGTCAGCTCGTCGAGCAGTGTGCCGGCGAGGCCCTTGCCCCGCTGGCCGCTGTCGACGGCCACCTGCCAGATGACCAGCGCACCGGGGCGTTCGGGCCGGATGTATCCCGTCACGAAGGCGATGGGTGATCCTCCGTCGTCGCGGGCGACGACGGACGTGGCGGCGAAGTCACGACACCACAGCAGATAGCTGTACGAGGAGTTCAGATCCAGGACCTCGGAGTCGCGGGCAATGCGCCAGATCGCGGCCCCGTCCTCCACTCGCGGGGTATCGATCGCAAAGGATCGGGTGAATTCACTTCGGGCACCTGCAAGGTCTGCTTGTGCGGCGGTCATGGGGATTAAATTTACCCAGCAAATTAAAAAGATGCATCGCCGGAAGGGGTTGGGTGCGGCGATGACCTGTGTTATCACGCGGGCGCGGAGGTCAGCACGGACGCCCGGCTCATGCGGGTGATGTGTGCGTAAATGATCGGGCAAAGCGGATGGCTCTGTGGACTCGATCACATATTCGTAACGCTCGCGAGACCCGCCCGAATTGCACCGGGCGTGCTGCGGAAATCTCGGCGTTTGATGTCGGGAAAAGCGGGCACAAGAAAAGGGGCAGCTGCCTGGATCAAAGCAGCCGCCCCACGGTGTCAATTAACGCTTTGTTTGATTTGCCGAGGCTATTCCCACACGTCGCCGACGGCTCGCGCGGCGTTTCCGACGGCCCGGTCGACCGCGGCGCCGCTCTCCCCGAGCGCCTCCCCGAGCGCCGCGCCCAGCGCCGCGAGCGAGGACCGTACGGTCTCGGGCGTCGCGTCGGCGCCGTAGTGGTTGACCCGGATCATCTCGGCCGCCAGCGCGCCGCCACCCGCGATCAGCGGCAGCGTCGCGTCGGCCGCCAGCGCCTTCGCCACCACCTCGGCCGCGTCGATCCCGGCCGGGGTGCGGAGCGTCGTGGCCACCGGAGCGGCGGCCGCCGCCTCGTGGACGAAGGGCGTCAGGCCGCTGCCCAGGGCCTGCGCGCCCGCGCGCGTGGCCGCCGCGGCCGAGGCGTGCCGGGCCATGACACCGGTCAGCCCTTCCGCCTCGATGCGCTCCACGCACGCCTCCAGCGCCAGCATCTCCAGCTGGGCGGGCGCGTGCGGCAGAGCCTTGCGGCCCGCGTCGATCCAGCGTTCCTTCCAGTCGAGGAGCGAGAGGTACGAGCGGCGGGGCGCACGCGGGTTGGCGGCGAACCGCTCCCAGGCGCGCGCGCTCACCGACACCGCCGAGACCCCGGCCGGACCGCCCATCGCCTTCTGGGCGCCGATCACACACAGGTCCACGCCCCACGCGTCGGTCAGCAGCGGCTCCGCGCCCACCGAGGCGACGGCGTCCAGCATGAACAGCGCGCCGTGGGCCCGTACCACCTCGCCGATCTCCGCGACCGGGTTGGTGTTGCCGGTCGCCGCCTCGGCGTGCACCAGCGAGACGAAGTCGATCTCGGGGTGCGCGGCCAGGGCGCTTTCGACCTGCGCGGCGGTGACGGCGGTGTCGAACGGCACCTCCAGGTCGACGACGGTCGCGCCGCAGTCGCGCAGCCAGTTCCCGAAGGTCTGCCCGTACGGCCCCGTGACCACGTTCAGCGCGGTCGAACCGGGCCGCGCGCCGCCGCGGATACAGGCCTCCAGGGGCAGCAGGGCCTCGCCCTGCATGATCACGACATCGTTCTCGGTGGCGAGGACCGAGGCGACGCGGCGCTCGATGGCGGCGAAGTGCGCGGCGGTCAGCGGGGGCAGGTCCAGCAGCGGATGTGTCACGGCGGTGCTCTCTTCAGGAAGGGCGTGGGGTGCGGTGCGGGTCGGTGGGGTGTCTCCGCGGATCCGGACCGGTGTTCGGATCCGCACGGTCGAGATTACCCACGGCCTCGTACAGTGCTGGTCATGAGTGATCACACGGTGCTGCGGGTCAAGGGGCGGGTGCTCGTCGGGCCCGAGGAGGTCAGGGACGAACTGTGGGTGGCCGGCGGCCGGATCACCTACGAGCGGCCGGCCGGCGCGCGTGAGGTCCGTACCGTCGAGGGGTGGGCGCTGCCCGGCCTGGTCGACGCGCACTGCCACGTCGGCCTCGACCACCACGGCGCGGTCGACGCGGCGACCAGCGAGAAGCAGGCCATCGGCGACCGCGACGCGGGCACGCTGCTCATCCGGGACGCCGGATCGCCCGCGGACACCCGTTGGACCGACGAGCGCGAGGACCTGCCGAAGATCATCAGGGCGGGCCGGCACATCGCCCGCACCCGCCGCTACATCCGCAATTTCGCCCACGAGATCGAGCCGGACGATCTCGTCGCGTATGTCGCCCAGGAGGCCCGGCGCGGCGACGGCTGGGTCAAGCTCGTCGGCGACTGGATCGACCGGGAGGCGGGAGATCTGACCGCCTGCTGGCCGCGTGGCGCCGTCGAGGCGGCCATCGCGGAGGCGCACCGGCTCGGCGCCCGGGTCACCGCGCACTGCTTCGCCGAGGACTCCCTGCGTGATCTCGTCGAGGCGGGGATCGACTGCGTCGAGCACGCCACCGGGCTCACCGAGGACACCATCCCGCTCTTCGCGGAGCGCGGGGTCGCCATCGTCCCGACGCTGGTCAACATCGCGACGTTCCCGAAGCTCGCGGCGGGCGGCGCGAGCAAGTTCCCCCGCTGGTCGGACCATATGAACAGGCTGTACGAGCGCCGGTACGACACCGTGGGCGCGGCGTACGAGGCGGGTGTCCGGGTCTTCGTGGGCACGGACGCGGGCGGCTCCCTGCCCCACGGGCTGGTGGCGGCCGAGGTCGCGGAGCTGGTGAAGGCGGGCATCCCGCCGCTGGAGGCGCTCTCCGCGACCACCTGGGGGGCGAGGGGCTGGCTCGGCCGCCCGGGGCTGGAGGAGGGCGCCCCGGCGGACCTCGTGGTGTACGACGAGGATCCGAGGGCGGACGTGCGGGTGCTGGCGGCGCCGCGGCGGATCGTCCTGAACGGACGCTTGGTCGCCTGACGCCTGGGGGGCGCTTGGTGACGGGCGCTTGGTTGACGGGCCGTGACGTGACGGCGGCCGGCCTCGTTGAAGGGCTTCATGTGCTCCGGCCGGGAGCGGCCGGAGACTGACCGGCGTACGACCCTAGCCGCTTCCGCAGGAGTGAAGCGGAGGAACGCATGTGCCACAAGAATCGAATATGAGCCCGGAAACCCCCCTTTAGAGTGAACTCACCACAGGTGTCCGCCAGTTCACTCTCAGTGCGTAAAGATTCCGGTGTCTCAAGTCGCCGCCGCCGCCGCGTGTCCCCGTGTCGGCAGGCCGGCGACATCATGTTCTCCTGTGGGGGTTTCACCATTTTGAACAGCAACACCTTCCGTATGCCCGCACGCCGCTGCGCCGGCGTCGTGGCCGCCGCCGCGCTGGCGGCGGGACCGGTACTCCTCGCGGCACCGGCGCAGGCGACCAGCCGTGGCGCCGGCCACGGCGAAGGGCGGGCGACCGCGGTCGTCCTCAGGGCCGATCTCGACGTGTCCCTGCTCAACAAGAGCGTCGACGTCCCGCTCAGGACCGCGCTCAACGAGGTCCAGGCGCCGGCCGCCGCCGAGAAGAAGGCGCTGAGCGCCCAGCTGAACGGGGTCGATCAGGGGCAGCCCTTCAGCGTGCTGCGCGCCGACGTGGCCACCGCGAAGGCGACGGCCGACGCGCGCGGGGCGAAGGGCTACACCAACATCGCCCACGCGAAGGTGCACGTCCCCGGACTGCCCCGGCTCTCGCTCATCGAGATCCAGGAGGTCACCTCCCGGGCGGTCTGCGAGGCCGGCAAGCGGCCGGTCGCCGAGTCCAACCTGCTCGGCCAGGTCACCGTGCTCGGCGAGCGGGTCACGCTCTCCGCCGGGGGACCGACCCGCGTCCGGGTGCCGGGGGTGGGCGAGGTGACGCTCGACCTGTCGAAGACGCGCACCACGTCCCGTACGGCCGCCGCGACCGCGCTCGAACTCACGGTCTCGGTCAACCCGCTCAAACTGAACGTCGCCGACGTCGAGGGCTCCCTGACGCTCGCCGAGGCCACCTGCGAATCGCCGAAGGCGCACGCGTCGGCCGACGTGCCGGAGCAGGCGGACGCCTCACCGGCCCCGCAGGTGGACGCCACCTCGAAGCCCGCGCCCGCGAAGGAGGATCTGAAGCCCCGGACCGCCGCCACGAAGCCGGCCACGGCGAACCTCGCGGAGACCGGCGGCAGTTCCACGACCCCCTACCTCGCGGGCGGCGCGGCGGTCCTGCTCGCCACGGGCGCGGGCGCCCTCTTCCTGTCCAGGTCCCGCGCCCGCCGCTGACGCCGGGACGCTGATACCCCCGACGCGGGAAGCGGAAAGCGGGAAGCGGGAGGGGGTCGGAGGGGGAAGCCGGAGGGCCCGGGGGGACCCATGGGGATCCGGTGAACGAGGGGAAACGAGGGGAAACAAGGGGAACAGGGCCCGAGGGGGGCCTTGAAGGAGAGGGGGCCTTGAAGGAGAGCGGCGCCCATCGCGGGGGCGCCGCTCTCCGCTCCGGGCCCCTGTCAGGGGCCCACCGCTATCAGGGCCTGGTCCAGGGCCTGGAGGAAGCGGTTCGTCGTGGCTCTGTCGCGGACGGCCAGGCGGAGCCAGTCCGGGCCCAGGCCCGGGAAGGTGTCGCCCCGGCGGGCGGCGAAGCCCAGGGTGCGCAGGCGGGCCCGTACGGCGTTCGCGCGCGCCATGCGGACCAGGACGAAGGGGGCCTCCGCCGCCTCGACCGCCTGGATCTCGTCGAACTCCGTCAGTCCCGCCAGCAGATGGGCCCGCTCCACCGCGATCAGGCGGGCGGCCGCTTCCGCCTCCGCGAGGGCTCCGGGCGCCATGCAGGCCTCCGCCGCCGCCAGGGCGGGCGTCGAGACCGGCCAGAGGGGCTGGGCGCGCTCCAGGGCGGTCACGGTCGCCGGCTCGGCCAGGACGTAGCCGATCCGCAGACCCGCGAGGCCCCAGGTCTTGGTGAGGCTGCGCAGGACGACCAGGCCCGGCAGGTCCGTGCGGGCGGCCAGGGCTTCCGTCTCGCCCGGGACCGCGTCCATGAAGGCCTCGTCCACCACCAGGATCCGGCCCGGGCGGGTGAGCTTCGCGATCATCCCGGCCGGGTGCAGGACGGACGTGGGATTGGTCGGATTGCCGATCATCACCAGGTCGGCGTCGTCGGGCACCGCCTCCGGGTCCAGCCGGAAGCCGTCCGCCGCGTGCAGGTGGACCCGCCTCACCGTGTGCCCCGCGTCCCGCAGCGCCGCCTCCGGCTCGGTGAACTGCGGGTGCACGACGACCGGCCGGCGGACCGGCAGCGCGCGGGCCAGCAGGACGAAGGCCTCCGCCACCCCCGCCGTCAGCAGCACCCGGTCCGCCGTCAGCCCGTGCCGGGCCGCGACCGCCGCGCGCGCGGCCCGGCCGTCGGGGTAGGCGGCCAGCCCGGTCAGCGAGTCGGCGATGCGTTCGCGCAGCCAGGCCGGGGGAGTCCCGGTACGCACGTTGACCGCGAGGTCGATGAGTCCCGGCGCCGCGTCCCGTACCTCGGCGTCGCCGTGATGCCGCAGATCGTGCGGGTCAGCGCGCGTAGACATGGCAGCCGCACGGGTGGTCACACGTTATGACGGTACGTACGCGCGGCCGTGCCGGGCGCTCCGGGGGCGCCATGCTCTCGCAGGGCTGGACGACGCGGGTCACCGGGCTCCTTCCACCAGCCACCGGTACCCCCGTGGCGTCAACACCGACATGTCTACCGTCAACACCGACATCATGTCCGCCCACGCCGGTTCCACTCCGCCCGGGTCCCGCGCGCCACGGCGCAGGTGACCGCGGCGGGCCGGCCCTCCGGGTTCGACTTCCTCTTCGGTACGAGCAGCTCACCCCCGCCCGCCAGCGCGGCGGCCTCCGCGACGGACGGCGTCCCGACGGCGGCCAGCGGCGCACCGGACGGATGCGGTACGGCGATCCCGGCCAGCAGCTCCGCCGCGTATCCCCGTACCGGCACCCCGAGCAGGGCCGCCGCCGCGACGATCCCCGGTTCGCCGGCCCTGCTGTCGAGCGTCGCCACCTCGGCGACGGAACGGGGGGAGAGCCCGGCGTCCCGCAGCGTGTCCTCGATCAGGCCCAGGATCTCCCCGGCGCGCGCGCCCCCGCGCGCGCCGATGCCGACGACGAGATCCGGTTCCGGACGTGCGGAGTACGGGCCCGATCGGCTATGCAGGGGCTCATGGCGGTCTTCGTCGCGCTCGGCGCGTTCCTCATGACGCTGTTCGGCGGCTGGACGGCGCAACGCGTCACCGACCGCCGCCATCTCGTGCTGGGCCTGGCCGGGGGACTGATGCTCGGCGTGGTCGGCCTCGATCTCCTGCCGGAAGCGGTGCGCGCCGCGGGCCAGGAGGTGTTCGGGGTGCCGCAGGCCCTGCTGCTGTTCGTCGGGGGCTTCCTCGTCGCCCATCTGGTGGAACGGCTGCTCGCCGCCCGTCAGGCGGCGCACGGCGCGGGCCCGGGGGAGGAGAGCCACGGGATGGGCGGGGCCGGCGACCGGGCGCCGCAGATGGGGCTGACGGCGGCCGCCGCGATGGTGGGGCACAGCGTGATGGACGGCGTCGCGCTCGGCGCGGCCTTCCAGGTGAGCGGCGGCGTGGGCACCGCCGTCGCGCTCGCGGTGATCGCCCACGACTTCGCCGACGGCTTCAACACGTACACGCTCACCAGCCTGTACGGGAACGACCGCCGCAGGGCGGTCATCATGCTCGTCGCGGACGCCGTCGCGCCGGTCGTCGGCGCCGCGTCCACCCTGCTGTTCATCCTGCCGGAGGAGGCGCTCGGCAGTTATCTGGGCTTCTTCGGCGGCGCCCTGCTCTACCTCGCCGCCGCCGAGATCCTCCCCGAGGCACACCACGAGCACCCGGCGCGCTCCACGCTGCTCTGTACGGTCCTGGGTGTGGGTTTCGTCTGGCTGGTGGTCGGCTTCGCCGGATGAGCGGTGGCCCGGTGCCGAGCCCGCTGAACGGCCGCCCGGCGGGCGCCCTGATGAGCGGCCGGGCCCTGTCACGCCGCGCATCTCCCGACGAATCGCCGCGCCATCTCCGGCGCCGCCGCCCAGTGCGTGTGCAGATAGCTCGCGTGCACGCCCCGCTGGACGAATCCCTCCACCCGGCGCTCCGGACGCACCACACCCCACGCCGGTTCCGCGCCCGCGCCCGGCTCCAGCACGGTCCGGTGGAACTCGTGTCCCCGCACCCGCGTCCCGGCCGCCGCCAGCGCGCTGTCGCCGATGGCCACCGCCTCCCGGTAGCCCAGGGTCAGCCGTCCCGACATCCGCGCGTCGGCGGCCAGCACGCCGCACATCGGCTTTCCGTCCAGGGAGCGCGCGAGATACAGCAGCCCGGCGCACTCCGCCGCCACCGGTGCGCCGGAGTGCGCCAGCTCCGCCACGGCCTTGCGCAACGGTTCGTTGGCGGACAGCTCGGGGGCGTACACCTCGGGGAAGCCGCCGCCGATCACCAGTCCCCTCGTCCCGGCGGGGAGTTTCTCGTCCCGCAGCGGATCGAAGGGGACGACGTCGGCGCCCGCCGCCGTCAGCAGCTCGGTGTGTTCCGCGTACGAGAAGGTGAACGCCGACCCGCCGGCCACGGCCACCACCGGCCGGGCCGCCCCCGGTGTGACGACGGGCGCGGTGCCCGGCTCCGCCTCCGGTGTCCAGGCCCGCGCGTCCAGCGCGGGCGCGCTGCGCGCCAGCGCCAGCAGCGCCTCCAGATCGCAGCCGGCCCGTACGCGCGCGGCCAGCTCCCGCATCGAGCCGACCGCGTCCGCCTGCCGCTCGGCGACCGGCACCAGACCCAGATGACGGGACGGCGTGACGACCTGTTCGGTGCGCCGCAGCACCCCCAGCACCGGTACACCCGACTCGTCCAGCGCGTCGCGCAGCAGCCGTTCGTGCCGGTCGGTGGCGACCTTGTTGAGGATCACCCCGCCGATCCGCACCTCCGGGTCCCAGGACGCGAAGCCGTGCACCAGCGCCGCCACCGACCGGGACTGCGACGACGCGTCCACCACCAGCACCACCGGTGCCCGCAGCAGCTTCGACACCTGGGCGGTGGAGGCCAGTTCGCCCTGCCCCGACGCGCCGTCGTACAGCCCCATCACGCCTTCGACGATCGCCAGGTCGCTGCCCGCCGCGCCGTGCGCGAACAGCGGTCCGACCAGGCCGGGGCCGCACATGTACGCGTCGAGATTGCGGCCCGGACGCAGCCGCCCGCCGGCCGACACGGCCAGCGCGTGGTAGCCCGGATCGATGTAGTCGGGCCCGACCTTGTGCGGGGACACGGTGAGTCCGCGTTCCGAGAAGGCCGCCATCAGGCCCGTCGCGACGGTGGTCTTGCCGCTGCCGGACGAAGGGGCGGCGATGACCAGGCGCGGGACGTTCACCACTCGATGCCCCTCTGGCCCTTCTGACCCGCGTCCATCGGGTGCTTGACCTTGGTCATCTCCGTGACGAGGTCGGCGAAGTCCAGCAGTTCCGGCGGCGCGTTGCGCCCGGTGATCACCACGTGCTGGGTGCCGGGACGGGTGCGCAGCACCTCGATCACCTCGGCGGTGTCCACCCAGCCCCAGTGCAGCGGGTAGGCGAATTCGTCGAGGACGTACAACCGGTGCGTCTCGGCCGCCAGATCACGCTTGACCTGCTCCCAGCCCTCGCGCGCCGCCTCCTCGTTGGACAGCTGGCTGTCGCGCTGCACCCAGGACCAGCCCTCGCCCATCTTGTGCCAGGCCACGGAACCGCCCTCGCCGCTCGCCCCCAGCACCTTCAGGGCCTGCTCCTCGCCGACCTTCCACTTCGCGGACTTCACGAACTGGAAGACCCCGATCGGCCACCCCTGGGTCCAGGCGCGCAGCGCCAGCCCGAACGCCGCCGTCGACTTACCCTTGCCGGTCCCCGTGTGGACGAGAACGAGCGGGCGGTTGCGGCGCTGACGGGTGGTGAGACCGTCGTCCGGTACGGTTTCCGGCTGTCCCTGCGGCATTATGCGGCCCTCCTGGGTGCGTTGGTTCCCTGTACGTCCCTGACCAGCCCGGCGATGCTGTCGGCGCGCAGCTCGTCCAGGGTGATGGCCATGCCCTCCAGATCGGCCGCGAGCGCGCCCGCGAGACCGAGCCGTACGGGCCCCGACTCGCAGTCCACGACCACCGACGCCGTCCCGTCCGCCGCGTGCAGCCGCGCCGCGCGTGACGCGAGCGCCACCGGGTCGGGGCCGCCCGCCGCGCGTGAGCCGCGCGCGCCGGTCGCCCGGCCGTCCGTCACCACCACGAGCAGCGGGCGGCGCGCGGGATCGCGCATCCGTTCCACCCGCAGGACGTCATGCGCCTTGAGCAGCCCGGCCGCGAGCGGAGTGCGCCCGCCCGTCGGGAGCGACTCCAGCCGGGCCGCCGCAGCGTCCACCGACGACGTGGGGGGCAGCGCGACCTCGGCGTCCTTGCCCCGGAAGGTGACCAGCCCGACCTTGTCGCGGCGCTGGTACGCGTCGAGCAGCAGCGACAGCACGGCGCCCTTCACGGCGCTCATCCGCTGCCGGGCCGCCATCGACCCGGACGCGTCGACCACGAAGAGCACGAGATTCCCCTCGCGCCCCTCCCGGGTCGCCTGCCGCAGATCGTCCCGGCGGACCACCAGGCCCGGGCCGCTCCGCCCGCGCGCCCGCTGGTGCGGGGCGGCGGCCTGCACGGTCGCCGCGAGATGCAGCTTGGTCAGGGCGCCGCGCGGGTGCCGCGAACCGGTCGTCCTGCCGTGCTCGGTGCGCGCCCGCGACCGGCGCCCGGCCGCGCCCTCACCCAGACCCGGGACGCTCAGCATCTTGGTGCGGAACGGCTCCGCGGACCGTACGGCGGACTGGTCACCGGCGCTGGCGCGCTGGGGCCCTCCGCCCTCGGGCGTGCTCTCCGGCGCGGTCCCCGGTTCCGGCCGCGCGGGCGTGTCGTCCTGCCCCGAGGTGTCCTGGGGCGGCGTGTCGGATTCCTCCGGGCCGGATCGCGGCGGCTGCCCGCCCCCGCCGCCGGGTCCGTCAGGACCGTCGGGCCCGTCGGGATCGGGGTCGTGGTCCGGGTCGTCGTCCCCGTCGGGGCCCTGGCCGTTCGTACCGCTCGCGTCGTTCCCCTCGTCGCCGGCGAACCGCTCCAGCGTGTCGTCTAGCTTCTCCTCGTCCAGACCCGGCGCGTCGAACGGATTGCGGCGCCGCCGGTGCGGCAGGGCGAGCAGCGCGGCCTGCCGTACGTCCTCGGCGGTGACATCCGTACGACCCGCCCACGCGGCCAGCGCCGTCGCGGTCCTCGCCATCACGATGTCCGCCCGCATCCCGTCGACCTCGAAGGCGGCGCAGGTCGCGGCGATCTGCAGCAGCGCCGCGTCACCGAGCCGCACCCCGGGCAGGAGGGCGCGCGCGGCGGAGACGCGCTCCCGCAGCGCGCTCTCCTCGTCGGCCCAGCGCGCGGCGAAGCCGGCCGGATCGTCGTCGTACGCGAGCCGCCGCCGTACGACCTCCACCCGCAGCTCCGGCTCGCGCGAGGCCGCGACCTCGACCGTGAGGCCGAACCGGTCGAGCAACTGCGGCCGCAGCTCGCCCTCTTCGGGGTTCATCGTCCCGACGAGCAGGAAGCGCGCGGCGTGCCGTACGGAGACGCCTTCCCGCTCCACGTACGAAGCACCCATGGCGGCCGCGTCCAGCAGCAGGTCCACCAGGTGGTCGTGGAGCAGATTGACCTCGTCGACGTACAGCACGCCCCGGTGCGCGTCCGCGAGCAGCCCGGGCTCGAAAGCCTTCACGCCCTCCGCCAGAGCCCGTTCGATGTCCAGCGCCCCGACGAGCCGGTCCTCGGAGGCGCCGACGGGCAGCTCGACCATCCGGGCCGGCCGGGATATCCCGGGACCGCTCTCGTGCGGGCCGTCCGGGCAGCCGGGATCGGGCGCGGCGGGATCGCAGCTGAACCGGCAGCCGGCGACGGCCGCCACCTCGGGCATCAGTGTCGCGAGGGCCCGTACGGCCGTGGACTTGGCCGTGCCCTTCTCGCCGCGTACGAGGACACCGCCCACGGCGGGACTGACCGCGTTGAGCAGCAGGGCCAGCCGCAGATCGTCCATCCCCACGACGGCGGTGAACGGGAAAGGCGTGCTCATATGCTGATCGCTCCTTCGTACTGCTTCACGGCTTCAAGCGGCTTCACGGCGTCACACGGCTGTACCGTCCCGCGCGGCTGACGCGGCTGACGCGGCCGACGCGCCTCGACGGTCGTCATGGCGCCCCCGGCGGGATGAAGGGCAGCCCGGCCGGGGCCCCCTCCTCGATCAGACGCAGCAGCGCGTCCGTGTCGGCGTGCTCCTCGATGAGGTCGCCGAGCAGGTCGAGCTGCTCCTCGCGCAGCGCTCCGAAGCTCGTGTCGGGCGCCGGGACGAAACGCCGGCCGGCCGCCCGCGCCACCTCCGTCAGGAACCGCCGCCGGAACGCGTCGCTCTCCAGCGCCCCGTGCCAGTGCGTGCCCTGGACGGCCCCCACCCGGCAACCGTCCAGCGGCGTTCCCCGCTCGTCCGAGACGAACGCCTCGCCGCCGCGCACCTCCGCGACGCCGTGATGGATCTCGTACCCCTCGACGGCTTCGCCGAGGGCCGTCCCGGCCGGCCTGGCCAGGGTCTTCTCCCGGTCGAACCTGACCCGCACGGGCAGCAGGCCGAGACCCGCCACGGCCCCCGCCCGCGACTCCACCTCGTCCTCGATGTGCTCGCCCAGGATCTGGTAGCCGCCGCAGATGCCCAGCACGGGACGCCCCTCGGCGGCCCGCCGGACGATCGCGTCGGCCAGCCCGCGCTCCCGCAGCCATGCCAGCGCCTTGACCGTGCCGCGGGTGCCCGGCAGGACCACCAGATCGGCGTCGGCCAGCTCCTCGGCCCGGTCCACGAAGCGCACCACGACCCCCGGCTCGGCCGCCAGCGCGTCCACGTCCGTGAAGTTGGACATCAGGGGTACGGCGCAGACCGCGACCCGCAGCACGTCCTCGCCGTACGGGGCGGACGCCGGTGACTCGCGGACGGCGCCGCGCACCGAGACCCGCAGCCCGTCCTCCTCGTCGATGCCCAGACCGTGCCGGAACGGCAGCACGCCCAGCGTGGCCCGCCCGGTCAGCCCGCGCAGCATCTCCAGACCCGGCTCCAGCAGCGACACGTCGCCCCGGAACTTGTTGACGAGATAACCCGCGATCAGATCCTGGTCCTCGGGGCTCAGCAGCGCGGTCGTCCCGAAGAACGAGGCGAAGACCCCGCCCCGGTCGATGTCCCCGACCACCACCACCGGCAGCCGCGCGGCCCGCGCGATGCCCATGTTGACGATGTCGGTACGGCGCAGATTGATCTCGGCCGGGCTGCCGGCCCCCTCGCAGATCACGGCGTCATACGTGCTCCGCAGCTCCTCCAGGCACTCCAGAACGGTCGCCAGCAGGGCTTCCCGCCCCCCGTGCGGTGTGCTCCCGGGGGACGCCCCGGTCCCGCCGAAGAAGCCGCGCGCACTCATCTCGCCCACCGGCCGCCCCATCAGCACCACCTGGCTGCTGCGGTCACCGCCCGGCTTCAGCAGAACGGGATTCATCAGCGCGGACGGCTCCACACGGGCCGCCTGCGCCTGCATCGCCTGGGCCCGGCCGATCTCCGCGCCCTCGCGCGTCACGAACGAGTTCAGCGACATGTTCTGGCCCTTGAAGGGCGCGACCTTCACCCCCTGGCGTACCAGCCAGCGGCAGATGCCCGCCGTGACGACGCTCTTCCCGGCGTCCGAGGTGGTCCCCGCTATCAGCAGGCCACCGCCGGGCGCGCCCCGACCCATCAGCCTCATCGGCGTTCCTTCCCGCTTCCGGACGTACCCGCCGCACGGGCACGCCGCAGCGCGCCGTACGCGAACCGGCCCGTGACACAGACCGCCAGCGCGAGGGTGTTCACCCGGCGCGACAGCCGTACGGCCCGCTCGATGTCCGCGACCTCGACGGGCCGCCCCGCGCCGTTCAGCACCGGCCGGTGCTCGACCCGGCCGCCGTAAGTCAGCGTCCCGCCGAGGCGTACGCCCAGCGCGCCCGCGAACGACGCCTCCACCGGGCCCGCGTTGGGGCTCGGATGCCGGTGCGCGTCCTGCCGCAGCGCCCGTACGGCTCCGCGCGGACGGCCGCCCGCCAGCACCGCCAGGGCGGCGGTCAGCCGGGCCCCCGGCCAGCCGGCCACATCGTCGAGCCGGGCCGAGGCCCAGCCGAACCGGCGGTACCTGGCGGACCGGTGACCCACCATCGCGTCCAGCGTGTTGACCGCGCGGAACGCCACCAGACCGGGCGCCCCGGCGACCGCTCCCCACACCAGCGCGCCCACCACGGCGTCGGAGGTGTTCTCGGCGACGGACTCCACGACGGCGCGGGCGATCTGCTGCCCGTCCAGGGCCTGGGGGTCGCGTCCGCACAGATGCGGCAGCCGCCGCCTGGCCCGCTCGATGTCCCCGGCGGTGAGCGCCCCGCCGATGGCCCGTGCCTCCCGGCCCAGTGAGGTGCCGCCGACGACGGCCCAGGTGGCGGCGGCGGTCAGGACGGCGGAGGCGGCGGGGCGGTCGCGTACCCCCCGGGCGGCGAGCGCCGCGGCCCCGGCGGCGCCACCGGCGCAGACCAGGGTGTGCAGTGCGCCCCACCCGCGGTGGTCGCGCCAGAGCGTCCGCTCGACAGCCCCCGCGGCCGTACCGAACGCGGCGACCGGATGCCCCCGGCGTGGATCGCCGAACATCCGGTCGGCGAGGAGGCCGGCGGTGGCGCCGTACGCGAAGATCCGCTCGGCGGCTGAACCCCAGCCAGGCATGGCGACATGTCCTCACTCAGGGTCCGCGCCCCGGCTCGACGTGATGCGGCGGCGAGAGTTCCTGGCTCCTGGGGGACGAGGCCTCCAGTGACAGTGGCGGGACCGCGCCGGATTCGCACCGGCTTCCTCTTCTGCCTCCGTAAATGGCCCCGGAAGTCCACCACGCTCCGCGAACACCGTCAACTCACCTCTGACCTGCGACGGGACAGTGTGCCGCGCCCCACACGGCACGCGTTCGGTGGCCGGGTCAGGCGACGATCAGATAGATCCCGTACGCCACGGCCGCCGCGCACAGGGCGAAGCAGGCGTAGGCGCCGATACGGGCCGGTGCCACCACGGGGCCGGCGGCGCCCCGCCCGGACGCGGAGTCCCGCTTGGCGAGACCCACGATGCCCAGGGTGAACAGGCCGACGAGCCCGATCGTGGCCACGAGGCTGACGCCGAAGACGGAGCCGAGAGCCGCCCAGTCGATGTTCATGCGGCTTGTTCCTTTACCGGGGTGGGTGCCGGGGCAGCTGCCGGAGCCGCTGTCTTGACGGGTCGTGCCGGGTCGGCGGCCGGGAGGTCCTGCGCGCCGCCGGCGGCTGCCACGGGCGGCGGGGCGACGGCGGTGACGGCGGCCGCCACCGGTGCGGTCGGGCCGCCGGTCTCCGTGACATTCGTGTGGTCGACCGGACGGCGGCGCGAGGCGAGCCAGATCCCGCCGGAGGCCGCGACGAGCAGGACGGCCACGGCCGCGACGCCCCAGCTGCCCTGGCGGGTCAGGAACTCCGCGCCGGCGGCGACCAGGCCCGCGGCGGGCAGGGTCAGGCCCCAGGCGATGAACATCCGGGTCGCGGTCGACCAGCGGACCACCCCGCCCTTGCGGCCGAGGCCGGAGCCCATCACGGCGCCCGAGACGGACTGCGTGGTGGAGAGCGAGAAGCCCAGGTGCGAGGAGGCCAGGATGACGGTCGCGGCGCTGGTCTGGGCGGCGAAGCCCTGCTGCGGCCGGAGATCGGTGAGGCCGGCGCCCATGGTGCGGATGATCCGCCAGCCGCCGAGATACGTACCGAACGCGATCGCCGTACCGGCGGAGACGATGACCCACAGGGGAGGATTGGAGCCGGGGGCGAGGACGCCCCCGGTGACCAGCGCGAGCGTGATGACGCCCATGGTCTTCTGCGCGTCGTTGGTGCCGTGGGCGAGCGAGACGAGACCGGCGGAGGCGATCTGCCCGGCGCGGTAGCCCTTGGCGGTGGCCTTCTCGTCCGTCCCCCGGCCGATCCGGTACGTCAGCCGGGTGGCGAGCAGGGCCGCGAGGCCCGCGACGAGGGGCGCCGCGAGCGCGGGGATCAGGATCTTGGTGATCACGACACCGCCGTTGACCCCGGAGGATCCGACGGACATCAGGGTGGCGCCGATCAGGCCGCCGAAGAGTGCGTGGGAGGAGCTCGACGGCAGGCCGAGCAGCCAGGTGAAGAGATTCCACAGGATGGCGCCGACGAGCGCCGCGAAGATCACTTCTGTCCGGATGCCCTGTTCATTGATGAGCCCGCCGGAGATCGTCTTGGCGACCTCGACGGACAGGAACGCGCCGACGAGATTCAGGACGGCCGACATGGCCACCGCGATCTTGGGTTTCAGGGCGCCGGTCGAGATGGTCGTCGCCATCGCGTTGGCGGTGTCGTGGAAACCGTTGGTGAAGTCGAACACGAGAGCCGTCGCGATCACTATCGCGAGCAGCAGCGTCATGTGCTCCATGTACCCAGGCAATCGTTCGACGTCAGTGGCTCGGTGAACGTAGGGAGTCAGAATGAACGGAAGATGAACAGAGCACGTATGTGCGGTGACTCATGGGGTTTGTCACGTGTGATGTCACCCAGATGTCATTTTCATGTCGTCCGGGAATCGCCCCTCCGCCGCTGAATTCACCTATCCTTCCGCGCCGCTCCCACCCGCTCGCTCCGTCCGGGGACCGGGCCGCCCTCTCCGGAAGCGGAGCCGGAGCCCCCCGGAGCCCGAGCCGGCTTCCGCCGGGCACGGCCGGCTGACAAGATCGCCGGCCGGCTGACAAGATCGCCGCATGACCGGAGAGCCGTCGCGGGACGCGATCGAACAGGCCTGGCAGGACCTCGTGGCCACCGCCCGCAGGACGGCGGCGGAAGGGCTCGTCGTCGGCACCTCGGGCAACGTCTCCGTACGCGTCGGCCCCCTGGTCCTGGTCACGCCGAGCGGCGTGCCCTACGACCGGCTCGCCCCCGGGGACGCACTCGCCGTCGATCTCGACGGCCGCCGGGTCCTCGGCGAGTTCGTGCCCACCAGCGAACTGCCGCTGCATCTCGCCGTCTACCGGAACACCTCCGCGACCGCCGTGGTCCACACCCACGCCGTGCACGCCACCGCCGTCTCCACCCTCGTGTCCGAGCTGCCGCCGATCCACTACATGACGGCGGCCCTCGGCGGCCCCGTCCGGGTCGCCCCGTACGCGCTGTACGGCTCCGACGAACTGGCCGCGCACCTGCTGTACGCGCTGCGCGGGCGCACCGGCTGCCTGCTCCGCAACCACGGAACCGTCACCTACGGCGACACCCTCGCCCAGGCGTACGACCGCACGGCCCAGCTGGAATGGATGTGCCGTCTCTGGCTCGCCGCCGCCTCCGTCCCGGGGCGGACGCCCACGCTGCTCACCGGGGCACAGCTGGACGAGGCCGGGAAGAAGCTCAGGGGCTACGGCCAGACCTGAGCCGTGGCACCGGCGCACGGCCGGTCCGTCCCCTGACGGCCCCCGCCCGCTGGCCGGAACGGCCGGCCGCGCCGACACTGAGAGCGTGCGCCCGGCTACAGCGACGGCAGCTGCCGTCTCCACACTCATCGGTGTCGGCGCGGCCGCGGTCGCGGCCGGCCGGTACGCCAGCGATGCCGCGCTCAAGGCATCGCCCGGGCGCCCCCTGCCCGGCGATCCCCGCCTCACCGTGCACGCCACGGCCGCCGGACAGGTCACCCTGACCCGCAGCCTGGCGTCACTGCGACCCGGCACGTACGGCCTCGAAGGGCGCGGCGTCCACGCCGTCGTCGGGCCCGTACAGGCCGGGGTGGCGCGCCCCGCCGACACCGTCGTACGGCGGCTGGAACGCGTCAGTTACGGCAGGCTCACCCCCGGCACCCGGGTACACCTCACTCCGCAGGTGTACAGCGGCACCCCCGCCGTCGCCCTCGGCCTCGACCACAAGGACGTGGAGATCCCCGGCGAGCTCGGCCCCCTCCCCGCGTGGTTCGTGCCCGGGCACCGGGACACCTGGGTGATCACCGTGCACGGCCTGGGCACCACCCGCGAGCACCCCATGAACCTCATGGGATTCCTGGCCGGCCGGCAGTTCCCCGTGCTCGACCTCGCCTACCGGGGCGACGCCGGCGCCCCTCGCTCCCCGGACGGCCTCGGTCACCTCGGTGACTCCGAATGGCGCGACCTCGACGCCGCCATCCGCTACGCGGTGCGCTACGGCGCGGAGCGCGTGATCCTCTACGGCTGGTCCACCGGCGCCTCGATGGCGCTCCACGCCGCGGCCGAGTCCGCGCTCGCCGCCCGTGTCTCCGGGCTGGTGCTCGACTCGCCGGTGCTGGAGTGGGAGGCCACCCTGCGGGCGCTGGCCACCGCCCGCCGCGTCCCCGCGCCGCTGCTGCCGCTCGCGGTCAGGGCGGCCCAGGGCAGGGCGGCCCAGAGCAGGAACGGGCTGCGCGGCGGCCGGCCCGGTGCGGGAGCGGGCCACGGCGCCCCCCTGATTCCCACGCTCATCTTCCACGGCCCCGATGACACCCTCGCGTCGTGGGAACCCGCCCGCGCACTGGCGGCCCGGCGTCCGGACCTGATCGGTCTCCACACCGTGCGGGGCGCTCCGCACGCGGCGATGTGGAACGTCGACCCTGCCGGGTACGAAGAGGCTCTGAGGCGCTTCCTCACCCCCCTGATGTAGCGCCTCAGCAGGCATTTCCGGCCCCTCGTCGCCTCCCGCGCGGCCTCCGCCGGAGGGGCGCCTCCGCTCTTCCGGCAGCGACGGAACACGTTCCGTTTGGGCTTTCGGGCGGTCAGCGGGAAGACTGCCCCCGTGACGTCCCGAAAGCCTGATGAGCAATTGGCGCGCAACTCCAGACTCCGACTCGTCCGCTCACGGCCGTTGGCCACGGCCCGACGGGCCGTAAGCGATGGGCGCGGGCGGCCGGCCCCCCGGCCGCCCGAGGGCACTCCGCCCCCCGCGGAGCTGGCCCGTCAGGCGAGAGAGGTGCTCGCCGATGCCGTACGCATGGCCCGCTGGGCGGCCGTCGACCGCGACCCCGGAGCGGGTCCGCTCCCCGTTCCCGCGCGGGAACGGGCGGGGGCCGCACTGGAACTGACCCCCGAGCAGGTACTCGCGGGCTGGGACCGCGCCCGGCTGGCCGGACTCGTCGAACTGCACGGCGGCACCGTGCGGCCCGGCTGGCGGCTCCAGGCATGGGACCGCGACGACAGCGCCGTGCTGCGCGGCTGGGTCGCGCTCTTCGACGCCTGGTCGCTGGTCCACCCCGCCCCCGCCGACGTCGCCCCGGCGACGGTCGCCGAGGTCGTCGAGGCCGTGCCCCAGGTGCTCTCCCTGCTGCAGCTCTCGGCCGGACCGGTGCTCGCACCGGCGCTGCTGGACCTGCTGCGCCAGCGGGTGGCGGAACTGCACGAGGAGCGCTGCGAGGTCCCCTACGGGCTCCAGCCGGACGGCTCCGGGGACGGCGCCACCGAGCCCGCGTCCGGGGCCGCCCCCGAGCCCGCTCCCGATCCCGCGCCCGAACCGGTCGACGTGCCTCTTCCGCCGCTGCTCGACTGGGCCCTGGAGGGCCTGGCATCCGTCGGCGCGCTGACCCTCGGCGAGGGCCAGGCGACCCTCACCCCGCTCGGCAACTGGGCGGTGTGGGTCAAGCTGGAGCAGATCTGCGTCGCCGCGCAGAGCCCGGCGGGCAACATCGAGCAGAACGCGCAGGACATGCTGCGCGGCTGCGCGGGCCTCACCCCGGGGCCCGCCCGCGCCGAATACCGTGCCTGGCTCGCCGCCCGCACCGTCGGCAGCGCGGTCACCGAACTGCTCGCCGTCGCCCGGGGTGAGGACGCGCTCCTGCGCGGGCTCGCCTTCGACGCGCTGCGCGTCGTCGGCGCCCCCGCCGAGGCCGGTGTACGCGCGGCGGTGGACGACGCCTCGCTGCGCCCCTACGCCCTCATCTGGCTGGCGGAGTACGAGGGAGCCGACCCCGACGAGGCCGCCGAGGTCCTCACCCGCGAGGAGTCGACCTGGCTCTGGGTGGACACCGCGGCCGCCGTCGCGGACCACGGCGAGAGCGACCTGCTCGTACGCCACCTGGACTCCGCCGTGCAGGGCAATGTGCCCGCCCTGCTCGAAGAGGTCAGGGCCATCGGCCACCCCCGGACCGTCCAGGTCCTGGTCGCGCTGGCCGCCGCGCACCCGGATCCCGCCCTCGCCAAGGCGGTCCGCCGGGCGGCGTTCCAGGTGCACACCGGAGGCAGCTGACCCGCCCGGCCGCGCGGGTTCCTGAGGGAGGGCCGGGACGGGCCCCGCCTCAGGAACCCGCGCCCGGTGCGTACGTCCCGAAGCTCCACACGTTGCCCTCGGCGTCGCGCGCCATGTAGTCCCGGGAGCCGTACTCCTGGTCCCTGGGCGGCATCAGGATCTCGACACCGTGCTCCACGGCCCGCGCGTGATGCGCGTCGGTGTCCTCCACCACCACATAGACCCCCACCGGGCCCCCGTCCGCCATGACCCTGGCGAATACGCCCTCCCGGCCCTTCGAGCCCAGCATCACCATGCCGTTGCCGTAGGACAGCTCGGCATGCGTCACCCGGCCTCCGTCGTCCTCGTACACCGCCACCTCGGTGAAGCCGAAGGCGTCCCTGAGCGTCCTGATGGCGGCCTTCGCGTCCTCGTACAGGAAGGACGGACAGATGCTCGGTGCGCCGGTACCCGGTGTTCCGGGCGGTGTTCCGGGCGGTGTTCCGGCCATGCTGATCACCCTCTCAGGGAGCCGACTGTGACCTGGATCTCAGTCTCGCACCGGCCGCTGACAACAGCCGGGTGACGTCCCGCCGCCTTCGGCACCGGCCGGCGACAGCGGTCGCGCGGCCCGGCCGGTGCCGTGACCGGCAATGTCCGCCGCCGGGGCAAAGCTTGCCGGGAGCGGCACTAGACTGACCCCTATGGCATTTCTCCTTGTGCATTAGCCGGCGTCGAAGAATCTCCTCCGCCTGCCCTCTTCCGCCGTCCATACCGCCCTGGAGTCTTTCCGTGATCACCGCAACCGGTGTCGAGCTGCGCGCCGGCGCCCGCGTCCTCATCGAGTCCGCCTCGTTCCGTATCGCCAAGGGCGACCGCATCGGTCTCGTCGGCCGCAACGGAGCCGGCAAGACCACCCTCACCAAGTGCCTCGCGGGTGAGGGGATCCCCGCCGCCGGCACCATCACCCGCTCCGGCGAGGTCGGCTATCTGCCGCAGGACCCGCGCACCGGCGACCTCGACATCCTCGCCCGCGACCGCATCCTGTCCGCCCGCGACCTCGACTCCGTGCTGAAGAAGATGCGCGAGAACGAGGACCGGATGGCGAACGGACAGGGCGCCACCCGCGAGAAGGCGATGAAGAAGTACGAGCGCCTGGAGACGGAATTCCTTACCAAGGGCGGGTACGCCGCCGAGGCGGAGGCCGCCACCATCGCCGCCGCGCTCGGCCTGCCCGACCGGATCCTCGGCCAGCCCCTCCACACGCTCTCCGGTGGTCAGCGCCGCCGCGTGGAGCTGGCCCGCATCCTCTTCTCGGACGCCGACACCCTGCTCCTCGACGAGCCCACGAACCACCTCGACGCGGACTCCATCGTCTGGCTGCGCGACTACCTCAAGACGTACCGGGGCGGTTTCATCGTCATCTCCCACGATGTCGACCTGGTCGAGACGGTCGTCAACAAGGTCTTCTACCTGGACGCCAACCGCTCCCACATCGACGTCTACAACATGGGCTGGAAGCTGTACCAGCAGCAGCGCGAGGCCGACGAGAAGCGCCGCAAGCGTGAGCGGGCCAACGCGGAGAAGAAGGCCGCGTCCCTGAACTCGCAGGCCGACAAGATGCGCGCCAAGGCCACCAAGACCGTCGCGGCCCAGAACATGGCCCGCCGCGCCGAGCGGCTGCTGTCCGGTCTTGAGCAGGTGCGGGTGTCCGACAAGGTCGCCAAGCTGCGCTTCCCCGAGCCCGCGCCCTGCGGCAAGACCCCGCTGACCGCCGAGGGCCTGTCGAAGTCGTACGGCTCCCTGGAGATCTTCACCGATGTGGATCTCGCCATCGACAAGGGCTCCCGGGTCGTCATCCTCGGCCTCAACGGCGCGGGCAAGACCACGCTGCTCCGGCTGCTGGCCGGGGTCGAGACGCCGGACACCGGCCAGGTGACCCCCGGCCACGGCCTCAAGCTCGGCTACTACGCCCAGGAGCACGAGACCCTCGACCCCGAGCGCTCCGTCCTGGAGAACATGCGCTCCTCCGCGCCGGACCTCGATCTCGTCGAGGTCCGCAAGACGCTGGGCTCCTTCCTCTTCTCCGGGGACGACGTCGACAAGCCCGCAGGCGTGCTGTCCGGCGGCGAGAAGACCCGGCTGGCGCTCGCCACCCTGGTCGTCTCCTCCGCCAATGTGCTGCTGCTCGACGAGCCGACGAACAACCTCGACCCGGCCAGCCGCGAGGAGATCCTGGGCGCGCTGCGTACGTACAAGGGCGCGGTCATTCTCGTCACCCACGACGAGGGAGCGGTCCACGCGCTGGAGCCGGAGCGGATCATCCTGCTGCCGGACGGGGTCGAGGACCTCTGGGGCGCGGACTACGCGGATCTCGTCGCGCTCGCCTGACCGCCGGCCTCCTGATCGTGTGCTCGCCCGGCCGCCCGGCTCTCCTGACCGCCGGCCCGGCGGCCCGCTCCGGGAACCGGTGATCCACTCCGTATGGATCATTCGGCTCAGGAGTGATCCTTCATCTGAGTGAGGGCGTCTCGTACCCCCGGCGTGCCGCGCGGCCTGTCGGGCCGCTCCGGCCATGATGCGCGCCTGCGCCTTCGGTACGCCTCTGACCTGGCACTTCGGCCGGGGTCCCGGTCGTGTGCGGCCGGAGCCCTCTCCGGAATGGCGAATTCCGGACGCGCTCGGACCTTGAAGTACGCCGAACCTTGTCGTACGGACCTTGCCGAATGGGTGGCCAGGACGCCCGGGAGGGGTGATCATGAGAAGTCCAGAGCGCACTTCCCATAGAGGAGGCACGGGTGGCCGAGACTCTGAAGAAGGGCAGCCGGGTAACCGGCGCCGCGCGTGACAAGCTCGCGGCAGACCTGAAGAAGAAGTACGACAACGGCGCGAGCATCCGGGCGCTGGCCGAAGAGACCGGACGCTCCTACGGATTCGTTCACCGGATGCTCAGCGAGTCCGGCGTCACGCTGCGGGGACGCGGCGGGGCCACGAGAGGCAAGAAGGCCGCTTCGGCCTGACAGCCCGGTATGGCTTCGCCCGCCACCGGTTCGGACAGTGGACACCCGGTCGGTCACCTGACCGGCCGGGTGGTTACTGTGCAGTCACTTGGCTCGCTGCCCTGACTGCCCGCACCGGAGGCGCCGCATGACTTCGCTCGTATCGGTACTCGACAAGGACGGCGTGCGGCTCACCGTCGAGGACGCGGTCGCCACGGTGACACTGACCAATCCGGCCAAGCGCAACGCTCAGTCTCCCGCTCTGTGGCGGGCGTTGTCGGAAGCCGGAAGGTCACTGCCGGGCACTGTGCGGGTCGTGGTGCTGCGCGGTGAGGGAACATCCTTCTCCGCGGGTCTCGACCGGCAGGCTTTCAGCCCCGAGGGGTTCGACGGAGAGCCGTCCTTCCTCGATCTCGCCCGGGGTTCCGACGCGGAGCTGGACGCGGCCATCGCCGGGTACCAGGACGCGTTCACCTGGCTGCGCCGCAACGACCTCGTGTCGGTCGCGGCCGTCCAGGGGCACGCGATCGGGGCGGGCTTCCAGCTCGCCCTCTCCTGTGACCTCCGGGTCGTCGCCTCGGACGTGCGGTTCGCCATGCGGGAGACGAGCCTCGGCCTGGTCCCCGACCTCACCGGCACGCACCCGCTGGTGGGGCTCGTCGGCTACGCCCGCGCGCTGGAGATGTGTGTGACCGGCCGCTTCGTCGAGGCCGACGAGGCGGAGCGCACCGGACTCGCCAACCTGGTGGTGCCCCCGGACGAGCTCGACCCCGCGGTGCGTGATCTGACGGCGGCGTTGCTCGCCGCGCCGCGCGACGCGGTGATCGAGACCAAGGCGCTGCTCCGGGGCGCCGCCGGGCGCTCCTTCGAGGACCAGCGCGCGGCCGAGCGCGCCGCCCAGGCCCGTCGCCTGCGCGACCTGGCGGGCCTCGCCGACTAGTCCTGTCCGGCGGATCTTCGTGGATCGGCCCGGGGCGTCCGGTGCGGTGCGCCGCAAGGGCCGCCCCCGCTTCACCGCCTGCGGGTGGTCACGCCCACCGCCGTGATCAGTACGGCCACCGGGGGAGCTCCCGGCAGGGACGCGGCGACGGTCTCCCGTACCACCCGCGCCACCTCCAGCGGGCGGTACCCCGCCGCCGTCGCCAGCTCCACCGAGACGTGGTCCGCCGCGACGACCAGTGCGCTGCCCAGGGCCTCCGTCAGGCACGCCACCCCTGGGACCACCGCCGCCGCGAGCGCCGCTTCCCCCTGCGGCGCCGCGGGCTCTACCTCCATCGGCCCAGTGGGTGCCGACGATTTCTCCGCCGCGTCGGCCCGGTCCAGCAGCGCGGTCACCCGCAGATCGACCTCCGCCACCAGCAGTCCCAGCCGGTCCACCGCGCAGTCGAACAGCACGCCGCGCAGCCGCTCCGCGACAGCCTGCAGCGGCTCGCCCGGCTCCGCCGCGAAGTCCCCCTCGATCCGGAGCTGGCCCGGCGGCAGCGCGCTCGGCGGGAGCGGGGCGGCGGGCGCCCCGGCGGCATCCGGGTCCACGAGACCGAGCCGCAGCGGGCCGAGCGCGGCGCCCGGCACCCGGGCGGCGACACACCGAAGTTCCGACGCCGCGGCCCGCTCCGCCAGCCAGGTCCCGTCCGCCGCCGTGCCCAGCGGCAGCAGCCTCCCCACGCTGAGCCGTTGCCGTACCGCAGCCGTCCAACCGTCGGTGCTGTGCGCAGTCGTCATCGCTCCACCCTGCCGTATCCGTGACGCGGGGACGGGCAAGCACACCTAATGTGTGCGAAGGAGTCCATCACCGCCCGGAAAGGGATGAATGGCGATGTCAGAAACAGCACCCCGTGGTCAGTCCGAGTCCTCCGACAGGGACCTGTCCGGCGATGACGGGAGGAGGACGCCCGTCAAGCGCGGCGGCGGCGATCCCGGTTCCCGGGGGCGCACCACCATCGCCGACGGCGTGGTCGAGAAGATCGCCGGCCTGGCGGCCCGGGACGTGTTCGGCGTACATGCCATGGGCAGCGGGGTCTCCCGGACCTTCGGCGCCGTACGCGACCGGGTCCCCGGTACCAGCAAGTCCGTCAGCCAGGGCGTCAAGGCCGAGGTCGGCGAGGTGCAGACGGCGCTCGACCTGGAGATCGTCGTCGACTACGGCGTCTCGATCACCGACCTGTCCCGCGAGGTCCGGGAGAACGTCATCTCCGCCGTCGAGCGGATGACGGGCCTGGAGGTCGTCGAGGTCAACATCGCGGTGAGCGACGTCAGGCTGCCCGACGAGCAGGACGACGACGGATCCGAGTCACGGCTCCAGTAACGGCCGCACCTGACCAGGAGCGGAAGAGGAGCGGGAAGAGGAGCGCACATGAACATGGCGGTGATCGGCCTCGTGGCCGGTATGGCGCTCGGATTCGCCGGGTATTTCGGCGGTTTCGGAGCCTTCGTGCTGGTGGCGGCGTTGGGCGTGATCGGCTTTGTGGCCGGGCGGTTCCTCGACGGCGACCTGGAACCCGGCGACTTCTTCCGCGGCCGTGACCGCGACCGTGGTCGTGACCGCTACGACCGGCGGCGGTGACCCCGGATGGCCGGTGACCGGGTGGCGGCGGCCGAACGCGGGGCGACCACGATCGCTGACCGGGTCGTCGCGAAGATCGCCGCGCAGGCGGCGCGGGAAGCGCTGAACGGCGTACCGGAAGGCGGCGCCACCCCGCACGCCACGGTCAGCGTGCACCGCGACAGCGCGCGGGTACGGGTCGGCGTCGAACTCGACTACCCCTGCGACATCGGTGCCCGGTGCGGCGCGGTGCGGCAGCAGGTCGCGCAGCGGGTACGTACGTTGACGGGCATGGAAGTACCCGAAGTGGCGGTACAGGTCGAGCGGCTGCACTCCGTCCATTCGCGCGCCGCGGCGCGGGGGAGGATCCGATGAGCGAACCCGGGGCCGGCGGAGCGCACCCGGCGCAGGGCGACGACCGGGGCGGCGTGCTCGAACAGGACCGGCTCTCCTCCGCCACGCGGTACACCGCCGGAGCGCCGGCGGACGGCGGGGGCGGCCGGGCCGGCCGCTTCTGGTCGGCCCGCCGCGTCCCGGCCGCGCTGGTGGCACTGGTCGTGCTCGGCGCGGCCGGACTGCTGCTGTACGACATCGCGGCGGTGCGGGCCGGCCACCGTGCGATGGACTGGCGCCGCGAGCTCGCCGGGGAACTGGCCCGACAGCCCCTCGACGAGACCTGGATGCTGGTGGCCGCGGCCGTCGCGATGGCTCTCGGGGTCTGGCTGATCCTGTTCGCCCTCACACCCGGACTGCGCGCCGTGCTCTCGATGCGGCGCGACTCCGCGCACGTACAGGCCGGGCTGGACCGGGACGCCGCCGCGCTGGCGCTGCGCGACCGGGCCATGGAGGTGTCCGGGGTGCAGTCCGTGAAAGTACGGGCGGGGCGCCGCAAGGTGAAGGCACACGCCCAGTCCCACTTCCGGGCGCTCGACGACGTACGGGCCGACCTGGACGAGGCGCTGGGCAACGGCATCCGCGAACTGGGCCTCGCCAGACCACCGTCCCTGTCGGTGCGCGTCCGCCGGCCCGCGAAGAAGGGGTGACGGCATGGCCGGAACGGGCGGAAAGACCCGGGTCGTCAACCGTGTGCTGCTGTGTCTCATCGGCCTGGTGCTGCTCTGCGCGGGCGGCGTGCTCCTCGCGCAGGGGCTCGGCTGGGCGGTGCCGTCGTGGTGGCCGTACAGCGGGCCGCACGACGTACTGCTGAGCCGCGGGAACCGGATCCGCTGGCGCCACGACGGCTGGTGGTGGCCGGTCGTCATCGCGGCCCTCGCGGTCGTGGTCGTCCTGACCCTGTGGTGGCTGCTGTCCCAACTGCGGCGGGCCAGGCTGACGGAGGTGCTCGTCGACAGCCACGACGGGGAGAGTGTCGTGCTGCGCGGGAGCGCGCTGGAAGGCGTGCTGGAGAGCGAGGCGGCGGCGCTGAACGGCGTGGCCCGCGCCCGGGTCCGGCTCACCGGCCACCGCCGCGCGCCGGCCACCCGCGTCCGCCTCCACCTGGAGTCGCACGTGGCCCCGGGGGACGCGCTGAACCGCCTCACGGGCGAGACGCTGGCCCATGCGCGGGAGTCGGCGGGGCTGGAGGCGCTGCCGTCGGAGATCCGCATGCGGGCGGCGAAGCACAGCGCGGAACGGGTGAGCTGAGGAACCGGGGCGGGCGGGGTGGGGCGGGCGCCGCGCGGGACTTCCTCCCGCCCGCCTCGCCCCGTCCCTTTTCCCGGGCCGGGACCCGGGCCCGGGCCCCGGCCCGGGAGCGCTGTCCCGGCCCCGGCACGTGGTCCTATCCCGCCGTGCCCACCGCGCCCGCCCCGTCCTCCCCGGCCAGGGTCAGCGCGGTGACCACCAGGCCGATGTGGCTGAACGCCTGCGGGTAGTTGCCGAGCTGGCGCCGCGCCACCGGGTCGTACTCCTCCGAGAGCAGCCCGACGTCGTTGCGCAGGGCGAGCAGCCGCTCGAAGAGTTCCCTGGCCTCCTCCTTGCGCCCCGTCATGTGGAGCGCGTCGGCCAGCCAGAACGAGCAGACCAGGAACGTCCCCTCGTCGCCCGGCAGCCCGTCCACCGCGGGGCCCGTCGTGCTGTAACGGCGGACGAATCCGTCGCGCGCCAGTTCCCGCTGGACCGCGTCGACCGTGCCGATGACCCTCGGGTCGTCCGGCGGCAGGAAACCGAAGCGCGGGATGAGCAGGGTCGCCGCGTCCAGCTCCGTGGAGCCGTACGACTGGGTGAAGGTGTTCCGCACCGGGTCGAACCCCTTCTCGCACACCTCCCGGTGCACCTCGTCCCGCATCGCCCGCCACCGCGCCACATCGCCACCGAGCGACGGATCGGCCTCCAGGGTCTTCACCGCCCGGTCCGCGGCGACCCACGCCATCACCTTGGAGTGCACGAAATGCTGCCGGGGCCCGCGTACCTCCCACAGCCCCTCGTCCGGCTCCCGCCATTTCGACTCCAGGAAGCCGAGCAGGCTGAGCTGGAGACTCCAGGCGTGCGGCTCGCCGGAGAGGCCCGCCGTCCGCGCCACGTGGAAGGAGTCGATGACCTCCCCGTACACGTCGAGCTGGAGCTGCTCGACCGCTTCGTTGCCGGTGCGGACGGGCGCGGAGTTCGCGTAGCCGCCCAGCCAGGGCAGCTCGGTCTCCGCCAGCCGTCGCTCACCCGCCAGGCCGTACATGATCTGCAGATCGGCCGGGTCACCGGCGACCGCGCGCAGCAGCCAGTCACGCCAGGCCGCCGCCTCCTCCAGATACCCGACCGACAGCAGCGCCCCCAGCACCAGCGTGGAGTCACGCAGCCAGCAGTAGCGGTAGTCCCAGTTCCGTACGCCGCCCAGCTCCTCCGGCAGGGAGGTGGTGGGGGCGGCGACGATACCGCCGGTCGGGCCGTAGGTGAGCGCCTTGAGCGTGATGAGGGAGCGCATGACGGCGGCGCGGTGCGGGCCCTCGTAGCGGCACCGCGCCGACCACACCTCCCAGTCCTCCAGGCACTGGGCCAGCGATTCGTTCGGATCGACCAGGGCCGGGCGCGGTTTGTGCGAGGGGTGCCAGGTGAGGACGAAGGCGACCTGCTCGCCCGCTTCGACGGTGAACGACGAACAGGTCGAGTAGTGCTGCCCCCAGGTCTTGACGTGCGGCTCGCTGCGCAGCCACACGGAGTCGGGGCCCGCGACGGCGACCCGGTGACCGTCCGATCGGCGCATCCACGGCACGACGGAGCCGTAGTCGAAGCGCAGCCGCAGCGTGGCCGCCATCTCCACCGAGCCGCTGACGCCCTCCACGATCCGCACGATGTCGGGGGCGATGTCGCGCTGCGGCATGAAATCGAGGATCTTGACGGTCCCGGTGCGGGTCTCCCAGACGGATTCCAGCACCAGCGAGTCACCCACATAGCCGCGCCGGGTGCAGTCGCCCGCACCGGTGGGGGCGATCCTCCAGTGGCCGTTGTCCTCGTCGCCGAGCAGCGCGGCGAAGCAGGCCGCCGAGTCGAAGCGAGGAAGGCACAGCCAGTCGATGGAACCGTTCATGCCGACCAGGGCGGCGGTCTGGAGATCGCCGATGAGTGCGTAGTCCTCGATGCGTTGGGTCACGATGGGCCTGTTCCCGCACCACCGGGCCGTTAAGCAGGTGGTCAGGCGGGAGCGCCGGCGGGCACGGGCTCCGGCTCGGGACCGGGGGCGCCGGCCCGCTCGGCCGCCCGGCGTTCGCGCTTCTCCCGCCGTACGAGAATCACCCAGCCGACGGGCACCGCGGCGGCGAACAGCCACCACTGGACGGCGTACGCCATGTGCGGGCCGATCGAGCTGTCGTCGGGGTCGACGATCTGCTCGGGGGAGCCACCGGGCGGTACGGGAGAGGTCAGCTCGACGTAACCGCCGAGGACGGTACGGCCCAGGGACTCCCGCTGCCGCTCGCTGTTGATCAGCATGACCTGGCGGGGCGGCAGATCCCGGATGTCCTTGATGCCGCTGGCCGCCGACGTCTCGTCGGCCTTGAGGCGGCCGGTGATGGTGACGACGCCCCGGGGGGCGGGCGGGATGGCCGGGAAGACGTGCTGGTCGCCGTCGGCGGGGATCCAGCCCCGGTTGACGATGACCGCGCGGCCGTCGGCCAGGATCAGCGGGATCAGGACGTGGTAGCCGACCTGGTCGTCGCTGGAGGTCCTGCGGCGTACGACGATCTCATGGGCCGGGTCGAACCTGCCGGTGGCGGTGACGCGGCGCCAGTAGTCGGCGCGCGGGACGGTGTGCCCTGGGGAGGTCAGCTCCGTGACCGGGACGGGCTTCGCCTTGAGGTTGTCCGAGATCAGGGAGTTCTGGGCGACCTTGTGCTCGTGCCGGTGAAGCTGCCAGAAACCCAGCTCGACCATCACGGGGATGAGCACGAGGGCGAGGAGGGTGAGGATCACCCATTGCCGGGACAACAGGAAGCGGTACACGCCATCGAAGGTACCCGGCCGCCGGGGGCCGCCGGACGGCGGGTGGGCACCGGGGCGGCGGACCGGCCCGGCCCGGGGGCGCGTGCCCCCGCCCCCTGACCGGCCGGTCCCGTGCTCCCGCCCGCCGCTGTTCGTGCTCCCGCCCGCCGCGCGGGAGGCGGCGCCCCCCGGGCGCGTCCGCGCATCCGTTCGTCACGCTTCGAAGACGCTCGCCACCTCTCGCGGGACGGTCGGCCCGCCGCCGTGGTCGCAGGAGACGACGAGGCGGGGACTGTCCGGATGACAGGCGTACGCGAACCGTTCGACACGGCCCGCCGCGCGGCCGAGGCCGTGCACCAGGCCGCCGCCGTGCCGTACCGAGACGGCCAGGGCGGGCGCCCCCGCCCCGGCGCCGGGGCGGAAGTACTCCGAGAAGTCCCACGGAAGGGCGGTCGGCGCGAGGAGCGCGGCGACCTCCTTGAAGGCTCCCGTCACACTCTCGTCCCGGGGGTCCGGGAGGCAGAGTCCCTGCGACCACGACAGGGCCGTCCGGAGCGGCACCCGTGGAGTGATCAGAGCGACGAGGAGCATCGCCCCGTCCGGCACCAGGGGCAGCGCCCGGCGTACGGCCGCCAGGCCGCACGGCTGTTCGTCGATGAACGCGACGATCTTCCTCACCTGTCCGCGCCCCCGCCGTCAGTTCCCGGCCATGGCGGCGACGGCGCGGATCTCGCCGGTCACCGTGCGGGCGAAGCCCTCCAGGGCGGCCCCCAGGAAATAGAAGTGGCCGCCCGGGAACACCTCCCGGCGGGGCTCGTACCGCGTCTCCCGCGACCATCCGGACATGGCGGACGGCGCGGCCCACGCGTCGTCGGTGCCGCAGAAGACCGTCAGGGGACAGGACAGCGGGACCCGGTCCGGCGCCGGCTCGTACGACTCCGCCGCGCGCAGGTCGGAACGGATGATCCGCAGGAAACGCTCGACGAACTCCGGTATCTCGCTGACGCGTTCCGGCATGCCGCCCATCGCGACCATCTCCCGCATCAGCCCCTCGTCGTCCAGCGCCGAGAGCCGGGTCACCGGCTGGTGGCTCGGCGGCACCCGCCCCGAGACACCGACCCAGATCGGGGGGTGCCCCTCGCGCTCCAGGGCCCGGCCGACCTCCAGGGCGACGAGCGCGCCGAAACTGTGGCCGAACAGCGCCACCGGTGCGCCGTCGAGCCATGGCTCGATGTCCGCCACCGCGCGGGCGACCACCTCGTCCAGCCTCTCCAGGGGCCGCTCGCCATGGCGCTTGCCCCGGCCCGGCAGATCCAGGAGCAGCAGCTCCCAGTCCGCCGGGAACACGCGGTTCATCGGGTGATAGACGGCGGCGGAACCGCCGGCGTGGTGGAAACCGAAGACCCGCAGCGAGGGATCGACGGTGGGGCGCGGACGGACGAACGGGCTCACGCGCCGACCTCCTGCTCCACGGCGGGCGCCTCTCCCCGGGTCCGGGCGATGTAGTCGCTCAGCCGCTCGAACAGCTCGGCCAGCGGCAGATCGATCACGAACTCGTCGAGAGGCACCTCGATCTCGTACCGCTCCTCGATGCTCATCGTGAGCTGCATCGCCGTGAAGGAGTCGCCGCCGACGTCCAGGAAGGTCAGAGCCGGGTCCAGATCCTCGTCCGCGCGCATCACCTTCTTCAGCTCCGTGAGGAGGAAGCCGGTGATCGCCTGCCGGTCGGGGCCCGCGCCGGCCTCCTCGGGGACGCCGGCGTGCCCGGCGGTGGCCGCCGCCGGTCCGGGGACCGGTTCGTCGATCCAGCACCGCTTGCGGCGGAACGCGTAGGTCGGCAGGTCGCCCGCGTGCGGGGTCCCCGGCGCGCGCAGCCCGTCGAACCGCAGGTCCGCACCGGCGCGGAACAGCTCGGCGAGCAGGTCGAGCAGCAGTCCCGGCGCCGCGTCCGCGTCGTCGGTCAGCAGCGGAAGAGCCCGGCCGCCCCACTCCGCCTCGGCGGCGCGGGACGCGACGGCCGTGTCCTCGGTGACGCGCAGCCCGAACCGCCGGAGCAGCAGCCGCAGTCCGGTCCGGGGATCACTCACCGGGGGATCACTCACCGGGGCCCGCTCCTCGGTGGGAGCCAGCGCCGGCCAGGCGCTCAGGAGCGCGGCGAGGCCCTTCTCCAGCGGCTCCCGTTCCGGGCCGAAGCGCAGCCGTACGCTCGTCACGGCCGCCCGCGCCGAGGGCGCGCCGTACGCCTGAGCCGCCGCCATGAGCCGCTCGGCGAGCTGTGCGGGGGTCCGTCCTGTGACGGCGATCCGGTGCTCGAAGGCGACCCGGCCGTCGCGCAGCGTCGCGCACGCGGACGCGAGGTGTGCCGGGTCGATCCCGGTGAGATACGACGTCGTGGTGTCGGCCAGGGCCTTGAGGCTGTCCGGGTGCCTGGCCGTGAGCGTGAGCAGCTCGGTGCCCGTGCCGGACGGGGACGCCCCGGGGGCGCCGGGCTCGTACGCCTCCAGCAGGGCGTGGGCGTTGGTGCCGCTCATGCCGAAGGCGCTGACCCCCGCGACCCGCCGCGCGGGCCCCTCGGGACCCCCGGGCCAGTCCTGGGCGACGCGGGGCAGCGTGAGCCGCAGACGGTCCCAGGGGATCAGGTGGTTGAGGGCGCCGTCGGTGGCGCGGGCGCTCGCCGGGATCCGGTTGTTGCGCAGCATCAGGACGACCTTGATCAAGGCCGCGATGCCCGCCGCGCTCTCCAGGTGCCCGATCCGGGCCTTGACGCTGCCGATGGCCAGCGGTGTCCGCCGGCCGGCCGCGCCGCTGCCGAGCACCGAGTCCAGCGCTCCCGCCTCGATCGGGTCGCCGAGGGCGGTGCCGGTGCCGTGGGCCTCGACATAGCCGACGTCCTCGGCGGCCAGCCCGCCGTCGGCGAGCGCGGCCCGGATGACCTCCTGCTGGGCGGGCCCGTTGGGCACCGTCAGACCGGATGACGCCCCGTCGTGGTTGACGGCGCTGCCACGCAGCACCGCGAGGATGGGACGGCCCTCCTTCTCGGCGTCGGCGAGCCGCATGAGGACGACCATCCCGGCGCCCTCGCCACGGCCGTAGCCGTCGGCGGAGTCCAGGAACGCCTTCGAACGGCCGTCCGGCGCGAGCGCCTTGCTCTGGGACAGCGAGACCATCAGATCGGGGGAGAAGAAGATGTTCGCACCGCCGACCAGGGCGTAACGGCACTCCCCGGCGCGCAGGCTCCTGGCCCCCATGTGCAGCGCCACCAGCGACGACGAGCAGGCCGTGTCCACGCTCATGGCGGGACCGGAGAGCCCCAGCGCGTAGCTGACGCGGCCGGCGGCCATGGAGTGGCCGCCCCCGGTGCCGTAATAGGGGTCGATCCCCGTCCGGTCGTCCTGGCCGCCCAGCCGGTTGATGTAGTCGGCGGTCATGATGCCGACGAAGACGCCCGCGTTCAGACGCTCCTGACGGCGGATCGGGATACCGGCCCGCTCCATCGCCTCCCACGCGGTCTCCAGCAGCAGGCGCTGCTGGGGGTCGAGGGCGTCCGCCTCGCGCTGCGAGATGGCGAAGAAGTTCGGGTCGAAGTCCGCCACGTCCGACAGGAAGCCACCGCGGTTCACGTAGGAGGTACCGGGGCGGTCCTGCCGTTCGTCGTACACCGCCCGCAGACCGGGACGGTCCTCGGGGATCTCGGACAGGGCCTCCTCGTCGCCGAGCAGGAAGTCCCAGTAACCCTCCGGGGTGGTCAGACCGCCGGGCAGCCGCAGTGCGGTCCCGACCACGGCCAGCGGGGCGTGCCGTGCCGCCTCCAGTTCCCGCACGCGCGCTTTGAGATCGCGGGACAGCTTGAGTTGACTCTCCATCAATGCCCGTACGTCGTTGAGTTCCACGATCCCTCACACCTCCAGGTCGTTGCGTACCGCTTGGATGAGATCCTCGAAGGACAGGTCTTCGAGGTCGGCCTTCCCGGCCTCCATGTGCTTCCCGGCCTTCTCGGCCGGGTCGTCGTGCCCTGTCCGCTCCGTGGCGGCCGGCGCGGTGGGGGCGGCCACGTCGGTGAACAGGGACTTGGCCAGGAACCGGACCATCGCCGGCACACTGGGGTGGTCGATCGCGATGGTCGCGGGCAGGTCGGCGTCGAGCGCGTGGGCCAGCTGCGTACGCAGATCGATCACCATGATCGAGTCGAGACCCATGTCCGCGAAGCCGAGCGACTCGTCGACGGCGCCGGAGTCTCCGATGATCTCCCCGACCAGCACGTGCAGCGCGTCCTGCAGCGCGTCCTCCCGCTCGGGTGCGGGCACGCCGTCGAGCCGCTCACGCAGCCAGCCCTTGGGCCGCACGCCCGCCCCGTCGGCCGCTTGCCGCCGGCTGTCCGCCGGGGCCAGTGCCGAGGTGAACGCGGCTCTCGGGTGCGCGCCCAACTGCTCGGCGTACCGCCCGGGTTCGAGGGAGAGGGCCACCAGCTGCCGCTGGGATCCGCCGGCCGCGAGGGCCAGCAGCGGCGCTGCCTCCTGGTCCGTCAGCGGGCGGATGCCCAGCCGCTCGGTGGCGCGCTCCACGGCGGCCGCGCCCGCCATGCCGCTCTTCGCGGCGGGCACCCACGGGCCCCAGTTGACGCTGGTCGCGGGAACCCCGGCCGCCCGCAGACGGTGCGCCAGGCCGTTGAGGAAGCCGTTCGCCGCCGCGTAGTTGACCTGTCCGGCGGAGCCGAGCACGCTCGACACCGACGAGAAGAGGACGAACGCGTCGAGTGTCTCGCCGCCGGTGGCCTCCACCAGATTCTCGGCGCCGCGCACCTTGGCCGCGAAGACGTTCCGGTAGCTCTGCGCGGTCAGATGCTCGAACGCGCCGTCGGCGTTGATGCCCGCGAGGTGGAAGACACCCCGCAGAGGCGCCGTCGCCGTGGCGGTCCGTACCGCCCGGACACAGTCCGAGAGGTCGGTGACATCGCCTGCCACGACGGAGACGTGCACGCCGTCGGCCACCAGTTCGTCGATCACCCGCCGGGCGGTCCCGTCCGGCGCCGACCTGCCCATGAGGGCGATCGACCGCGCTCCCTGCCGGGCGAGGAGCTGGGCGACGCTCAGCCCGAGCGCGCCGAGTCCGCCCGTGACCAGGACACTGCCCCGCCAGGAGGGGGTGGCGGAGGCGACGGTCACGGGGCCGAGCCTGGCCACCCGTACCGGGCCGTCGCCGATCGCGAGCCGGGTCTCCGGCGTCGCGGTGTCCAGAGCCGTGGACAGCGCCCCGGCGAGGGCCTCGGCGGTCCATCCGTCGTCGAGCCCGACGCGGAGCAGCCTGCGCTCGCTCTCCTCGGCCTCCAGCGCCGTGAGCAGGCCCCACAGGGCCTCGCGCACGGGCGCCGCCTGCGCGCCACCGTCACCGAGCACCGCGTAGGGCACCGACCGGGGCGCGGTACGGAGCGACTCGGCGAGCGCGAGGACCGCGTCCAGGGTGTCCTCCGCGCCCGCCGGGGCCGAGGGCGCGCAGAAGCGGGCGTCGAGGACGAGCCCGGTCGACGCGCCCGCCGACGCGGTGTCGTCGGCCACGGTCACCTCGTGGCCGAGGTCCCGGAGCGCCGCGAGGAGCGCGGGCCCGTGGGTCCCGCCCGCGCCGACCAGCAGGATGTCGCGGCCGGTGACCCGGCCCCGGGGAGCCTGCGGCAGATCGGTCCAGGCCACCTCGTACGCGTGCGGCAGTCCGCCGCGCAGGCTCTGCTCCAGGACCGCCTTCGGCGCGTGCCGGACCCGGAATCCGTCGGCCACCATGACGCTCGCGCCGGAGCCGGTGAACATGTGCAGGTCCGCCGTCTCCACCCGGGAGCGGCCACGCGGCAGCGCGTCCGCCCTGGTGACCTGGACGTGGCCCCACAGCTCACCGCCGGTCTCGGGACGGCCGGGGAAGGAGAGCTTCGTCGCCGCGAAGGGGATGGCGAGCGACGGCGCCTCGTCGGCCACGTCGTCGACCATGAAGCCCGCGATGCTCTGGAAGCAGGAGTCGATCAGGCCCGGGTAGATCTCGTAGTCGGCCCTGTTGTCGGGCAGTTCGGGCTGGGCGTACCGGACCAGGGCCTCGTCGCCCCGGATCCACACGTCGGCGATCCAGCGGAAGGACGGGCCGAGGGTGTAGCCCAGCTCCCGGAAGTAGCGGTAGAAGTCCTCGCCGGTGATGTACCGGTCCGCCTCGGCCATGAAGGCGTCACGGTCGGGGGCGGCGGGTCCGTGCTCCTCGGGCGAGCCGACGCGGGCGGACAGATGCCGCTCCCACACCCCCCGCTCCGGATCGATCAGGCTGTCGACGGTGAGTTCCGGCGACCCGGCCCCCTCGCCCACCACGATCTGGGTGTCGAAGACCTCACCGTCCTTGATCACCAGGGCGCGGGGGCAGATCAGGTCCTCGACCGCGAAGGGGCGGCCGTCGGCGGCGAGCGCCGACAGGATCGTGCCCAGGTGCGAGGCGGCGGGCGTCACCACGGTGCCGTACAGACGGTGGTCCGTGAGGTACGCGGGGAAGGTGGAGCCGCGCGGGAAGGAGAAGGCGCGACCGGTCAGGGCCGGCGAGCGCAGCTCCGTCCCCCAGTGCCGGGTCCCGGCCGCGACGGACGGGGCCGCCGATGAGGCGCCGCCCGCCGGTACCTGGACCTTCGTCCAGTACGTGGTCGCGGCGAACGGGTAGAGCGGCGCCGCTCCGCGCGGACCGCCGAGGTAGCCCTGCACCTGGTCCCACCGCAGGTCCTGGCCCTGCTCGTAGAGCGTCTTGACGGCTTCGAGGATGATCTTCCGGTCCTTGCCGCCCCGTCGCAGCGACGGCACCGTGCCGCCGGCGGGCGCGAGCCCGCCGGCCGTGACGAGGTGGCCGAGGGTACGGTCCGGGCCGATCTCCAGGCAGACGTCCACGCCGAGTTCGGCCAGCTGCCGGGCCCCCTCGTGGAAGCGCACGGGCCGGCGGACATGCTCCGACCAGTAGTGCTTGTCGTACTCGTCGGGCCGGGCGAGCCGGCCCGTCACATTGGCGATGAGGGGGATCGCCGGGGCGCTGAAGGCGAGCGGTTCGATCGCCGTCTCCAGACCGGCGAGCATCGGCTCCATCAGCCGGGAGTGGAACGCGTGCGAGACGACCAGGTTCCTGGCGGTGACGCGCTGTTCCTTCATACGGGCGGCGAAGGCGTCGATGTCCTTCCGCTCACCCGCGACGACGATCGCTTCCGGTCCGTTGACCGCCGCGATGTCGAGGCCGGTGTCCTGGAGCCACTCGGTGACCTGCTCCAGGGGCGCCCCGACGGCGAGCATGCCGCCCGGCGACGTCTCCTGCATCAGCCGCGCGCGGTGCGTGATCAGGGTGAGGCCGGCTTCGAGGTCCATCACCCCGGCGTGGATGGCGGCGGCGATCTCGCCGACGCTGTGACCCATCACGGCGGTGGCGCTCACCCCCCAGGACTCCCACAGGGTGGCCAGGGCCAACTCCAGCGCCACCAGGGCGGGCTGGGTGTACCTGGTCTGGTTGATCAGGTCCTTCTCCGCTCCGTAGAACATCAACTGGTGCAGGGAGAGGCCGAGTCGCGGGGCGACGACCCGGTCGCAGGCGTCGATCACGTCGCGGAAGACCGGCTCGGTCTCGTACAGCTCGCGGCCCATGCCGAAGTACTGGCTGCCCTGTCCGGAGAACAGGAATGCGACTCTCGGCTGCCGGGCGGCGGCGGATCCGGCGGCGGATCCGGCGGTGGTCCCCAAGAACCCGCGTACCGCCGCGAGCAGCTCTTCCTTCGAACCGCCGGTGATCGCGCGCCGCACCGGGAAGTGGGCGCGGCCCGCTCCGGCGGTCGTGGCGAGCGCCGGGACAGTGCCCTCGGGGGCGGCCGCGAGATGCTCCTCCCAGGCCGCCGTCAGACGTCCGAGACCGGCCGTGTCCGGCGCCGAGAGCGGTACCACGTAGGGGCCTTCGGCACCGGCGGTCGTGGGGGCTGGGCCTTCGGCGGCGGCGGCCGGGGCGGCGGACAGCGGTGCCTCCCCGATGACGATGTGCGCGTTGGTCCCGGAGAAGCCGAAGCCGGAGACGCCGGCCAGGCGCGGCCGGTCGCCCGCCCGCCACGGGGTGAGCGAGTCCACCACGCGGACGTTCATGTCACGCCAGGGCACATGCGGGTTGAGCGAGTCGCAGTGCAGGTTCGCGGGCAGCCGCTCGTGACGCAGGGCCAGCACCGTCTTGATGATGCTCGCCATGCCCGAAGCGGACTCGCTGTGGCCGATGTTGCTCTTGACCGAGCCGATGAGCAGCGGCTCGCCGGGGCGCCGGTCGGCGCCGAGCGCGGACCAGGCGGCGCGCAGCTCGATCGGGTCGCCCAGGGAGGTGCCGGTGCCGTGGGCCTCCAGGTAGGAGATGGCGGCGCCGTCGACACCGGCGTCCGCGAGGGCGGCCTTGATGACCGCCTCCTGGGCCCGGCCGCTGGGCGCCGTCAGCCCGGACGAGGCGCCGTCCTGGTTGATCGCGCTGCCGTGCAGGACGGCGAGCACCCGGTCCCCGTCGCGCCGGGCGTCGCTGAGCCGCTTGAGGACGAGCACGCCGGCGCCCTCGGCCCGGACGAATCCGTCGGCCTCGGCGGAGAAGACCTTGCACCTGCCGTCCGGGGAGAGCATGTGCGCCCGGCTGACCGCGACCGAGCACGACGGTGCGGCGATGAAGTTCACGCCCGCGCTCAGCGCGTGGTCGATCTCTCCCTGGCGCAGCGCGCGGATGGCGAGGTGCAGGGCGACCAGGGAGGAGGAGCAGGCCGTGTCGACGGCGAGCGCCGGGCCGTTCAGGCCGAGGAGGTACGCGATGCGTCCCGCCGCGGCGTTGAGGGCCGTACCGGTGCTGAAGTACGCGTCCAGCTGCCCGAGGCCGCCCTGTTCGAGCAGGCGGGCGTAGTCGGAGTTGGAGATGCCGAGGTAGACGCCGGTACGGCTGCCCTTCAGGCTCCTGGGGTCGATCCTGCCGTCCTCCAGCGCGTGCCAGGCGGACTCCAGCACCAGCCGGTGCTGCGGGTCCAGGCTCTCCGCCTCGCGGGCGGGGATGTCGAAGAAGGAGGCGTCGAAGCGGGCGGGGTCGCGCAGGAAGCCGCCCTGGTCGGTGGTGACCGTGCCGGTGCGCAGCGGGTCGGCGTCGGTCAGTTCGGCGCTGTTCCACTTCTCGGGCGGTACGGGTCCGACGCCGTCGCGGCCCTCACGCAGCAGGTCCCACAGCTCGTCGACCGAATCGGCGCCGGGGAAGCGGCCGGCCATACCGACGATGGCGATGGGTTCCCGGGGGTCCGCGCGGTGCGGCACCGGCTGGGTGGCGGATGCCGCCGCCGGGGTGGCGGCATCCGGTACGGGGGGTGTCGCCGGGGCGACCGGTGCGGACCCGACGGGTGCTCCCGTGACCGGTGCTCCCGTGACCGGTGCGCCCGTGACCGGTGCGGCTGCGACCGGTGCGGCTGCGACCGGTGCGGCCGCGACCGGTGCCGGCGCCTCGTGGACCAGGCCCAGGATGTAGTCGGCCAGTTCGGTGACGGTCGGGTGGTCGAAGATGTCGGCGACCCGGACCTCCACCCCGAAGGCCGCGGACATGTCGCGCTCGATGTCCATCGCCATGACGGAGTCCACGCCCAGGTCGAAGAAGCCGACATCGGAGCGGACGGCGTCGTGGTCGGCGTGGCCGAGGACCGTCGCCACCAGGGAGCGGACCTGGTCACGGGCCGCGGCGGGCCGGGCCCGCTCCGGGAGCGCGAGCAGGGCCGACGCCACGGTGGCCGGGGCCGCCGTCGGCCGGGACCCCGTGGGAGCGGCCCCCGGCAGCGCGGCCGCGGTCCCGGCAGTCACTCGTTCGAACAGCGGGCGCCGTCGCCGTACGGCCATCACCTCGGTGAAGCGGGGCCAGTCCAGGGAGCAGACGATGAGCAGCGGCGCCGAGCCGCCGGCGGGCGAGACGAAACCGGCGACGCCGGTCCCGGGCGTCAGAGAAGCGACGCCCATCCGGGCCAGGCCCTCGCGGCCCGCCCCTTGCGCCATGCTGCCCTCGGCGGCCCACGGGCCGAAGGCGACACTGACGGCGGGCAGTCCGGCGGCGGTGCGTACGGCGGCCACGGCGTCGAGTCCGCCGTTGGCCGCCGCGTAGGCGCCGTACCCCTCGGTGCCCCACAGCGCGGAGACCGACGACGTCGGTACGAAGAAGTCGAGCGGCCAGTCACGGCTGAGCAGATGCAGCCACCACGCGCCGGTGAACTTGCCGCGCAGAGCGGTGGCGAAGTCGTCGGCGCCGGCCTCGGCGAGTGACCGCTGGGGCAGGGAACCCGCGCCGTGCACGATCCCGTGTACCGGCGGCATCCCGTCCAGCGTGGCGCAGGCGGCGGCGAGTTCGGCGGGGGAGTCGCAGTCCGCGCTCGCGTAGCGGACATCGGCGCCCGCCTCGCGCATGTCGGCGAGCAGCGCTGTGGCGGCCGCGCCGAGACGCTCACGCGGGGTGCGGCCGATGAGCAGCAGGTGGCGCGCGCCGCGCCGGACGAGGTCCGGGACGAGCGCCCGGCCGACGGCGCCGAGACCGCCGGTGACCAGGTACGTGGCGTCGGGACGGACCGGCAGCTGGACCACGTCGTCCGTGGCCACCTCCGTGACGCGGGCGGCCAGGACCTCACCGGCCCGTACGGCCGCCAGGTCCTCGCCGGTGCCGGCGGTGACCAGACGTACCAGCGCGGCGAGGTCACCGGGGCCCGGCTCGGCCGGCAGGTCGACGACGCCGCCCCAGGTCCGGCTGAACTCCAGGCCCAGCACGGGGGCCAGCCCCTGCAGCAGACCGTGGTCGCCCGCGACGACGGCGTCCTCGCCGGTGACCTGACGGGTGCCGGTGGTGAGGGCGAAGGTGTGACCCGCCACGGCGGCGCGGTCCAGGGCGTGCGCCGCCGTGGTGACGGCGGCGCACAGCGCGGCGCCCCGCGCGGCCGGGTCGCCCGGCTCCTGGAGGCTGACGGGAAGCGGCGCGGCCTTCATCGCCAGCACCAGGCGGACCTGTTCACCGGCCGGGCGGCCGGCCCAGAACGCGGCCCACTCCTCCTCGTTCGCGGGCAGCTCGCCGCGCTCGCCGGGCAGTTCGGTGCTCCGGTCCACCGGTCCGAGCACGGTGGGCCGCAGGCCCTGGGCGTGCGCCTGCCGGGCGAGCGGAGCCAGCAGCCCGGTGTCGTCGCCGGCGAGGACCAGGGTGCCGGAGGCGGCCTCGTCCGGCAGTGTGACCGGCTGCCAGACCAGGCCGTACAGCCCCGCCGGCGCCTCGGCGGCGGGGGCCTCCGCGAACTCCGCGACCTCTGCGGCCTGGGCGCGCTGCGGGGTCAGGCCTGGGGTCAGGCCTCCCGGAGCGGCGGCGGACGGTCCCGGCTCCGGGGCGTGGCGCCGCCGCTCCCACGGGTAGTGCGGCAGGTCGAGGATCCGCCGGGGCAGCGTGACCGGCGCGGGCCCACCGGTGGGCGCGGCGTCGGAGAGGGTGACGGCCGCAGACGGTTCACCCGAGGCGACGGCCTGAAGTCCGGCCAGCGCGGCGGCCCGGTCCTCCGCCGCGACCTGGGCGCGGACGGCATGGCGTGCCCGCCCCGCCGTCACCGTGTACGCGAACGCGGGGTAGTCCTGGTCGGAGGCCCGCGTCAGGTGTTCGCCGAACCGGGCGGCGAGCACGCGCAGCGCCTCGGGCGTCCTGGCGGACAGTTCGAAGCCCGTCGGGCTCCCGCCGGGGGCCGCCGGTGCCGCCGGGGCCGGTGCCTCGGCCGGGCCGACGATGACGTGCGCGTTGGTGCCGCTCATACCGAAGGAGCTGACGCCGGCGAAGCCACCCGTGCGGTCCGTCTCCCAGCGCTCCAGGCCGGGGCTCAGGGTGACGGAGCTCCCGCCCAGGTCGATGCGCGGGTTGAGGGTCTGGAAGTGGACGAGCGGCGGTACGACGCGGCGCCGCACGCAGAGGATCGCCTTGATGACGCCGGCGATCCCGGCGGCGGCCTCCAGGTGACCCATGTTGGCCTTCACCGAACCGACGTGCAGCGGGGCGCCGCCGTTCCTGCGGCCGAGGGCGGTGAGGATCGCCTCCATCTCGATCGGGTCACCGAGGGAGGTGCCGGTGCCGTGCGCCTCGATCAGGCCGATGTCCGCCGGGGTGAGGCGGGCGTCGGCGAGCGCGGTCTCCAGCAGGGCGATCTGGGAGAGCACGTTCGGTGCGGTGAATCCGCCGGAGCGGCCGTCCTGGTTGACGGCCGAACCACGGATGACGGCCAGCACACGGTCGCCGTCGCGCTCCGCGTGGTCGAGGCGCTTGAGCACCATGACACCGGCGCCCTCGCCACGGGTGAAGCCGTTGGCCCGCGCGTCGAAGGACTTGCACCGGCCGTCGGGGGCGAGCGCCCCCGTCTCGTTGATGATCCGGGTGGAGCCGGGCGACACCACGAGGTTGACGCCGCCGGCGAGCGCCACGTCGCACTCGCCCCGGCGCAGCGCCTGGCCCGCCTGGTGGATGGCGATGAGTGACGACGAGCAGGCCGCGTCGATGGCCACCGCGGGCCCGGTGAAGCCCATGGAGTAGGCGATGCGCCCGGCCGCGAAGCTGTGGCCGTTGCCGGTGGACCAGTGGGCGTTCAGATCACCGGACAGCCAGTCCCAGTAGTCGTGGCGGCCGGTGATGCCCACGTACGTCCCGACCCGCAGGTCCCCCAGCCGGTCCGGCGGCAGACCCGCGTGCTCCAGGCCTTCCCACGCCACCTCCAGCAGCAGCCGGTGCTGCGGGTCGATCGCGCCCGCCTCACGCGGGCTGATGCCGAAGAAGGGGGCGTCGAAGTCGAGGATCTCGTCGAGGTGGCCGCCCTGCCGGGGCAGGGTGGCCCACTCGTCGGCGAAGGGTTCCAGTCGGCCGGCCGGCCTGGCGGTCACCAGGTCGCGGCCGTTCTCCAGGGCCTCCCAGTACGAGTCGAGGTCGTGGATCCCGCCGGGGAACCGCAGGCCGACGCCGACGACGGCGAGCGGCTGGTTGCCGCTCTGCTCGTCCAGCCGGGCCTTGAGGTTTCTGATGGTTTCCAACGCACGGGTCAGGGGTGTCGCGGCGCTGCTCGAAGTCATGTCACGCAGTCCTTGTGGTTATCGACGTCGAACTGGTGGGTTCAGGAGGCGGAAGAGGCCGTGGACGCGGCAGGCGCCGGGGCCGCCGTGGACGCGGAGTCGAGCAGTCGCTCGCCCAGCACGCCCGACAGGGCGCGGGTGTTTCCGTAGGTCCACAGGAGGGTCGGCGACAACTGCAGGCCGAAGGCGGATTCCAGGCGGTTGCGCAGTTCGAGGCTCATCAGCGAGTCCAGGCCGAGCGACTTGAACGGCGTCTCCCGGTCGATCGCCTTCGGGTCCATGCGCATCACGCGCGCGGCGACCTCCCGCACCCTGCCCTCCACGAGGCTCTGGCGCGCGGTGTCGTCCGCGGCCTCGAAGAGCGAACGGAACTCGCCGCCCGCCGCCGCCGACGAGCCGCCCTCCTGGAGGGCGCGCCGCAGCAGGTGCCAGGACTTCTGCGCGGCGGTGTCCGGGTAGGCGTCGAACCACTGCCGCAGGTTGAGCGGCACGTATCCCACGACCTGCTGGTCCCGGCCGAGGAAGCGGACGAGCGCCGCCCAGGCGTCCTCGACGGGGAAGCTGTCCATGCCCCGGTCCGAGAGCCGGGCGCCCCGGCCGTCGTCCTCGGCGGCCAGGCCGATCTCGGCGAAGGGACCCCACTGCACGCTGAGGGCGGGGAAGCCGCGGCGTCTGCGCGCCTCGGCGAGGGTGTCCATGTACGCGTTGCCCGCCGCGTAGGCGGCCTGTCCCGTGTTGCCGACCAGGGCCGCGGCCGAGGAGAACATCACGAAGAAGTCGAGCGGGTCGTTGGCGGTGGCCGCGTCCAGGTGGCGCGCGCCGTCGACCTTGGGCGCCAGCACCCGTTCGATCTGCTCGGGACGTGCGTTGAGGACCGTGGCGTCGTCCAGCAGGCCGGCCGCGTGCACCACTCCGCGCAGCGGGGGCAGTTCGGTCCGCAGCCGGGTGAGCGTCTCGCGTACGGCGCTCTCGTCGGACACGTCGCACGCGTAGGTCTCGACCCGTACGCCCCGCTCGCGCAGTTCCCCGATGCGGGCGGCGGCGTCCGCCCCCGGCTGTGACCGGGAGACCAGCGCGAGGGCGCCCGCGCCCCGGTCGGCCAGGAACTCGGCGAGCGACAGGCCCAGCGCGCCGAGACCGCCGGTGAGCAGATAGCTGGCGTCGGCGCGGAAGCGGCCTCCCGGCATCGCTTCCGGCGCCACGCCCGCCACCGTGCCGGGCCCGGCGAGCACGAACTTGCCGATGTGGTTGCCGTGCGACATCTCGCGCAGCGCCTCCGCCGCGTCGGCGAAGGTGTACGGCAGCACCGGCAGCGGCTCGATCCTGCCGTCCGCCACCAGCTCCCAGACCTGGCCGAAGACCCGGGCGAACCGCTCGGGGCGACGGGTCATCAGGCCGGCCAGGTCCACGGCCGCGAAGCTGATGCCCTTCCTGAAGGCCGACAGGCTGATGTTCCTGGCCCCGTAGATGTCCTTCTTGCCGACCTCGATGAACCGGCCGTCCTCGGCCAGCGCGTCCAGCCCGAGCGGGATGGCCGCGCCGGTCAGCGAGTTGAGGACGACGTCCACGCCCTGGCCGCCCGTGGCGGCGCGCACGCCCTCCGCCCACGACAGGTTCCGGGAGTCGAAGACGTGCTCGATACCGAGTCCGCGCAGGTAGGCGCGCTTGTCCTCGCTGCCCGCCGTGGCGATGACCTCGGCGCCCAGCGCCTTGGCGATCTGGATCGCGGCGAGGCCGAGACCGCCGGTGCCGGAGTGGATGAGGACACGCTCGCCCGCCGTGAGGCGGCCCAGCTCGACCAGTCCGTACCAGGCCGTGCCCATGACCAGCGGCAGCGCCGCCGCGTCGGTGTCGTCGAGGGACTCCGGTACGGCCTGCGCGTGGGCGGCGAGCACCGTGACGTGCGAGGCGATGGCGCCCATGGCGCAGGCGACGACGCGGTCGCCGACGGCGAAGCCGGTGACACCCTCGCCGACGGCGCCGACCCGCCCCGCGCACTCGCCGCCGAGCAGCGACGCGGCGCCCGAGGGGTCGGGGTAGGTGCCCATGGCCTTCATGACGTCGATGAAGTTGAGCGCGGCGGCCGTGATCTCGATCTCGATCTCGCCGGGCCCGGGGGCGGTCCTGCTGAGCGGGCGGTAGACCAGCGAGTCCCAGAAGCCGGGCCGGTCGGAGCCGAGCCGGAACGGCTGGTCCGACGTACGCCAGGGAGCCGCGACGGTCTCGCTGTCGGAGGCCGGCCCGCCGCGTGTCAGGCGGCCCACGAGCCGTCGTCCGCCGCGCAGTGCCACCTGGTCCTCGCCGTCGCCGGTGAGCAGCTCGGCGGCGCACCCGGTGGCCGCCTCGCCCGGTGCCAGGTCGATGACCATCGGCCGCAGCTCGGAGTGCTCACGGCGCAGCACCCGGCTGAAGCCCCAGAACAGCGCGGCTCCGGGGTCGGGGCGGTCCTCGTCGTCCACGGCCTGTGCGGCGGTGGTGACGAGGGCGAAGCGCGGCGGTGCCGTGCGCTCGACGCAGGCCCGGATCACGGCGGGGAGGGTGACCAGCGCCCGGCGCTGTGCGGCCAGTCCGGCCCGCGCGTCCGGCGCGGCGAACACGACCCCGGTGATGTCCCCGGCCGACGCGAGCTGTCCGGCCCAGGTGTCGGTGTCGCCCTCGGCGAGCGTCACGGGCGCGCCGGCCGCGTGGAGTGCTTCGGCCAGTCCGGCCGAAGCGGTCGGGGCGCCGCAGACGAACCAGTGGCCGGGCGCGCTGGCCGCCTCGGGGCGCGGCTCCTCGCGGAACGCCAGGCGGTGCTCCCGCTCGCTGTCGTCCTGGGCGGGGCCGCCGGCCGCCAGCGGCGACAGCTCCAGCCCCTCCATGATCATCAGGGGTTCGCGGTCACCGGTGAAGAAGTACAGGTCGAACCGGTAGCCCGCGCGGCGCACCGCGTACGACCACAGGTCGAGGACCGGCTCGGCCATCTCGCGCAGCACGTGCACGCGGTGCACGGCGGTGGGCACCACCGTCTGCCCGTCCTCGCACAGTGCGAGGCACGCCTGGAGGGCGCCGTCCCACAGGGCGGGGTGCAGCGTGTGCGGGCGGGCACCGGCGCGGCACCGGTCGCTCAGCCGCACCTCGGCGAGCGCGGCGGTGTCGTGCGGGGCGGTGTCGTGCGAAGCGGTCTCCGGTGACGCGTCGTCCCGCGAGGTGCCCTCCGCGCCGGACGTCCCCGTGTACAGGCGCTGTACGCCCTGGAAGGCCGGGCCGTAGTGCAGTCCGCGAGCGGCGCAGGCCGCGTAGAACTCCTCGCCGCCGACCGGCTCGGCGTCGAGCAGGTGGGCCGGGAAGGCGACCGGGGCCGGCCGCTCGGGCCGCTGGGACGTGCGGGCGGTGGCGTGCACCGTCCACGCGGTCTCGCCCTCGGGCAGCGACAGCAGGGTGAAGGAGCCGCCCTCGGTGATGTCGTCGCGCCACAGGGCGCTCAGCCGCGCCGGCTCGTCGCCCAGGGTCAGGTCGCTGGTGAACGCGACGTCCGAGAGCGTGGCGGGCAGCACACCGTGCCGGGAGCGGGCCGCCCCCAGCGCGAGGGCCACCATCCCGGCGCCGGGCAGCACGACCGCGTCGTCGACCTTGTGGTCCTCCAGCCAGGGCATGGAGTCCACGGCGAGTTCGAGCGTCCCCTGCCAGGTGTCGTGCTCGGACGGCGCGGGCGTCAGGGCGAAGTCGAAGCCGTTACGGGGGACGGAGCGCCGGCTGCCGGTGTCGAGCCAGTACGAGGTGCGCTGCCACGGGTAGCCGGGCACGGGCGCGGACGCGTCGCGCGGCAGACCGCCGAACGGCGCGAGCCCCGACACGTAGGCGCGGGCGAAGGCCGTGGTGAGGTCGGCCGGTGAGCCGGCGTCACGGCGCAGCGAGGTCAGTACGGCGGGCTGGTCGTCGCGCAGGGCGGCGAGGCGCTCGATCGCCGGGGCGAGGACGGCGTGCGGGCTGATCTCCACCACATGGGTGATGCCCTCGTCGAAGAGGCCGCTCATGGCGTCGGCGAACAGCACCGGTCGGCGCAGGTTGTCCACCCAGTAACCGGCGTCCATCTCCGGTCCGGCCAGCTCGGCGACCCGTACCGTCGACATCAGCGGGATGGTGCCCCGCTTCGGGCCGACCGACGCGAGCGCCGCGAACAGGTCCTCCCTGAGCTCGTCCATCTGCGGGCTGTGCGAGGCGTAGTCGACGTTGACCATGCGGCAGAAGACGCCCTCCGCCTCCAGGATCTCCTTCAGCGCCTCCACCGCGTCGGTGTCACCGGACAGCACGCACGAGGTCGGTCCGTTGTTGACGGCGAGCGACACCAGCCCCTCGAACCCGTCCAGGGCCTGGTGGGCGGCGGCCACGTCCAGTTCGACGGCGAGCATCCGGCCGCGTCCCGAGGTCCGGGCGGCCAGCGCGCTGCGGCGGGCGATGATCAGCGCGCCGTCCTCGTACGACAGGATGCCGGCGACGGTCGCGGCGGTGACCTCGCCCTGGCTGTGCCCGATCACCACGTCGGGCTCGACGCCCGCCGCACGCCACATCTCGGCGATGCCCACGGAGACCGCCCACAGGGTCGGCTGCACCATGTCGTTGCGGGTGAGCCACGCGTCGCCCGCCTCGCCGGACACGATCTCGGCGAGGTCCCAGTCGACGTACGGCTCCAGCGCCTTGGCACACCGGTGGATCACCGACGCGAACACCGGCTTGTGCGCGTACAGCTCGCTGCCCATCCGGGCCCACTGCGAGCCCTGGCCGGGGAAGACGAAAGCGGTGCGGCCGCGGCCGCGGGCCCGCCCGGTCACCACCCCGGCGATCTCCTCCTCCGGGTCGGCGGCGAAGCGCCCGAGCGCGTCCGCGAGGCCGTCGGCGTCCTGGGCGACGAACGCGGCGCGGGCGGGGAAGCTGTCACGGCGCCAGGCGAGGGTGCCCGCGAGCGCGTCGACGGAGGACGTACCGCTCGCGACGAGCTCCCGGATGTCCTCGGCGCGCCGGCGCAGGGCCTCGTCGGTGTGACCCGACAGCGGCACCAGCACGGGGCCCGGCACGGCGGGCGTCCCGGCGGCGGGCGGCTCGGCGGCGGGCGTCCGCGCGGCGGGCGGACGCGGCCCGCGCGCGGCCTGCGGGGGCGCGCTCATCAGGACGGCGTGGCCGTTGGTGCCGCCCCAGCCGAAGGAGTTGACCCCCACGTAGATGTCGCCGTCGGGCAGGGGCAGCGGTTCCCGTACGACCGCCACGTTGAGCTCGTCGAACGGGATCTCCGGGTTCAGCTCGTCGGCGTGCAGGCTCGGCGGTACGACGCGGTGTTCGAGGGACAGCACCGCCTTGAAGAGCCCGGCCATGCCGGAAGCGGGCTCCAGGTGACCGATGTTCGACTTCACCGAGCCGACCGCGATCGGCCCGGCGCCGCTGCTGCGGCCCTGTCCGATGACCCGGCCGATGGCGCCGGCCTCGACCGGGTCGCCGCGCCGGGTGCCGGTGCCGTGCGCCTCGACGTAGGCGAGCTTGTCCAGCGGAATGCCCCCGGCGGTGTACGCCGTGCGCAGCAGGTCCTCCTGCGCGCCCGTACGGGGGGTCACCAGGCTCTCGCCGCCGCCGTCGTTGTTCACCACGGTCCGCACGATGACGGCGTGGACCTGGTCGCCGTCCGCCAGCGCCCGCTCCAGGGTCTTCAGGTACAGGGCGGCGACGCCCTCACCGCGTACGAAGCCGTTGGCGGCCGCGCTGAACGCGGCGCAGCGGCCGTCCGGGGACAGGCCGCCGAAGTGGGTGAGGCCGATCGACACGTCCGGGGACAGCATCAGGTTGACGCCGCCGACGACCGCCCCTTCGATCTCGCCGTTGCGCAGGGCCTGGGTCGCCAGGTGCAGCGCCACCATGGAGGACGAGCAGCCGGTGGCGACGGTCAGGCTCGGACCGGTGAACCGCATGAAGTACGAGAGGCGGGCGGCGATCACGTCGAGTGCCTGGCCGACGGAGCTGCGCTCGGTGGCACCGCTGCCGGCGTCCTTGCGTACCAGCTCGTAGTCGTGCCACTGCGCGCCCACGTAGACACCGGTACGGGAACCCCGCAGGTCCTCCGCCCGCATGCCGGAGTCCTCCAGGGCCCGCCAGCCGGCCTCCAGCATGAGCCGCTGCTGCGGGTCGATGTCCTCGACCTCACGCGGCGAGATACCGAAGAACAGCGGGTCGAACTGGTCGACGTCCTCCAGGAAACCGCCGACCGCCTGGACCTGCTTCTCCGGGTCCAGCTGCGACTCGGCGTCCCAGCGCTCGGACGGCACGGGGCGGATCGCGTTGCCGCGGTCCATCATCAGCTTCCACAGGCTCTCGGTGTCAGGAGCGCCTGGGAAGCGCCCTGCCATGCCGACGATGGCGATGAGTTCCGCTGGGTCGTGGTTCATTTCGTCCGCGTCCATGTCTACCTCGGGTGAGAGCGGTCGGCAGGGGAGGGGTGGGTGCGCGGCTCGCCGCGGCCGTGGCCGCCGGCATGGCGGGCCGGCCGGTTCGCCCGGCGTGGCGCGGCGGCTCGCTGAGAAGGAGCACCCGGTTCTGCTTCAGATGGTTCGGTGATCCGTGGACGGCGTCGGCGGCGCTCACGGTGTGCCGGGCTTCGGCCGCGCGGGACGGCCGTGACGGCCGCCGACGACGGCGGTGCGCGGCGGTCGCGGTGCGCGGCCGCCGGGCGGCGGAAGGCCGGGGGCACCCGGTGCCCGGCGGCCGGAGCCGGGCCGGGTCCGCCCCGGCCGGCCCGTCATGACATGTCGTTCGCTTCCAGCTCTTCCAGCCGCTTCTTCACCCGCGCCAGCACCTCCGACGCGAGGGCGCCGTCGACCACCCGGTGGTCGAAGGCGAGCGACAGCGTGAACTGCGGGGCGATCCGCACCTCGCCGTCGCGGACCACCGGAGTGTCCGCGATACGGCCCATGCCGAAACCGAGGGTCCCGTAGATCATCGGGAAGATGGCCCGCACCGGCTCGTGGCCGACCGAGGTGACCGAGAAGGTCCCCTGGAGCGAGGCGCGGCGGACCGCGTCACGCATCGCGATCCGGAAGACGAGGCGGGCGAGGGCCAGCGGCAGCCGCTGCACGCGCAGCGCCTGCGAGAACGGCCCCTCGTCGTCGACCTCGGCGTCCTTGTAGGTGTCGACGGCGTCCTGCACGTCGAGCACGGACAGCTTCTGCGCGGCCCTGACGGTGCCGGCGACGACGCAGCGTTCGCCGTCGACCGTCTTGTCGAAGAGCACTTTCACGTCCACGTCGTCCAGCTCGGCGAGCCGGGGCCGCAGGGCGCTTCCCTGGAGCACCGACCGGGCCGGCGGGTACTCCGCCACCACGTCGGCGGCCGCCTTGACCACGAGGCTGACATAGCTGAGCTTGCCGCCGCTCGCGGTACGCGCCTGCCGCATCCGGGTGGCGTCGACATCCGCCATGAGGTGGACGTGGGCGGTCTCGCGCGCCGCGTGGAGGAAGGTCAGGGTGCCCCGCCGGGCGGCCGGGAAGGACCGGGTGACGGCGCTCATGCCGTGCTCCCCGCGGGGTTCGCCGGGGTCGCGCTGTTCGCGGGAGTACCGGTCTCCGCGACGACCGCCGACAGATCGGCCAGCGAGACGGCTCGCATGAACCGGTCGTAGTCGAGCGAACCGCCCACCTCACGCTCCAGGTAGACCAGGATCCGCATCTGGTTCACGGAGTCCCATCCCTCGATATCGGCCAGCGGCGTGCTCATGGCCAGGTCGTCGGTCTCCAGGTCGAGCAGCTGCCCGACGACTTCGGCGACGATGTGGTCAGCGGACATGGAAGGCTCCCTGGTCATCGGTGACCCCGATCCATCGGGGCAGCTCGGCGATCGCGGTCAGGTCGTGCCGCCACGACTCGGAGCGCGCATCGCCCTGTTCGAGCACGGGCTCGGGTACGGGGGCGGGCTCGGGTACGGGTACGGGGGCGGGCGCGAATCCCAGGCCCCGGTAGAAATCGGCGAACTTGGCGTTCTTCGCGCTCCGCGTGAAGCGGGCGGTCACGGCGGGCGCTCCGTGTGCCCGCGCGGAGCGGAGCACCAGGCCGGCGATGGCGCCCTCGACATCGCGCGAGAAGACCCGGCAGCTGAGGACGAAGTTCTCGATCGACCAGGCGCCGTCGTCCTCCTCGGCGAGGGCGAGCGCGGCGATCAGTCCGTTGTCGCCGTAGCGGTCGGTGAGCCGGGCCGCGAAGAACGCGCCGGTGCCGTCCGCGCGGCGCTCGGCGACCTCGTCCTCGCTGTAGCGCCGCCCGGTCAGGTTGAACTGGTTGGTCTTGCCGAAGAGCTGCACGATCCGCGCGGTGTTCAGCGGCCCGGCCGGTTCGACGGTCAGCTCGGAGCCCAGCGCGTCGAGATAGTCCTCCAGGTTCCCGGCCGTGCTCTCCAGCTCCGTACGCCGCGCCCGCGCCTGGTACATCCGGGTGCGGCCACGGTCCTCGTCCGTCACCTTCAGCAGGTTGAAGTCCCCCCGCGCGGCGATCAGGGAGGCGTACACCGCGGGATCCGAGGGCAGTTCGACGGTGGTGACCTGCGGCAGCAGCTCACGCATCAGACCGCGTTCGACCGGGTTGTCGTCGGCGAAGACCATCGCGTCCAGACCGATGTTGAGCTCGGCCGCCAGCTCCCGGAGATTGTCCGGCTTGGGGTTCCAGTTGGCGCGGAAGCCCACGAAGGACGACAGGTCCAGCAGCATCTCGGGATGCGTGGCGAATGCCTCACGGGCGATCTCGTCGTCGTTCTTCGACGCCACCGACAGCATGACGCCCTGCCGCATCAGGTCCCGCGCGAGCGACTGGAGTTCCAGGTGCGCCGAGCCGGGGTAGGCGCCGCCCAGCCGCAGCGCGCCGACTCCGTCGTCCCCGACGACCCCGCCCCACAGGGTGTTGTCGAGATCGAGGACGAGGCACTTGGCCGTCCGCCCGAGATCCGCGCGGGCCACCCGGGCCAGCTCCTCGGCGTACGCCCGCAGGAATTCCGGGGCGTACACATGCGCGGCGACGTGCCGCATGCGCTCGCTGCCGAAGGTGACCCCGGCGTGCTCCGCGATCCCCGCGTGCGACAGGACGACCGTCCCGGGCTGTCCGGTGGCGAGATCCAGGATCGCGGCGTTCATCCGGTGCCACGCGGCTTCCAGCCGCGCCTTGGTGCGGTAGTCGACGATCCGGTCGCGGCGCAGCGGGCTCAGCGGCACGGTGCACAGGACGGTGAGGCCGCCGAGCGTCTCGCGGCTCGCCCGTGTCCACTGGGCGAGTTCCTCGGGGAACACCGCGCAGCGGGCCTCGACCTCGGCGATGTCGAGCGGGTCCGCCACGCCTTCGAAGACCGCGCTGTCGTCCAGGAGGCAGGCGGCGACCCGGGGGTCGAGATCTCTCAGGTCCGGGGCGCCGGCCAGGATCTGGAAACGCCACTGGTTGAATCCGGCGAGGCGGATCTCCGGCAGCACGCCGTCACGGATCAGGGCGGCGGTGAGCAGGTGGGGCAGCGAGTCCATCGTCGAGCTGCCCAGCAGGGCGATCCGCTGCTCGGCGAACTCACCGGAGACGGCGAGCTGTTCACGCTGGGTCCGGCCGCCGAGGACGGCGCCGGCGGACTCCAGGTCGAGTACGTCGTCGACCTGTCCCAGCAGGGCCCGTACGGTACGGGCCTGGCCCGCGAGCCCCTGGCGCTTCAGCGCGCGCAGCTGCTTGAGCGGTGTCTCCGGGCGGCCGGGGGCCGCCGTGACGCCCGGTTCGCGGGTACGGGCGGCGGGGCTGTCAAGAGACATCCCGGGCCTCCTCGGCCTGGTGACGCAGGGCCAGCCCGGAGATGATCCACTTGGACGACTCGATGGCGACCGCCAGCATGCGGCCGCCGACGCCCACACCGGATTCGATGCGCCGGGCCGCCCGGTGCAGCTGGATGAGCGGCAGCGCGTTGCCGTTGTTGCCGGTGTCGGCGACGCAGGAGACCGCCTGCTCGGCCGTGACTCCCATGCGCTCGCGGATCTTCTCCGACATCAGGCCGTTCAGCTGCGGCGCGAGGACGTGTTCGACCTCGCCGAGCTGCCAGCCGGTGGCCGCGACCAGTTCGTCCAGGACCGTGCAGGCCATGCCGGGGACGTGCTCCGCGATCGCCTTGTAGTCCTCTTCGCCCATGGACTCGCGGACCGGCGTGCCACCGGGGCCCTCGATCATCGGGGCGCCGTCCGCGCCGTACCAGCGCACCAGCTGGGCGGGCGCCCGGTCCTTGCCCACGGTGCGCAGCACGATGTGGTCCACGACCAGGCCGGGTCCCTCGTCGTCGGCGTCGACGACCGTCGCGCCCGCTCCGTCGCCGAACAGCGCGAAACCGGCCAGCTCGGCGGGGCTGATCCGCTGGGAGTCGTGCTGGGCGGGCCACAGCTTCACGACCGAGTCGGCACCGATGACCAGACCGCGGCGCAGGCCGCCGGCCAGCAGCGCCCGCGCGGTGTAGAGGGCGGTCAGCGCCCCGGCGCAGCCCGACGTGAGCTGGAAGGTGGGGAGGTCGTTGAGGCCCAGACGGTCGGCGACCGTGTTGACGGTCGCGGGCATCAGAAAGTCGGGCGAGCCGGTGGCGAGGATGACGAAGTCGAGCGTCGCCGGGTCGATCCCGGCGGCGGCGATGGCCCGCTTGCCCGCTTCGGTGGCCAGGTCCCCGGTGTTCTTGGGCACACCGTCGGGGCTGTTCACGTCACAGAAGTAACGGCCGCGGTTGCCGGTCATCCGGTCGAGCCACTTCTCGTGCAGACCGAAGCGCTCTGCCATGTCCCGGTTGGTGACCGGTTCGCCCGGCAGCACTTCGCTGAGGCCGATGAGTCTCACAGCGTCGAGTTCCTTACGTAGCAGTCGGCAGGTTTCCGGTGTGTGGACGAACCCCCCGCTCGGCGGGATCTGCTGGGGGTGAAGCTAGAAAGGCGCCCTTGGGCCCCGCTTAACGCGGGCGTCCCGGGCGGGGGCATCCGCACAAGGACCGTTTAAGAGGCGGGCCCGGCGGGCCTGGTGGGCGGCGGAGGCGGGCCCGGCGGGGCGGCGAAGGTGGCCGGTGCGGCTCCCCCTCGGCGTGGGCGCAAGCGCCCTCCGCAACGGGGCAGCGCCCTCCGCGACAGGCGCGGAGGGCGCTGCGAGGCTCAGGCCCTGTCCGGGCCCCTGTCCGGTGGATCTTCGCGGGCCGAAGTCCGCCGGGCAGGACCTGGCGCTCCTACCACTTCGGGGGTTCGAGCACCTCCAGGACCATGACGGTCCACATGAAGCCGAGGCCCACGCCGACGGCGACGATCAGGTCCCCGGCCTGGGGCTTGCCCGTTTCGAAGAGACGGTTGAGGCCGATGAGGTGGTCGCCACCGCCCATGTGGCCGTAGTCCAGGCCCCAGTCGTACGTGGTGTTGGCCCGGTCGAGGCCCAGGGGCTGGTAGAAGCCCCATTCGGCCATCATCTGCGACACGTTGGCGTGGATGAACCACTGCGTGTCCGCCAGCTTGGTGTCGGCGTCGTCAAGAGCCTCCTGCAGCGTCTTGTTGAAGTTCTCGCCGATACGCTGCATGGCCTCGTCGTAGGCGTCCTCGTTGCGCGACAGCCATTCGTGCTTGCGGCTGTTGAGGTCGACGGGCTTGCCACTCTCGAACGGTGTCCGCGTCCACGCCGAGCCCCGGTACAGGGCTTCCAGGGAGGCGTCCGAAAGGCTGGCCGTCGACCGGACGCGGGCGAAGCCGGCGCGCGAGGAGAGGACGATGGCGCCCGCGCCGTCGCCGTACACCGTCTGGTCGTCGCTGGCCCAGCGGTCCACGTAGGGCAGCTTGAAGGTGTCACCGGTGGTGACGAGCGCCGCCGTCACGTCCGGACGGCTGGTCACATAGGAGGCGGCGAGCTCGACGCCGGCCAGACCGCCGTTGGAGCCCTGGCTCATCTCGATGGCCGCGCCGCGCCCTCCGACGGTCTCGTGCTGCACGTAGTGCGCCGGGGTCCAGAAGTCCTGGCCCTGGTATCCCATGCCGCCGTGCAGGACGAGGCCGAACTCCTCGTGGCCGTGGCCCGAGCGGGCCACCGCGTCGCGGCCCGCCGCCGCGGCCATGACCGGACCCGGCTCGTCGGGGCCGGCGACGCGGACGGCGCGGATGCCGTTCGCCTCGGCGCGCTCGGCGTCGTAGAGCCCGGCGGCCACGGCCTCCGCCGCGGTCTGCTCCTGCTCCGGCAGGTACGCCCCGAGCCCGGCGACGTACAGATTGGTCCAACGCACGGCGTCTCCCAAGATCTAAGAACTGTGTGGGTGAAACGGAAGGGGGTGATGCGGAAGTGGGTGTGACGAAAGTGGCCGAGGGCCAGGGCGCGTTGCGAAAGTCCCGCCTGGCTCGCGACGCCTGGCACGCACACTCGCCGCGTTGTCGGAGTCGTCCACGTACGTCCAGTACGAGGACGATCCTCCGCCTTGCGATGGCACGCACCGGACGCCGTGAGCCCCACCCTTCGGGCGGACGGCGCTACTTTCGCGACCCGCCCTAAAGGGCTTCTTGCGGCTGCGGCCGGGCCGGGGACTTCGGCTGCGGGACGTGCAGGTCGACCGGGTCGATCGGGTGCGGGGCGTTGATCACCTTCCCGAACACGGCGTACTTCACGGGCAGCCGGTCCAGGGCCCGGAACCGCAGCCGTCGCAGCAGGACCTTGGCCGGCGACCGCTGGGCCAGCGCCACCTCCTGCATGCGCTGGAAGCGGGTCACCCGCTTCTTGTGCTTGCGGCGGGTCTCCACGAACTCCGTGAACTCACCGGCCGCCACGGAGCCGCCGGGACCGGACTTCTCCAGCGCGCGGGCGATGACCGGGGCGACGCAGACGGTGTCCTGGATGGCGAGGTTGACCCCCTGGCCCAGGATCGGGGTGCAGGTGTGCGAGGCGTCCCCGATGAGGATCAGACCGTCGCGGGCCCACTGGTCCACCTCGGCGGTGAAGATCTCCAGGAACCCGGTGTCGTCCCACGAGTGCAGGTGATCGTCGAGCAGCGGCTTCAGCCGGGGGTCGATGGCCGCGATGCCGTCCCGGAAGGCGTCGAAGCCCGCCTTGCGCAGCTCGCCGAGCCCGCGCTTGGGCAGGTTGTGGCCGATCCGCAGGAAGTCCGGGAAGGTCGGCAGCACCACGAGGTGCTTGTCCCGGTCGACGACGAGCTGCGCGCTGTCCCCCCAGTCCGCGGGGCGGGGCAGCTTGAACGACAGGAAGTCGCGCTCCATGGCCTGCACCCGGGCGTCCAGCCCGGCCTCCTTGCGGACCTTGGAGAAACGCCCGTCCGCGCCGACCACCAGCCGGGCCCGCACCTCGACCCGCGAGCCGTCCTTCTGCTTGAGGACCGCGCCACGGATGACGCCGTCCTCCTCCACCAGGCCGGTGCAGCTGGTGCTGTACGCGTAGGTGAAGCCCGGCAGGTCCCGGGCCGCGTCGATGAAGATGCCGATCAGGGCGGGCTGCGGGATGTCGATCGGCAGGGTGCCGATGCTGAAGCGGCCGTAGTCGACGGAGAAGACCTCGTGTCCCTCCATGCGCATGGAGACGGCGGACGTCTCCAGGTAACCGTGCTCGCTGATCGCGGGACCGAAACCGAGCTTGCGCAGGGTGACGACCGACGGGGCGGCGAGGGTCTCGCCGCGGAAGTCACGGTCGAGGTGCGTCTGCTTCTCGGCGACCAGCACGTTGATGCCGCGCCGGGCCAGCAGGACGCCGAGCAGCGCGCCGGCCGGCCCGCCGCCGACGATCAGGACATCTGTCTCGGTCGGGATGGTCATGAGCAACTCCCAGGGCTCTGAGGCGGCCTGACGGGCGCGGACGCCTGGAGGCCGTTTCTGGTACGGGGGATGAAGAGGGGGGAGGTGTGGAGAGGTGGAGGTGGGGTGGGGCCGGGTGGGACGGAGCGGACGGGTCAGAGCCGTACGGTCTCCTGGCCCTGGCTCAGGTCCTGGCCCTGGACCTGTCCGGCGCCGCGCGCCGGGCCGGGGTCCGCGGAGAGGTCGCCTACCTCGCCGTGCGAGAGGTCGGGCAGCTTCCGCAGCCATCCGGGCATGATCCAGTTGCGGTCGCCGAGCAGCGCCATGACCGCCGGGAGCAGCACCCCGCGGATGACCGTGGCGTCGATGAGCACGGCCACGGCCAGACCCACGCCGATCTGCTTCATCGACACCACCGAGAGCGTCCCGAAGATCGCGAAGACGCCGACCATGATCACGGCGGCGCTGGTGACCACCCCCGCCGTGCTGGAGATCCCCCGGGCGATGGCGTCGCGCGTGCTCAGACCCCGGTCATGGCCTTCCTTGATCCGGGAGACCACGAAGACGTGGTAGTCCATGCTCAGCCCGAAGAGGATGACGAACAGGAACAGCGGCATCCAGGAGGCGACGGCGCCGACCTTGTACGTCCCCAGCAGCGAGGCGCCCACGCCGTGCTGGAAGACCAGCGTCAGCACGCCGTAGGCGGCGCCGACCGAGAGCAGGTTGAGGACCACGGCGGTCAGCGCGATGACCACGGAGCGGAAGGAGAGGAGCATCAGCACGAAGCACAGTGCCAGCACGAAGCCGAAGACGGGCAGGGCGCTGCCGGACAGCTGATCGCTGAAGTCCGCCGACATCGCCGTGGTACCGGTCACCGCCGCCTCGGCGCCGGACACCGCCCCGAGGGTGCGCGGGACGACCGTACGCAGCGCGTCGAGGGCCCGCGTGCTCGTCTCGTCGGTGCCCGACCCGGGAAGCGACACGTCGATGACCGCGACGGACCGCTCGGCGTGCACGGTCACCGTGACCGGCTCGAACACCTGCTTGGTCGCGAGTGCCTGGCGCTTGAAGTCGGTCACGGCCGCGCGCATCGCGGGGCCGTCGATGTCCTTGGCCCTGACCACCACGCGCGCCGGAAGCGGGTTGCCGGGGAAGGCGTGCGCGATCCGCTGCCCGGTCAGGACGACCGGGTTGTCGCGCGGCAGTTCCTGGGCGGGGGTCAGCTGCGCGGTGCGCATACCGATCAGGGGAGCGGCCAGGGCCAGCAGCACCACGGTGGACAGCGCCGCCGCGATCACGGGCCGGTCCAGCACCCGGCCGAGCACGGCACGCCACAGGCGGCTGCCGGACTCGCCGTCGCCGGTCCGCTTGCGGCCCAGCAGCGGGATACGGCCCTTCGCGACCCGGTCCCCGAGCATCGACAGCAGCGCGGGCAGCACGGTCACCGAGCCGAGGACGGCCACGACGACGACCAGGATGGCGGCCATGCCCATCGCCTTGAAGGTGGCGATGCCGGTGAGGAACATGCCGGCCAGCGCGACGATCACGGTGAGACCGGAGACCAGGACCGAGTGGCCGGAGGTGGCGGCGGCGATCCGCAGCGCCGTACCGGCGTCGCGCCCGGCGGCCCGCTCCTCCCGTTCGCGGCGCAGGTAGAACAGGCAGTAGTCGACACCGACCGCGAGACCGACCAGCAGCATCACCGAGGCGGCGTTGTCGTCGGTGGGGATCAGGTGGCTGCTCAGGGCGAGCAGACCGAACGCGCCCACGAACGCCGTGACGGCCAGTACGACCGGCAGCACGGCGGCGACCACGGCACCGAAGACGACCAGCAGGATGCCCAGGGCGAGCGGCACGGCGGAGTACTCGGCGCGCGCGAAGTCGTCGGCGAAGATGTCGCCGAAGTTCTTCTTCGCCCCGGCCTCGCCGAACTCCTCGACGCGCAGCTCCTTGTGCGCCCGCTGCGTCGCCGCGACGGCGTCGAGCACCGGCTGGACGCGGTCCGCGGCGGTGTTCCGGTCCCCGGTCACCACGAAGTCGATCAGAGCGGAACGCTTGTCGGGGGAGATCGCCCCGGTGTCGTACGGGCTGTGGACGTCGGCCACCTGGTGGGTGGCCCGCAGCGCGCTGACGGTGTCGGCGACCGCTGCCGTGAAGCGCGGGTCCGTGACGGTGAACGACTCGCTCTGGACGAGGACCGATTCGGCGGCCGGCTGCTGGATACCGGCCTGGTCGAGGATCCTGGCGGCGCGCCCCGACTCTCCCACCCCGTTGTCCGCGTCCGTGGTCTTGACGGTGCCCGTCATGGTGCCGATGGCGGTGGCGAGCACGACGAAGAGCAGCCAGCCGAAGACGGCCGTCCTGCGGTTTCGGGCACTCCAGTCGCCGATGGCGACGGCGAGCCCGGGCCTGGTGGTCACGGTTTCCTCCTGTGGGGGATCGCGGCGGATGCGCGGCCGCGGGACGGGTGGTCGTTCGGGATGCCGGGTGGGGAACACCGTCCGAGACGCGCTCCCCGGGGAGAAGGCGTCCGGGCACCGGTACGGCTTCGCGTGCCGCCGCGCCAGGTGCCTCGCTCCCTCTTCCGGAGCGCCCCGACCCGCGGTCGGCGGCGCACCCGGAGACTCGCGGGCCGACCTTAAGGACAGCTTTAGCGCCCGGATGCACCGTCGGGTCGGTCCGCGGCACGTTCCGTCCGGCGGATCCCCGCCCGGTGCCGTTCGACCCCGGGCAAGACCAAGGGAGACACCCGTGACAGCAGCCGAGAACACAGCGACCGCGCAGCCGCCCATGGACCGGCTGCGGGCGCTGTTCAACGAGGGACGCCTGGTGAAGGAGTTCCGTGCGGCGGCCGGCCCGCTGTCCGAACTCGCCGCCGGCGAGCGCGCCGCCGTCGACCTGGTACGCGCCGGCCAGCTGCTCTCCCGCCTCGACACCGAGGAGGTGCTGCGCGCCGCCGAGGTCGACGGGACCCCCCTGGACACGATGACCGTGGCCATCACCGGGCACTGCACGCTGGGCACCCTGGTCGCCCCGCTCACCGCCGAGTTCGCCCGCCACGGCGTCGTACTGAACGCCCGTACCGGCGACTTCGACGCGTACCTGCGCGACCTGCGCGACCCCGGCAGCGACCTGTACGCCCCCGACGTCGACCTCGCACTGTGCGTCCTCGACGCCCAGGCGGTCTTCGACGAGCTGCCGCAGGTCTGGACGGCGCAGGACGCCGCACGCGTCGCCACGGCCAAGCTGGCCCAGCTCGACCAGCTCGCCGGTGCCTACACCGGGAGCGCTAACGCCACCCTCGTGCTCAACACCGTGCCGCTGCTCCGCACCCACACCCACCAGCTGATCGACCACCGCTCCCGTACCGCGCTCGCCATCGCCTGGCGGGAGTTCAACATCGGTCTGCTGCGGCTCTCGGAGAAGTACGCCCGGGTCGTCACCCTGGACATGGAACCGCTGGTCGCCGCCGGCGGGCCGGTCAACGAGCCGCGCATGGCCTCGTACGCCAAGGCCAACCTCGGCGACGAACTGCTCGCCCGCTACGCCCGCGAGGTCGGCCACCTGGCCAGGACGCTGCGCGGCCGGGCCAAGAAGGTCCTGGTCGTCGACGCGGACAACACCCTGTGGGACGGCATCCTCGGCGACGACGGAGCGGACGGCATCTCGGCGGCCACCACCTTCCGCGGCGAGGCGTTCGGCAACTTCCAGCGCGTCGTCAAGCAGATCGGCGCGCAGGGCGTGCTGCTCGCGGTGAGCAGCAAGAACGACCAGGAGCCCGTCCTGGCCGTGCTGCGCGACCACCCCGACATGGTGCTCCGGGAGAGCGACTTCTCCCGGGTGAACGCCAACTGGAGTCCCAAGGACGCCAACCTCAAGGACATCGCCGAGAAGCTCAACTTCGGTGTGGACAGCTTCGTCTTCGCCGACGACTCGCCCGTCGAGTACGGACTCGTCTCCAGCAGCCTGCCCCAGGTCGCCGTGGTGCGCCTGGACGACGAGCCGGCCCTGCACATCGAGCGGCTGCTCGCGGACGGCTGGTTCGACATCCTCGAACTGACCGCCGAGGACCGGGACCGGGCCGTCCAGTACCACACGGAGGCGGCGCGGGCCGAGCTCCTGGAGAGCGCCAGCTCCCTGGACGACTACCTCCTCCAGCTCGGCGTCACCGTCACGGTGAACCGGGTGCGGGAGCACGAGATCCCGCGCGTCGCCCAGCTGTCCCTGCGCACCAACCAGTTCAACCTGACCACGGTCCGGCTCCAGCCCGACGACGTGAAGTCAGCGGCCGAGGACCCGGACCAGCTCGTGCTGTCCATCCGCTCGGCCGACAGCTTCGGCGACAACGGCGTGGTCGGCGCGGTGTTCGCGCACCGCGCGGACGACGGCCTCCACATCGACAACATGCTGCTGAGCTGCCGCGTCTTCGCGCGCGGCATCGAACAGGCCACGCTGGCCGCCGTGCTGGAGCACGCGCGGGACAACGGCCTCCCCGCGGTGCACGGGAGCTACCGCCCCACCGCCAAGAACAAGAAGGTCCGCGACTTCTACCCGTCGCTGGGGTTCCGTCCGACCGGTGACGACGAGACGAACCTGACCTTCCTGCACGACCTGGCGGAACTGCCCGCCGTACCCGGACACCTTCACCTCACCGCCGACCTGGAGACACGATCATGATCACCGAAGAAGACTTCATCCGCCTCGTCCGTGACGAACTGGCCCTGCCGCTCGGTGGCAAGGACCTCGACAGCGACCTCGACGGCGTCGTGAGCTGGGACTCCCTGCACATGCTGCGCCTGGTCATGGCGGTCGAGCGGGAGACCGGACGGCGCATTCCCGTGGGCCGGCTGCTGGAGGACCGCAGTCTGCGGGCCATCTACACCCGGGTCGCGGCGGCCTGACCACCCACCCCACTCGACCATCCATGAAGACTGAGGAGCAATCGTGAGCAGCAGCGGCAATACGGCGGCCGAGGACGGCGCGTCGGGGGCGTCCGGCGCCCCGCCCGCGCACAGCCGGCGCTGGTGGGTGCTGATCGTCGTCTCGCTGGCCCAGTTCATGGTCGGGCTCGACGCCACGGTCGTCAACGTGATGACCACCGAACTCCAGCGGTCGTTCGGGATGTCGGCCACCGGCCTCCAGTGGGTCATGAGCGTCTACGTCCTGCTGTTCGGCGGCCTGATGCTGCTCGGCGGCCGGCTCACCGACGTCATCGGACGCCGCACCGTGCTGCTGGCCGGCATGGCCCTGTTCACCGTCGGATCCGTGGTGGCCGGCGCCGCCCAGAGCGAGTCCCAGCTGCTGTGGGCCCGCGCCCTCCAGGGCGTCGCGGCGGCCGCGGCCTCCCCGGCGGCGCTGTCCATCGTGGTCACCAGCTTCCCCGACGCCAAGGAGCGCACCAAGGCGTTCGGTATCTGGGGCTCCATCATCGGCATCGGCGCCGCCTGCGGCACGCTGCTCGGTGGAGCGATCATCAACGTCGGCTGGCGCTGGGCCTTCTACATCAACATCCCCGTCGGCGTGCTGGTCATCGTCGCGGCCCTGGTCCTGATCCCCGGCGGCGCCCCCGCCGGACCCCGGCCCAAGTCCGACATCCCCGGCGCCGTGACCTCCACGCTCGGCCTGCTCTCGCTGGTCTACGGGATCACCAGCACCACCACCCGGGGCTGGGGCGACCCGGTCACGCTCGGTTCGTTCGCCGCGGCGATCGTGCTGCTGGCCCTCTTCCTCCGGGTGGAGAGCCGTACGGAGGCGCCCCTGGTGCCGCTCCGGCTGTTCCGCAAGCGCGGTGTGGTGGCGGGCAGTCTCGGGCAGTTCGTCACGGCGGGCATCATGCTGCCGTCGTTCTTCCTGCTCCCGCTCTACATGCAGACCGTCCTCCACTACAGCCCCCTGGAGACGGGTCTCGCGTACATCCCGACCAGCCTGGCGATGATGATCTTCGCGCCGCTCATCTCCCAGCTGATCCCGAAGGTCGGGCCGCTGGCCCTGTACGTCTTCGGGACCGTGCTGCTGGCCGTGATGATCGGGCTGATGCTGGGCAGCGGCACCGAGGGCAGTTACTGGACCCTCCTCATGCCGGTGACCGCCCTGCTCGGGATCGGCCTCCTCTGCTGCCTGATCCCGACCCCGACCGTGGGCACCTCACAGGCCACCGAGGAGGACGCGGGCACGACATCGGCGCTGCTCAACGCCTCGACGGAGATCGGCGGCGCGCTCGGTCTCGCGGTGGCGGCCACCGTGGTGCAGTCCCGGACCGCGTATCTGACGGCACACGGCACCGACCCGGTGGAGGCGTTCAACGAGGCGCTGCACAGCGGGTTCGCCGTGCTGTTCGTCTGGGCGGGGCTCAGCCTGGTCGTCGGCCTGGTCGGCTTCCGCGGTATGAAGCCGGGGCAGGACGAGCCGGGACAGGACACCGGCGGGCAGGACGGTGGCAAGGCGACCGGCACGGCCGTGCCGGCGACCGCCGACGCCTGACCGTCCCACCTCGACCGGCCCGCCGTGACGCCGCTTCGGCGATCATGAGGCCGGCTGTATCGCGCACGCCTGTCCGGGGCCGTCGTCCCGGGCGGGCGTGCGCGCCGTGCCGTCCGCCGCTCCCGGCGGCCGGCGCTCTCCTCTCACGGAACGGGAACCCCCCATGCGCCTCCTGCGCGTCATCGCCGCCATCGTGTCCGGCCTGCTGATCCTTGAGTTCTCCCTGTCCGCGATATCCATGCTGAGCGTGATGGGGGTGGCGGTGGAGCGGTTCTCGACCCTGACCAGGACCTCACCCGGCACGGGCGTCGTCGTCCTGATCGGTCTGCTGGACCTGATCGCGGTGATCGCGATGATCGTCGGCTTCCGGCGGCCGTGGGCCGCCGTGACGGCCGGCGCCTTCCTCGCCCTGCTGAGCGGATTCGTCCTGCTGCGCCAGATCGACGGCGGCGACCGGGGGTCCGATCTGTTGTCCTACTCGCTGTTCCTGGGCGCGGCGGTGGTGCTCGTCATCACCCGGCTCGCCGAAGGGGTCCGGACCCGCTCGGTGGCCGCCGCCCGCTGACCAGGTGTATTGCCCTGTGAGGTCAGAGCGCGGCGGCCGACCACGACGAGATCATCAGGGCGACCTCGTGGTCGATGAGTTCCACCGCGCCGTCGTCCGGCAGCAGCCCGCGCCCCGCGTCCAGCACGGCGACGGCGGCCGTGTAGTCGCCGTCGAGTTCCCCCGTACGGAAACGCCAGGCGCCGCTGTCGGCCGGCTCTCCGCCGGGCCCGCACAGCCGGGGCGCCGGGCCGGACGGGGTGAAGCCGAACTCACCGAAGGGGAAGCGCAGCCCCTGGCCGACGGCCTTGCTGTAGGCCTCTTTCAGCGTCCATGTCCGGACGAGCGCGGTGTTGTGCAGCTCCGGCGGAAGGCGGTGCAGCTCCGCCAGCTCCGCCGGGGTGCAGATCTCCCGTTCCAGCCCGCCCCGCAGCAGGCTCCGGTCGGCCCGCTCCACGTCGACACCGATGGGCCCGACGCTTCCGAGACCCACCAGGACGATGTCGTCCGTGTGGCTCAGGCTCACCTCGATACGGTCGCAGCCCCGGGCGTACGGGCCTCCGGCCGGCCGTTTGGCCAGTTCGACGCCGGCCGGGGGCGCGCCGATCACCGCGCCCAGCGCGTGTTTGAGCAGCAGCCGGGAGACGCCGAACCGGCCCCGCACGGCTGTCCGAGGCATCCGCGCCCAGCGCGGCGCCTCGTGACCGAGCAGCGTCCGCATCGCGCTCTCGTCCTCGCGTACGGAAGCCCAGTCCGTCACCCGGGAGTGCACCAGCGCCGTGCCGGTGCGGGCGAGATCGGCGCGGACCCCGTGCCAGGGTCCCTCGGGCCCTCTGACCCGCCAGGACGCGGGCAGTGGGACATGGGCGGCTCGCACCTCAGCCCTCCAGGGGGGTCTCGTAGAGGTCGAACCCCCGGCGGGTGACGAACCGGCCGACCGCCTCCGCGTGGATCAGCCGGGTGTCCTCAGGTCGCGGCGGTCCGGCCGGGAGGCCGAGCCGCCGAACGAGGCGGGTCAGGATCCCGGTGATCCAGGCGGGGCCGGCCAGGAATCCACCGCCCCGGACGCCACCGCCCCGTACGTCACCACCCCCGACACCACCACCCCCGACACCACCGCCCTGGAGGCGTGCCTGCTCGTACCGGCCCAGGCAGGCCGCGGCGGTGAGCAGCAGCAGGTAACGGTCGCCCATCGCCAGGGCGCGCGGATCGGTCACCAGCGAACGGTCCCCGGGCGTGATCGCCGCGAAATGCCTCTGAACGGAACGGAGTTCGTCCCTCAGCACCTCGATGAGCCGGGTCAGCTCCGGCGAGCCGGCGCCGAGGGCCCCGGACCGGCCGGCGTCGGCCAGCAGCCCGATCACCCCGTCGGACCCGTTCAGGAGCGTGACGCGGTCCGGCTCGAAGGCGGGCAGCTCCCCGGCCGGGTCGAAGAGGGCGCCGGGGGAGCCCGGGCCGTTGAACCACGCGTGCCGCGCCAGGAACGGAAGCTGCGGCAGCACGATCGCCCGGCCGATGAAGGCGCCCGTCCCGCCGGCGCCGAGATCGCTCAACTGCCGGGTGTGCCGGGCGAAGAGCGGATCGGCGCTGTCGTGGCGCAGCGACCGCGGCCCGAGCAGTGCGGCCAGATCCTGCAGCGCGTCCCGCAGCAGCATGGGCACCACGCTGCGTACCACCGCTGACAGCACACTGGTCTCGCCGGGGGCGATCGCCACCGTACGGGTCCCGGCCAGGGCCAGGCAGTCGCACGCCAGCAGGTCGAGGAACGCGCCGTTGACGATCTCGACGATGCCCCGCGCGCTCAGCGATCTGCTGGTCAGCCGTGAGTCCTGGGTCCGTTCCACCGCGATGCGCAGGCAGGTGTCCGCGGCTCCCAGGGACATGGAGGACACCGCGCTGGAGGAGATCTGGAGCGTACGCAGGAACAGCTCCGCGCCACCGCCGGGCTCCCCCACGACGCAGCCGGCCGGGGCCGGGCAGCCGCTGAAGGCCACCCGGTGCCCGGGGAGCCGCGTGAAGCGGTCGCGGGGTAGGTCGCGCAGATCGACCAGGAGCACGGACGGGCCGCCCGTCCGGCCGTCCGGGGACTCCACGGTGGCGTGCAGCAGGAGGACGTCCGGCGGCGGCGAGCCCTGGAGGAGCGGAGAGCCCCGCCGAGCGGCGCACTCGCCGTCGAGGACGAGCCCGCCGCCGCCGCGCAGGACGCGCAGCCCGCGCGGGGCGAACGCCTCGCGGACGGACCGCGCGGTGGGAGGCGCCGAGATCCCGCCGCCGTCCAGCAGCAGGCCGGCGAGGCGGCCGCGCTGGTCCCGGGAGCCGGCGGTCCAGACGTGCAGCGCCCCGCCGAAGGGGGCCGCCCCCAGGGACAGGCCCGCGGCCACGTCCCGCCGGAACACCGGCCGGACCGTCCGCGCCAGGGCGTCGACGCCGGTGAGGGAGCCGCCGAGGGCGGCGGGCACGAAGCGCGCGCCGAGACGCGCGCCGCGCAGGGCGAGCCCGATGCCGTCGGGCGTGGCGCCCCGCGCACGTGCCGTGCGGACCGGGCGGTGTCCGGCCGGGCCCGGGTGACCCTCCGCGCCGCCGAGAAGACGCTCGACCAGTTCGGCGCCGTGGTCCCCGGTGAGCGCGCCGGCCGGGACCACCCGTTGTCCGCCGGGGGGCTCCCGGCGTTCGGTGGTGAGCACCCCCGGGCCGGCCGTGAGCACCGTCATCGCTCCCCCTGGCCTTCGTCGCCGAGCAGGGGAATCGGGCGGCTCCCGGCCGGATACCGGCCCGGCGGGCTGAAGCTCTCCTCGCGGGGAGCGGGACCGCCGGGCTGTCCCATGGCCCACACGCCGGGGCGCAGCTCCAGCGGCTCGTCGTCGAAGCGCCGATCGGCCGAGAGGTTCAGGCGTATGCCGTCCTGCGCCCGCCGGGCGTACTCGCTCCACCGCTGGTCGCCGAGCTGGTGCGCCGCGTCGCGGCACTCGGCGAAGCTCCGCAGGGCCGCCCGCGGTTCGCCCGCGAGCAGCTCGGTCAGGGCGAGCCCGCGCAGCGCGTCGCTGAGGCCGCGCAGGTCACCCGCCGTACGGCAGAGCAGTGACGCCTTGACGTAGAGGCGCCGGGCCTCGGCCGGCCGGCCGAGGCCCGACTCGGCGTCGGCGAGGCCGGTCAGGACGCGCGCCTCGATGCGGCCGTCGGTGGCCTCCCGGGCCCGTCGGCCGGCGAGTTCGTACCGGGTACGGGCGAGGTCGAACTGGCCGCGCTGCCACGCCAGGTCACCCAGGCTGCACAGGATCCACGCCTCGGTGTCGCGCTCGCCGTCGCGCCGGACGGCGTCCAGGGCGAGTTCCGCGGTGCTCTCCCAGAGCTCCCACTCGCCGCTCACCTCGAAGTAGCCGGTGACCGCCTCGGCGAGGTGCCACACCAGCGGCCGGCATCCCGCGGTGTGAGCCTGCCGGACGGCTTCCGCCAGTGCCTGGCTCTCCTCCTGGAACCAGCGCAGCGGTGTGTCGCCCACCGGGTGTTCCGGGGCGAACCACTCGGGCTCGGGGATGCCCCGCAGGGGCGTGGCGTCCTCGTCGGCGGCCCGCGCCCAGGACCGGTCGGGGGCCATCCGGGCCTGGGCGTACCGGGCCAGCTCCAGGTAACCCGCGCACAGGCGGCGCGTCGCGTCCCGGATCCGCTCCGGGTCCTCCTCGGCGAGCAGTTCGCCCGCCACCGCGCGGAACAGCTCGTCGTACGCGTAGCGCACCGGACGGCCCACGGCCGACCGGGTGTGCAGCAGCCCGGCCCGCACGAGCTGCTCCACGAGCTGCTCCGCCCGGAGCTGTGACACACCGAGCAGTGCCGCCGCGGACCAGGAGGCGAAGCCGGAGCCGGGAGCGAGGACCAGCAGCCGGAACGCCCGCTGTACCTCCGGGGCCAGGTCGGCGAGCCCGGCGAGCAGCCGGGCGCGGACCTCGTGGTCGCCCAGCGCGAGCACGTCGAGACGGGAGCCCTTCTCCCGCAGCCGGGCCGCCAGCTTCCCGGCCGCCCAGTGGGGGCGGGCGGCGAGCACCGCTCCCGCCGCGTGCAGCGCGAGCGGCAGATGCCCGCACAGGCGCGCGATGTCCGCCGCCCGCGGGTCGTCGGCGAGCGGCCGGCGGGCGGCCGTGGCGAGCAGTTCGACGGAGTCCCGCGGCCCGAGCACGTCCAGGGTGAGGGTCCGGCTGCCGTGGAGGGTGGCCGCGTCCTTGCGGCTGGTGATCAGTACGGTGCCGGCCGAAGCGGCCGCCGCGATGGCCCGTACCTGGGCGCCGGAGTCCGCGTCGTCCAGCACGAGCAGCATCCGCCGCCCCGCCAGGGCCACGTGCAGCAGGTCGCCCAGTTCGTCGGCGTCGGTGTGCGCGCCGGGCTGCGGCGCGTCGGGACCGGGCCGCAGCAGCCGCAGCAGCCGCAGCATCGCTCCACGGGCGTCCAGCGGGCGGCCGTCCGATCCGCGCAGCCCGACGAAGACCCGGCCGTCGGGGAAGAGAGCGGCGCTGCGGTGGGCCAGTTCGGCGCTGAACGCCGTCTTGCCCGACCCGGCCGCCCCGACGATGTTCACCACCCGTGTCGCGGGCGCCTTCGACGACGCGCGCAGCAATTCCTGCGCCGCCTCAAGCTCGTCCTGGCGGCCGATCAGCTCATGGACGGTGCGCGGCAGCCGTACGACGGGGGCCGGGGGAGCGTTCACCACGACGGCCTCCCGGTCGCCCTGGCACTGCTCGAAGTGCACGATCGGTTCCGACCGCAGGACCCGCTGGTGCAGCTCCCGCAGTGCGGTACCGGGGTCGGTGCCCAGCTCCCGCGCGAGGGACCGGCGGATGGTGTCGTAGGCGCTCAGGGCTTCGGACTGCCGGTGCGAGCGGTACAGCGCGACGATGAGATGGGCGTGCAGCGTCTCGCGCAACGGGTGTTCACGGGCCAGTACCGTCAGCTCGCCGATCAGCTGCCGGTGGCGGCCGAGCCACAGCTCGGCGGCGATCCGCTGCTCACCGGCGTCCAGGCGGAGCAGTTCGAGCCGGTCAGCGGCCGCCTGAAGGCGCCTGCCCCGGGGTACCCCGGACAGCACCGGGCCGGTCCACAGTCCCAGTGCCTCCCGCAGGACACGGCCCGATCCCGCGAAGTCACGCCGGGCGTAGGCCTCCTGCCCCTGAGCGCACAGCGCCTCGAACTGGTGCAGATCCAGCTCGTGCGGAGAGGTCCGGATCAGATAGCCGGGCAGCCTGGTCTCGATCCGGTCCCGCCGGCCGCCGTCGGAGTCGTCGGCCAGCAGTTTCCGCAGGTGCGAGATGTAGACGTGCAGGGTGGTCGTGGCGGTGCGGGGCGGATCGTCGCCCCACAGTTCGTCGATCAGGCTGTCGGAGGACACCACTTCATTGGCGCCGACGAGCAGGGTGCACAGAACGGTGCACATCTTCGCTGCGGACGGGGTCTGCGGTTCGACTCTGAGCCGTCCGAGAACGCGGAACCTCATGTGGTCTCAGCAATCCTGCAGTACGACGACGTCGACGGTGCCGACGCACCGCTCGTCCTGGGTGAACTCGATCCGGACCGGGACCACGGGACGGTCCCGGGTGTCCCGGGTGAGCGCGCCGGGCACCGCCGAGCAGCGCAGCGGCGCACCGTTGTCGAGGCTCCCGCGGAACTCCGCCGACCAGCGCGTGAGCAGGCAGTGCGCGGTGGACAGACCGCGCAGTTCACCGGCGGCGAGGGTGGCGGCCTGCCGTGACGCCTCGATGAGCAGTACGGCGCCGGCCCGGCCGGAGCGGCCCGGGTCGAAGACCGGGTTGCCCGGGTGCGGCACCACGTCCATCAGCACCCGGTGTTCGTCGATGACGAGGCTGCCGTGGACCACCACGTCCCGCCCCTCGCCGCAGCCCACCCGCTCCGGACGCACCCGCCGCAGATCCTCCGCGAGCAGCCTCGGGCGCGCGGCGGAGCGCGGCGGCGCCGGTTCGGGGAACGAAAGGTGTGCCCGCGCCGTCGCGCACGGCTCACCGTCGACGCTGACCCTGCCGGTGCATTCCAGCCCGTCCGGCATCCCCGGGCCGCCCACCGAACGGAAGTGCAGGTCCGTGACCACCTGGCCGCGCGGCCCGCCGAGCCGCCAGGGCTCGGCGTCGGTGATGTCCACCGTCGCCCGGGTCACCAGCGGGAGGCAGCGGTCGCGGGGGACGCGCAGATGACGTAGAGCGACGAAGCGTGCCACCTCGTCCATCGTCGCGGTCACGAAGTGGAGGCCGTCGATCCGGTCCTGGCCCTCCGCGGCGAACGGTTCCGCGACGGGCAGTTCGCTGAAGAGGACGAAGGCGCACTCTCCTCGCAGCGTGCTGCCGAGGAGGAACTCCTCCGGTTTGAGGGGGCGTTGCACCAAGTGCCCCATGGAGGAGGCCGAGCGGGGGGCCGGAACGGGACGGCTCGCGCCGGCTCCCGTCGGAGTCGTGCCGAGAACTGGAGATACCAGAGGCACGAAGGCCCCTCCTTCACGCAGTCGCGGAGCCGGACGGCCCGCGGTCGAAACCGGTCGCCTCATCCGCGGGCCGGTCGAGGAGCCGGCCGCGAGGGGATGCCTTACACCCGTGGCGCCCGGCGATGACCCCAGGCTAGGAACGCCGGGCCGACGACCGCCATGACAAGTCGCTGGCAGCATTCGGGTGCTTCGGCGGGACACTGGCAACAAACTGCTATGCGGCATGACAACAACCGCCCGTAAACCAGGACATACCCGCAACCTGGCCCGGAATAATCTGTCCGGAAATCCCGGTGTGCGCGGATCCGGTACGTGTGCGCGGATCGCCTCCGCACGGTCCTTCTGAAATTTACGGGAACGTCAGGCTAATACGAAACTGCAGGCCGTCGCGGTCCGGGGGGCCGACGGGCATTCGCATTCCCTTTCTCTGGGTCCGCACTCCTCCCGGTGCGAAACCCCTGTGCGGCCTGGCAGGTCACGGGAAAGGTCATGGATGTACGTGTTCGCCCCGGGGTTCCCCGTTCGCCCCGCCTCTGCCGTCGCCACCGGCGGGTGCGCAGCGTAAAAGCCGTCGCCGACAAGCAGAATGACGCTGAGTCACGAGAAGCCGGGCTTAACGGCTCCGCCGTTCCCGTGTGTGCGCCCGGACCATTTCCTGCTTGCCGGGACTTCGAGGAAAAGGAGAGTTGAAGAGCGCGTTAAGTCGCAGTAAGGTCCCCCGTCGGGGCCTGACCTGGTCTATTCTGTTCCGAGTTACGCTGGTCAAAGGCTGGGGATCTTTGCATGTGGTCAACTGCGGAAGTGGCATCCGTCCGAACCGATCCACCCGTCGGCGATCCAGGAAGTTCCCCACGGGAATTGCTCTCGAAACAACATGGTGATACGCGCTTGATAGGGCGTGAAACCGAGCTGGCGACTCTCACGGGACTGCTTTTCGATCCGACGGTCCGCATACTGACGCTTACCGGGCCGGCCGGAGTCGGCAAGAGCAGGCTGGCACACGCTGCCGCCGCGCGATCCGTCCTCAGCGGCCGTGTCGCCGCTGTCGACCTCAGTTCCCTGGATACCTCCGCCGCCGCCTGGCGGGAGATCGCCACCCAGCTGGGCATGACCGCCCCTCAAGCGGACGACTCCCTTCCGGAAGACCTGGCCGACCGGATAGGCGGCCGCGAACTCCTGCTGATCCTGGACAACTGCGACCTGATCGCCGCTCAGCTCTCCCTGGACATCGCGCGGCTGTCGGCGCGGTGCTCGGGTCTGCGCCTGCTGCTCACCAGCCGGGTCTCCCTCGACATCTACGCCGAGCGGCTCTTCCCGGTCCGCCCGTTTCCGGTGCCGACCGCGGCCTCCTCGCCCCTGTCGAACCCCGAATCACCGGCCGTACGCCTGTTCATGGAGCGTGCGCGGGCACACCGCCCCCACTACGCCCTCCCCGAGGAGGACGTGGACGTCATCAGAGACATCTGTGCGGCTCTCGACGGACTTCCCCTCGCCATCGAACTCGGCGCCGGAGCAGTCGGCATGCTCGGCCCCCGGGCGCTGCTCACCCAGCTCCGGCGCGGCGAGTGGCCGGCCAGCAGCCGCCTCCTCGACCGCCCCGCCCGGCACCGTACCGTCGACCGGTCCCTTTCCTGGGGCGACCCCGTACTCACCCGGGAACACCGCCACTTCCTCCAGCAACTCACCGTGTGCGAGGGACAGTTCGACCTCGCCACCGCTCAGCGCGTGGCCGGCCTGAGCTGGCCGCAGATGATGCGGCACCTGGAGACGCTGGTCCACATGAGCCTGCTCCAGAGAGTGGAACGCGCGGACGGCGACATCGGCTTCCGGATGCTCCACGTGGTCAGGAACTACTACCTGAGACATCAGCCGCCCGTGCCGGCGGAACTCGCGCGCGCCCGTGACCGGCACGCCGACCATTTCGCGGACATGGCGGCGGCGGCCCAGGAGAAGATGCGCGAGACGTCACAGGCCCAGTGGCTGCCCGCGGTGCGCTGGCGCATGGGCGACTTCCGCGCGGCGATCGCCCACTTCCAGTCCCGGGGAGACCACCACGCGGCGGCCAGGACGCTCCTCGCGCTCGATGTGGCGCTGGAGGACCTCAGCGGGCTCCCGGACATGCTCGACCACCTGGTGCGGTCCATCGGGCACCTGGAGAAGGAACACCGGGACGATCCCGAGCACCGCACCCTGCTGGCGCGGTCGCTCGAAACCGCGGCGGCCTGGTCGCTGACCCTGGGGCCGGTTCTCCAGCACGGCCGTGGCATCGGTGAACTGCTGACATGCGCCGGCGCCGTGTACCAGTCGCTCGCCGACCCGGCCGGGGCGGCCCGGACCGTGGCCCATCAGGCCGAATGGGAACGCCGGACGAACCGCCTCGGCCCCGCGGGCTCCCACGCGGCCGCCGCGATCGCCGAGCTCGACCGCCTGGGGGACCGGCGCGGCGCGGCCGCGGCCCGCCGGACACTCGCGCTCATCACCTTCGCCCGGACCCAGACCCACACCCAGACCCAGACCCGCTCCCAGACGGAGAGCCAGAGCCGGATCCCCGCCCGGGCCGAGAACCAGGTCCAGAGCCCTGACCAGGGGACGGCGGAGGCGCACCTGCTCCGGGCGCTCGACGATCTGCACTCCGCCGGAGCCTCGCGCGCCCGCGCCGTCACCCTGACGGACCTGGCCCGCGTCCTGACGGCGGCCGGCCGGCCGGACCAGGCCTACGCCGCGGTGCGCGAAGCCATGGAGTTGCTCCGCGAAGCGGGCGGACCGCGCCAGGTGACCCGTGCTCTGGAGACAGCCGCGCGTGTCCTGCCCCACATAGCCGAGGGCCAGCAGCACCGGGCCGCACGGCTCCTGCTCACCGCGCAGGTGCTCCGCGAACACCACCGGCTGCCCGTCTCCGAGGACGCTCCCCAACTGAACGCCCTGCGCGACGAATTGCGATCCGCACTCGGTGAGAGCACCCTCACCGAACTGCGCCGCCAGGTAACCGGGACCGGACCGCTGGCCGCTCTCAACGACGCACTCTCCGCCCCGCCCACAACGCTACGCGCGTCGACCTCGAATAATGCCGATGTCCCCGCCCTCGAAGCCCTGACTCCCCGCCAGAGTCAGATCGCCAGAATGGTCGCGGACGGTTTGACCAATCGCCAGATAGCCCGGAGTCTGGAACTCTCCGAGTGGACAGTGATCAATCACCTGCGTCACGTTATGCAGAAACTCAATTGCCCTTCCCGGGTGCACGTCGCCCGGCTCGTGCAGCAGGCAGCCGCGCCATCGCACCATCGCACCGCCGCGAACAGGAGCTCAGCCCATGGCTGACCGCACCACCGCAGTCACGCAGCCCCGCCCCCCGGCTCCCCTGCGTGAAGGAGAGACCATCTTCACCGCGCTCCACCAGGTCGCCTCCGCGCTGCCCAACCACCTCGCACTGATGTCCGGCGGGGCCGGTGGCGAACGTGCCACGCGGATCACCTACAGCCAACTTCTCGAACACGTCGAGCGGTTCGCCGACGTGCTGACCCTGTGCGGGGTACGGCGGGGCGAGACCGTGGCCCTGCAGATGCCCAACTGCTGGGGGAGCGCCACCCTTCTGCTGGCCTGCCTGCGGATCGGGGCCCTCGCCGTGCCGATACCCCAGACCGTCACCACGCACCAGCTCGAACACACCCTGGCCACCACCGGGGCGAGCACCTGCGTCGTGTACGACGGTCACCACGGCCACCACAACGCCCAGGAACTCCTCGCCGTCTCCGCCCGGTTGCCCGACCTCCGGCACCGCATCGTCGTCGGCGACGCCCGTACCACCGGAGCGCTCGACTTCGAGCGACTGTGCCGCGACCGGTCAGGCGTCTGGCAGGCGGACGAGGAACACCCGCACCCACTGCCGCGCGACACCGACAACCCGTGTCTCGCCATTCCCGACTTCAATCACCGGACACCCACCACGATCAATTACCAGCACAAAAGGCTGTCCACCCACGCGCTCACCACGACGCACGCCGCCGCCAACTCCGGTGAACCGCGCACTCCCATGAATGAGATATTCGGTACCACGTACCCGCTCACTCACCCCACCGGTCTGACGACCGCTATCTGGCAGCCCATTCTCACCGCGGGCACCAGCGTATTTCCCGAGTTGTGGAATCCCGCCGAATGTCTCGACCTCTTCGAGGAATCCCGGGTAACGCATATAGCCGGCCCCCCGGAACACTGGCAGCAGCTCATCGAGGAACAGCGGCGCCGGCCGCGCCGGCTTCCCCAGCTGTGTCACGCCACCACGCACGGTTCCGCCCCGGCCCCCCTCGCGGTCGGCGTCCGGAAGGCGTTCGGCATCCCGCTGCACATCCACCCGGACCACTGACGGCCCCGGCCCCGGCCGGCTCCCACTGAGAGGCGCGAGGCGCGAGGCCGGAGGCGCTGCGGAGAGCCGTCGGTCAGCTGTTCACCGGGGGCGGGGACTGCGCGGGGATGGGCAGCGTGGTCTGCACCGGCTCCGGGGCGGGCGCGGGGTCCCGCACCGCGCCGCGCGCCGGAGCCACGTCCCGCAGCAGCTGCGTGAACGCCGCCTCGTCGATGACGGGTGTCCCGTACGACGCGGCCTTGGCCGTCTTGGACGTGGCGGAATCCGGGTCGTTGGTCACCAGCAGGCTGGTCAGCCGGGACACGCTCGTCGCGACATGCAGTCCCGCCTCCACGGCCCGGTCCTCCAGCAGCTCGCGGTCGACCGACGTATCGCCCGAGAACGCCACCCGCATCCCCTGCATGAGCGGCTCACCCGGCGCGTACCGGCCCGGGTTCGGGTGCGGGCAGGCCGGCCGCTTGCGCGAGGGCCGCCAGCTCGCCTGCCGGGACGACGGCTGATAGCCGGCCGGGGGCCGCGCCGGAGCGTCCGACCACTCGGTGAGCGGCCGGCACTCCAGCAGCGGCAGCCGCACCCCGTCCCGGGCCGCGGCGTGCAGACTCGGACGGAACGCCTCGGCCAGTACCCGGGCGTCGTCGAGCGCGTGGTGCGCGCGCTGCTGGACGACGCCGAAGTGCGCGGCGAGCGACTCCAGCTTGTGGTTGGGCAGCGGCAGCCGCAGCTCCTTGGAGAGCGCGATGGTGCACAGCCGCTGCCGGGTGGGCGCGGTCCGCTCCGCGCGCGCGTACTCCCGGGCGATCATCGACCAGTCGAAGATCGCGTTGTGCGCCACCAGCACCCGGCCGTCGAGCCGCTCCGAGAGTTCGGCGGCCACCTCGGGGAAGAGCGGGGCCCCCTCCAGCACGTCGCTCGTCAGGCCGTGGATCCAGACCGGTCCGGGATCGCGCTCCGGATTGACGAGCGTGTACCAGTGGTCCTCCACATTGCCCTGGGCGTCCAGGCGGTAGACGGCAGCAGACACTATCCGGTCGTCGCGGGCGAGGCCGGTGGTCTCGACGTCGACGACCGCGTACCCCTGGGGGTAGGCGGCCGGCCACGTCACTGCAGTCGTCTGGTCGTCGAGCATGGTCACAGAGAATACGGGCCACGACTGACAGTGCCGTCGCCCGGGCGCCCCTGACGGGCCGGGACCGGCGTCACCCGCGGGTCGATCGGCCCCCGGCGAGCCGGTCGGTGAGACCCTCCCCGGGTGACTGACACCCCCCACGACGAGTCCCGTGGCGCCTCCCTCGGCACCCGCCTCAACTGGCTCCGCGCGGCCGTCCTCGGCGCGAACGACGGCATCGTCTCGACGGCGGGCCTCGTGGTCGGGGTGGCGGGTGCCACCGGCTCGCGCTCCGCGCTGCTCACCGCGGGTCTCGCCGGGCTGCTGGCCGGTTCGATGTCGATGGCCACCGGGGAGTACGTCTCGGTGTCCACCCAGCGCGACTCGCAGAAGGCGGCGCTGGCCCAGGAGCGGCGTGAGCTGCGCGAGCGGCCGGGAGCCGAACTGGACGAGCTCACCGACCTGTTGGCGGCGCGCGGCCTGTCGCGGGAGGTGGCCCGGGAGGCCGCCGAGCAACTCACCCGCCGCGACGCCCTGCGCGCCCACGCGAACGTCGAACTGGGCATCGACCCCGGCTCCCTGACGAACCCCTGGCACGCGGCCGGCGCCAGCTTCCTCGCCTTCACGGCGGGCGCGGTGCTGCCCCTGCTGGCGATGGTGCTCCCGGCCGCGTCGCTGCGCCTGACGGTCACGGTCCTCTCGGTCCTGGCGGCCCTGGCCCTGACGGGCTGGTGGAGCGCCCGCCTGGGCGCGGCGCCGGCGAGCCGGGCGGTCCTGCGGAACATGACGGGGGGAGCGGTGGCGATGGGTGTGACGTACGGGGCGGGAGTGCTGCTGGGGGCCGCGGGGGTGTGAGGCGTCCCGGGCGTACGGTGATAGTCGTATCAGCGTCTGAATCAGTGAGGGACCTGCTCATGCGTGCCACCGTCATCCATGCCCCGCACGACATCCGCGTGGAGGAGGTGGCGGACCCCGCGATCCAGCAGCCGACCGACGTGGTGCTGCGGGTGCTGCGCGCCTGCATCTGCGGCAGCGACCTCTGGCCGTACCGGGGCGAGTCCACCATCGGCACGGGCCAGCGCATCGGACACGAGTTCCTCGGCGTGATCGAGGAAGCCGGCTCCGAGGTGGCCGGATTCGCGCGCGGCGATCTCGTCGTGGCGCCCTTCGTCTGGTCCGACGGCATCTGTGACTTCTGCCACGAGGGCCTTCCCACCTCCTGCCCGCAGGGCGGCTTCTGGGGGCAGGCGGGCTCCGACGGCGGCCAGGGCGAGGCGGTACGGGTGCCCTTCGCCGACGGCACGCTCGTCAAGCTCCCCGCCGACGCGGCCTCGGACGACCGCCTGCTGACCGCGCTCCTCGCGCTCTCCGACGTGCTGGGGACCGGCCACCACGCGGCCGTCGGCGCCGGTGTACGGCCCGGCAGCACGGTCGCCGTCGTCGGCGACGGCGCGGTCGGGCTGTGCGGCGTGCTGGCCGCCAGGCGGCTGGGCGCCGAGCGGATCATCGCGCTCGGCCGCCACCAGGTCCGTACCGACATCGCCAGGACGTTCGGCGCGACGGATGTCGTGGCGGCACGCGGCGAGGAGGCTGTGGAGGCCGTCCGGGAGCTGACCCGGGGCCAGGGCGCGCACGCGGTCATCGAGGCGGTCGGCACCGAGCAGTCGATGGTCACGGCCCTCAGGATCGCCCGCGACGGCGGCGCGATCGGCTACGTCGGAGCCCCGCACGGCAGCGGCAGCGGCGTCGACCTGCGCCACATGTTCAACCGGAACATCGCCCTGCGCGGCGGCATCGCCCCCGTCCGTACGTACCTCTCCGAACTGCTCCCCGACGTCCTGGACGGCACGATCGACCCCTCGCCTGTCTTCGACCTGACGGTCGGCCTCGACGACGTTCCGCAGGGCTACAAGGCGATGGACGAGCGCACCGCCCTCAAGGTGCTCATCAAGCCGTAGCGGGACTCACGGAAGCGGGCCGCCCCCCGGGGGGACGGCCCGCGCCCGTGGCCGGACGTGACCGCTACCAGCGCACCGCGTCCAGGGCGTCCGCCATGCCCGCGCCGTAGAAGCCGTTGTCGCGCTTGCCGCCCTCGCAGACCGCGTCGATCACGCCGTCACCGTTGATGTCGTACGCCTTCGGGCAGGCGACGTCATCGGCCTGTACCTTCAGAAGCGCCTTGATCGCCGCCGCCGAGGCGTGCGGGTGCGTGGACTTCAGCAGGGCCGCGACACCCGCGACGTGCGGGGAAGCCATCGACGTACCGGCCATGTAGCCCCACGAGCCACCGGGCAGCGTGCCCAGGATCTGACCGCTGGTCGCCGGCGGGGCCGGCGTCTGGTAGGCGGTCGAGTCGCCGCCCGGGGCCGCGATGTCGATGATGCCGAGGCCGTGGTTGGAGAACGACGACTTCAGGCTCTTGGCACCGGTCGCCGCGACCGTGACCACACCCGGCAACTGGGTCGGGATGTCGAAGCACTTCGACGGGTCGATGTCACGACCGCCCGGCGTGGTGTCGTTCGGGCTGCTCGCGTCGTGGATCGAGTGGGACGTGAGGTCGTAGTTCTCGTTGCCCGCCGCGGCCACATTGACCGTGCCCTTGCTCTCGGCGTAGCGAGTGGCGCGGGTGATCGCCTCGACCAGGGCCTTCTGGTCCGGGTCGTTCTTGCAGTTGAAGTACCAGGGGTCGGTGTAATAGCTGTTGTTGGTCACGTCGACGTCGTGCTCGGCGGCCCAGATGAAGCCGCAGACGACCGCTTCGGTGTAGAAGAACCCGGCCGTCGTGCCCACCTTGATGCCGGACACCTTCACGCCCGGCGCGACGCCGGTCATGCCGATGCCGTTCTTCGCGGCGGCGATCTCACCCGCGACATGCGTGCCGTGCGGGCTCTCCGCACTGGTCGGCCGCCAGGCGCCGTCCGTCGTGTCCGGCTTGCCGGCCACGCAGTTGACCGACGCCTTGCGGTCGAAGTTCGGGGCTATGTCCGGGTGCGTGTCGTCGACACCCGTGTCGATGACGGCAACCGTAACGTTCCTGCTGCCGAGGCTCTTCTCGTGTGCCTTGTCCGCCTTGATGGCGGCCAGATCCCACTGCAGGGGCTCCAGCGGATCCTGGCCGGCCGTCGTGCCGGCCTGCGCGGCCGCGACCTCGGCGGCGGTGAGCGTCCGGGGCGCACCCATGTCGGTCGTGGACTGCGTGGGCAGCGGCGCCGTACGGGTGGCACCCGCCGAGTCGACCCAAGCGGCCTTGCGGACGGTCTTGGCGAAGTCCGGGTTCCGCGAGGTGACGACGACGACACCTATCTGGTCATAGCTGGTGACGAGCGTGCCGCCGGCCTTGTCTATCGCCTTCTTCACCGATGCGGCCGTGGAGCGCCCGCCGTAGGTGTTGACGACGTACGACAGTTTCGGACCGTCCGTGACGACCGGGGCGGGAAGCCCCCCGGCCGGGGCGGCCGAGGCCGTACCGGACGGCAGGAAGCCGAGCGAAGCGATGAGCGCCAGACCTGCGGGCAGCGCGAGGGCGCGCTGGCGTCTGGATCCCAGAGGAGCCATGGGTTCTCCACATCATCCGTGAGAGCCGCCCGTGCGCACACCGCGCATGGACGAGTACATGACCAGCGAAGTTATCTCTGATCATCCTTTCTCATCAATCATTTCCGGAAGAAAAAAGGCTGAGGCTGAACCGCTTCGCCACGCCTCCCGTGCCGTTGTCAGGGGGACCAGCACCTTCCACCCCTCGCGAGGTCCTCCTGTGTCCATGCCACCCGCACCCGCGTCACGAGGAGATTCCGTGGCTACCGATGCACCGCCGCCCGAAGGCGGAACGGACGCCGCCCCGGTCCGGACCACACCGGACGCGACCGCTCCGGCCCCACCCAGCACGACCGAGCCCAGCACGACCGGGCCCAGCACGACCGGGCCCACGACCACCGAACTCACGACCACCGGGCCCGCGTCGCGGCAGCCCACCACCGCCCAGTTCGCGGAGGTGCGGGAGAGCGCGGAGTTCGGCGAACTGCGCCGTACGTACCGCTCCTTCGCCTTCCCGCTCACCGTCGCCTTCATCGCCTGGTACCTGCTGTACGTCCTGCTGTCCAACTACGCGGGCGGCTTCATGGGCACCAAGCTCTTCGGCAACATCAACGTCGCGCTCGTCTTCGGCCTCGCGCAATTCCTCACCACCTTCCTCATCGCCTGGTACTACGCGCGCTACGCGGCCGGGAAGCTCGACCCGAAGGCGGACGCCATCAAGTCCCGTATGGAGGAGGACGCATGAGCCATCCGGCTGACATCCCGTCCCAGCTGGCCGCGGCCTCGGACGCGAGCGCGCACCGGCCGCTGATCATCACGCTCTTCGCCGTCTTCGTGCTGGCGACCCTGGTCATCACCGTCTGGGCCGGCCGGCAGACCAGGAGCGCGTCCGACTTCTACGCCGGCGGCCGCCAGTTCACCGGCTTCCAGAACGGCCTCGCGGTCTCCGGCGACTACATGTCGGCCGCGTCCTTCCTCGGGATCGCCGGCGCCATCGCCCTCTTCGGTTACGACGGGTTCCTCTACTCCATCGGCTTCCTGGTCGCCTGGCTGGTCGCGCTGCTGCTCGTCGCGGAACCGCTGCGCAACTCCGGGCGCTACACGATGGGCGACGTCCTCGCGTACCGCATGCGCCAGCGCCCGGTCCGTACCGCCGCCGGCGCCTCCACCATCGTCGTCTCGATCTTCTACCTGCTGGCGCAGATGGCCGGCGCTGGTGTGCTGGTCTCGCTGCTGCTCGGTATCACCAGCGACGCCGGGAAGATCGCCATCGTCGCGCTGGTCGGCCTGCTGATGATCGTGTACGTCACGATCGGCGGGATGAAGGGCACCACCTGGGTCCAGATGGTCAAGGCCGTCCTGCTGATCGCGGGCACCATCCTCATCACCTTCCTGATCCTGCTGAAGTTCCACTTCAACATCTCCGACCTGCTGGGCACGGCGGCGAGCAACAGCGGCAAGGGTGCGGCCTTCCTGGAGCCCGGCCTCAAGTACGGCGCCACCGGGACCTCGAAGCTGGACTTCATCTCGCTCGGCATCGCGCTGGTGCTCGGTACGGCGGGCCTGCCGCACATCCTGATCCGCTTCTACACCGTGCCGACCGCCAAGGCCGCCCGCAAGTCCGTGCTCTGGGCCATCGGCATCATCGGCGCCTTCTACCTGATGACCATCGTGCTCGGATTCGGCGCCGCCGCGCTGCTCAAGCCCGCGGACATCACCGCCTCCAACAAGGCGGGCAACACGGCGGCCCCGCTGGCCGCCCTGGAGATCGGCGGCGGGGCCGGCTCGACCGGCGGAGCGATCCTGCTCGCCGTGATCTCCGCCGTCGCCTTCGCCACCATCCTCGCGGTGGTCGCGGGCCTGACGCTGGCGTCCTCGTCGTCGTTCGCGCACGACATCTACGCCAATGTCATCCGCAGGGGCCAGGCCACCGAGAAGGAAGAGGTACGCGCGGCACGCTGGGCGACCGTCGCCATCGGCATCGTCTCCATCGCGCTCGGCGCCCTCGCCCGCGACCTGAACGTGGCCGGTCTGGTCGCGCTCGCCTTCGCCGTGGCCGCCTCCGCCAACCTGCCGACCCTCCTCTACAGCCTGTTCTGGAAGAGGTTCACCACGGCGGGCGCCCTCTGGTCGATCTACGGCGGCCTGGCCTCCTCCGTACTGCTCGTCCTCTTCTCGCCGGTCGTCTCCGGGAAGCCGACCTCGATGTTCCCCGGCGCCGACTTCGGCTTCTTCCCGCTGGAGAATCCGGGGCTGATCTCCATCCCGCTGGGCTTCCTGCTCGGCTGGCTGGGCACCCTGCTGTCGAAGGAGGAACCGGACCAGGGCAAGTACGCGGAGCTGGAGGTCAAGTCCCTCACCGGCACCGGGGCGCACTGATCCCCTCGGATCCCGGAGCCCCCTTCCGTGGCCGCGTCGCCGGGACACCGCGACGCGGCCAGGGACGTACGGCCGCTCGCCTCCCCCTCCCGAGCGCCCGCCGAGCGGGTGATCCGGGTGCCGCCGGACGCCTGACGTAGGCTCGACAGTGTCCGACCGTGTCAGACAGCGATCACAGGGAGGGGGTCCCGGATGCTCATCGACACCTACGGACGCGTCGCCACCGACCTGCGCGTCTCGCTCACGGACCGGTGCAACCTGCGCTGCACGTACTGCATGCCCGAAGAAGGTCTCCAGTGGCTCACGAAGTCCAGCCTGCTCAGCGATGACGAGATCGTCCGTCTCGTCCGGATCGCCGTCACCCGGCTGGGCATCACCGAAGTCCGCTTCACCGGCGGGGAGCCGCTGATCAGGCCGGGCCTCGTCGGGATCGTCGAGCGGTGCGCCGCGCTGGAGCCCCGCCCCCGCATGTCGGTGACCACCAACGGGATAGGCCTGAAGCGCACCGCGGCGGCCCTGAAGGCCGCCGGTCTGAACCGGGTCAATGTCTCACTCGACACCCTGCGGCCCGACGTCTTCAAGGCACTCACCCGCCGTGACCGGCACGCCGACGTACTCGGCGGTCTCCTCGCCGCCCGCGACGCCGGGCTCACCCCGGTCAAGGTCAACACCGTCCTGATGCCGGGGCTCAACGGCGACGAGGCCCCCGAGCTGCTCGCCTGGGCCGTGGAGCACGACTACGAACTGCGCTTCATCGAACAGATGCCGCTCGACGCCCAGCACGGCTGGAAGCGGGACGGCATGATCACGGCCGGTGAGATCCTGGAGTCGCTGCGGACACGGTTCACCCTGACCCCGGAGGGCGAGTCCGAGCGTGGCTCGGCCCCGGCCGAACGGTGGCTCGTGGACGGCGGTCCGCACCGCGTCGGGGTCATCGCCTCCGTGACCCGGCCGTTCTGCCACGCCTGCGACCGGACCCGGCTGACCGCCGACGGACAGGTCCGGACCTGCCTGTTCGCCCGCGAGGAGACGGACCTGCGGTCGGCGCTGCGCTCCGAGGCGCCCGACGAGGACATCGCCGAACTCTGGAAGCTGGCGATGTGGGGCAAGAAGGCCGGTTCGGGTCTGGACGATCCGGCGTTCCTCCAGCCGGACCGGCCGATGTCGGCGATCGGCGGCTGAACGGGCTGACGGCGCCCGGCTGAACGGGCGGACGGGCGGTTGAACGGCCGGGGGCGGACGGGGTCCGAGGGCCACCGCTAAGGAGCGCTGTCCTGCCACTCCTCCAGGGTCACCACGTCCTTGAGGAAGCCACGGATGCCCAGGAACGAGGAGAGGTGTTCGCGGTGCTCCTCGCACGCCAGCCAGGTCTTGCGGCGCTCGGGAGTGTGCAGCTGGGGATTGTTCCAGGCCAGGACCCAGACGGCGGCCGTGCGACAGCCCTTCGCGGAACAGACCGGTGCCGCGTCGTCGGTGGAGGAACCGGGAGAATCCGGGAATGCGGGGAAGTTCACCCGACCACCCTAAGACACCGGACAGGCCCCGAATGGGCGACGCCGAGCAGCCACGGGGGGAGCTGCCCGGCGTCGGTCCGTCGCTCCGACGGGGGATGCGGAGCGCCTGCAAAGTATGTCACGGGCAACCCGATCCGGTGCACCGGAACTTCGCGATTGATCTGAGCTTTTCTTGAGCTTTGCGGAGCGCTTGAGATCGTTTTTGCTTACGTTCGGTCACGCCCGTTCGGGTCCGCTCCCGCCCGCCCCCGTCCACTCGCGCTACGGCGAAGGCCGTTCACCCTCGGTGCTCCCGGTGCCGCCGGATTCCGTCGCGAGCGCCCCGGGCGGGGGCGCGAGCATCGGGCGCCCCGGCGTGGGGACGAACGTCGAGGGCATCGAGGGTACGTTCTCCCGGCCCGCGTTGGCGATCACCACGGCCACGTACGGCAACAGCACACCCAGGGCGAGCGTCACGATCGCGACCGGCCGCTGCACGTTCCACAGGACGGCGGTGAGGATCACCGAGACCGTCCGGACGGACATCGAGATCACGTACCGTCGCTGCCGGCCGCGTACGTCGTCGGCGAGTCCCTGCCGGGCCCCCGTGATCCGGAAGACCTCGTCGCCGCTCCGCTTCCGCTTCACGTTCCCACCCACCCGATTCCTGTGCCGGACGCTCCCCGGACCGGACCCGGACCACGGTACGCCGGGAGTCCGGCGCCCACGAGAGCGGGTCACCCGCCCATCCTGACCGATTCCTGACCGATGGGTCCGGTCCTGCCCCGTACGGCGCCGTCCGCCATGCGCCGTACGGCGCATCCGCGCAGACTGACCGTCATGCGCGAACCGCGCCGTACGAGGAGGCGAGCATGAACTGGTTGTGGGCGATCGTCGTGGGTCTGGTGCTGGGCCTGATCGCCAAAGCGATCATCCCGGGCAAGCAGCGGATCCCGCTGTGGCTGACGACCGTGTTCGGCATCCTGGGCGCCATGATCGGCAACGCCCTCGCGGGCTGGCTCGGTGTCGCCGACACCAAGGGCTTCGACTGGACGCGCCATGTGCTCCAGGTGCTCGGCGCCGTCCTCGTGGTCTTCGTCGGCGACAGGCTCTGGAACGCGATCAGAGGCGACCGGCAGCGGGCCTGAACACCGGCGGGAATCAGCCATCCGGAACGGCGGGGGGCCGGGCACGCGAGACGCGCGCCCGGCCCCCCGCCGTTCCGGATGAGTGATGAGTACGGTCAGCCGGCCGTGACCTCGATCGCGGCCAGGTTTTTCTTGCCCCGGCGCAGTACCAGCCACCGCCCGTGCAGCAGTTCCTCGCGGCCCGGCACCGACTCCGCGTCGGCGACCTTGACGTTGTTCACGTACGCGCCGCCCTCCTTGACCGTGCGCCGCGCCGCCGACTTGCTCGGCGCCAGACCGGTCTCGGTCAGCAGGTCCACCACGGTGGCCAGCTCGGCGACCTGGGCGCCCGGCACCTCGGAGAGCGCCGCGCCGAGCGTCGCCTCGTCCAGCTCCGTCAGCTCACCCTGCCCGAACAGCGCGCGCGAGGCGGCGACGACCGCCGCGCACTGGTCGGCGCCGTGGACGAGCGTGGTCAGCTCCTCGGCCAGTGCCCGCTGGGCCGCCCGGGCCTGCGGACGCTCCGAGGTGAGCGTCTCCAGCTCCTCCAGCTCCTCGCGGGACTTGAAGCTGAGGATGCGGCTGTACGTGGAGATGTCCCGGTCATCGACGTTCAGCCAGAACTGGTAGAACGCGTACGGCGTGGTCATCTCCGGGTCGAGCCAGACCGCCCCGCCCTCCGTCTTGCCGAACTTGGTCCCGTCCGCCTTCGTCATCAGCGGCGTGGCCAGCGCGTGCACGTCGGCACCCGGCTCGATGCGGTGGATCAGGTCGAGACCGGCCGTGAGGTTGCCCCACTGGTCGCTGCCGCCCTGCTGCAGGACACAGCCGTACCGCCGGTACAGCTCCAGGAAGTCCATGCTCTGCAGCAGCTGGTAGCTGAACTCGGTGTAGCTGATGCCCTCGTCGGACTCCAGCCGGCGGGCGATCGAGTCCTTGGTGAGCATCTTGTTCACACGGAAGTGCTTGCCGATGTCGCGCAGGAACTCGATCGCCGACAGGCCGGCGGTCCAGTCCAGGTTGTTGACCATGGTCGCGGCGTTCGGGCCCTCGAAGGACAGGAACGGCTCGATCTGCGACCGGAGCCGGTGTACCCAGCCCGCGACCGTCTCCGGATCGTTCAGCGTCCGCTCGGCGGTCGGCCGGGGGTCACCGATCTGACCCGTCGCCCCACCCACCAGCGCCAGCGGCCGGTGCCCGGCCTGCTGGAGCCGCCGTACGGTCAGCACCTGCACCAGGTGTCCCACGTGCAGGCTGGCCGCCGTGGGATCGAAACCGCAATAGAAGGTGACGGGACCGTCCGCGAGCGCCTTGCGCAAAGCGTCCTCGTCAGTGGACTGGGCGAACAGCCCGCGCCACTTCAGCTCGTCGACGATGTCCGTCACGGTGATGTCTCTCCTCGATGGGTAAATTAGTGCTTTCGCCAGTCTAGGGCGGTCATACTCCCTGGCTGACCGAGCTCATGTTGAAGTCCGGGACGCGCAGGGCGGGCATCGCGGCCCGGGTGAAATAGTCGCCCCACTCGCGCGGCAGGGTCTTCTCCGTACGGCCGGCCTCGGCCGCCCGCGACAGCAGATCGACGGGCGACTCGTTGAAACGGAAGTTGTTGACCTCGCCGACCACCTCACCGTTCTCGATGAGATAGACGCCGTCCCGGGTCAGCCCGGTCAGCAGCAGAGTCGCCGGATCGACTTCGCGGATGTACCAGAGGCAGGTCAGCAGCAGCCCGCGCGAGGTCGCGGAGACCATCTCCTCCAGCGAGCGCTCCCCGCCGCCGTCCAGGATCAGATTCCCGATGCCGGGCGCGACCGGCAGCCCGGTGAGGGAGGCGCTGTGCCGGGTGGTGGTCAGGTGAGCGAGCTCACCCTCCCGTACCCAGTCCGTCGCCGTCAGCGGCAGACCGTTGTCGAAGACGGAGGCGTCGTCGCCCGAGGAGTGCGCGATCACGAACGGCGCGGACTCCAGACCCGGCTCGTTCGGGTCGCTGCGCAGGGTGAGCGGCAGCGGGGAGAGGGTCTCGCCGACGCGGGTGCCGCCGCCGGGGCGGGAGAAGACCGTACGGCCCTCCGCCGCGTCGCGGGCCGCCGAGGACCACAGCTGGTAGATCAGCAGGTCGGCCACGGCGGTCGGCGGCAGCAGCGTCTCGTACCGCCCGGCGGGCAGCTCGATCCGCCGCTCGGCCCAGGCCAGCCGCTGTGCCAGCTCGGCGTCGAGGGCGGCGGGGTCCACGTCCTTGAAGTCGCGGGTGGCCCGGCCCGCCCACGCCGAGCGGGCGCGGTCGGGGGACTTGGCGTTGAGCTCCAGCGTGCCGTTGGGCTGGTCGTGGCGGAGCCGTACGCCCGTGGACGTACCGAGGTACGTCGAGGTCAGCTCGTGGTTGGCGAAGCCGTACAGCTCTCGCCCCCCGGCCCGGGCCCGGGCGAACGACTCCCCGAGCGCCGGCGCGAAGTCCGCGAAGACGGCGGACGTCGTCTCGGCGGGCGCGTCCGTGAAGTCCCCGGACACCTGCCCGGCCCGGTCCGGCCCGATCAGAGGCTGAGCGTCCTCGGCGGGCCCCGCGCCGCGCGCGGCGGCCTCGGCGGCCCGGACGAGCGGCTCCAGATCGTCGGCGGTGACGGCGGAACGCGACACGACACCGGAGGCGGTGCCCTGCGATCCGTCGACGGTGGCGATCACGGTCAGCGTCCTGCCACGGGTGACGCCGTTCGTGGTCAGCGCGTTGCCGGCCCAGCGCAGGTTGGCGGAGCTGTTCTCGTCGGCGATGACCACGCAGCCGTCGGCGGTGGACAGTTCGAGAGCGCGCTCGACGATCTCGTGGGGCTTGCTGATGCGGCTCGCGGTCATCGTCCGGCCTCCTGCGTGGTGTTGAGACTGTGCTGACCCGGGGGACGACCCCCGGACCCCCGGCCGATTGCGGTGCTCCCCGTCATCGTCCGGCCTCCTGCGTGGTGTTAAGGATGTTGACGCCCCGGAAGAGGGCGGAGGGGCAGCCGTGCGAGACCGCCGCGACCTGGCCCGGCTGGGCCTTGCCGCAGTTGAAGGCGCCGCCCAGGACATACGTCTGCGGGCCGCCGACCGCCTCCATCGAGCCCCAGAAGTCCGTGGTCGTCGCCTGGTACGCGACATCGCGCAGCTGGCCCGCCAGCTTGCCGTTCTCGATACGGAAGAACCGCTGCCCGGTGAACTGGAAGTTGTAGCGCTGCATGTCGATCGACCACGACCGGTCGCCGACCACATAGATCCCGCGTTCCACCCCGCCGATCAGATCCTCCGTGCTCAGCCCGCCGGGATCCGGCGCCAGCGACACGTTCGCCATGCGCTGCACGGGCACATGGCCCGGCGAGTCGGCGTACGCGCAGCCGTTGGAGCGGCCGAGGCCGGTGAGCTTCGCGATCCGGCGGTCCAGCTGGTAGCCGACGAGTGTGCCGTCCTTGACCAGGTCCCACGACTGGGCCTCGACGCCCTCGTCGTCGTACCCGATGGTGGCCAGGCCGTGCTCGGCGGTGCGGTCGCCGGTCACGTTCATCACGGAGGAGCCGTACGCCAGCTTCCCGAGCTGGTCGAACGTGGCGAACGAGGTCCCGGCGTAGGCCGCCTCGTACCCCAGCGCGCGGTCCAGCTCCGTGGCGTGGCCGATCGACTCGTGGATCGTCAGCCAGAGGTTGGACGGGTCGACGACCAGGTCGTACGTCCCCGCCTCGACGCTCGGCGCGCGCATCTTCTCCGCCAGCAGCCCGGGGATGCGTTCCAGCTCGGAGTCCCAGTCCCAGCCCGTGCCGGTGAGGTACTCCCAGCCACGGCCGACGGGCGGGGCGATCGTCCGCATCGAGTCGAACTCGCCGCTCTTCCCGTCCACGGCGACGGCGGTGAGCTGCGGGTGCAGCCTGACCCGCTGCTGGGTGGTGACCGTGCCCGAGGTGTCCGCGTAGAACTTGTTCTCATGGACCGTGAGCAGCGACGCGTCCACGTGCGCGACGCCCTCGGCGCCCAGCAGCCGCGCGCTCCACTCCGCCAGGAGCCCGGCCTTCTCCGCATCGGGCACGGTGAACGGATCGATCTCGTACGCCGACACCCACGTCTTCTCCGCGTGCACCGGCTCCTCGGCCAGCTCGACGCGCTCGTCGGAACCGGCGGCGGAGATCACCTTCGCGGACAGCTTGGCCATCGCCACGGCCTGCCCGGCGACCCGCGCCGCCGCGTCCATCGTCAGATCGACCCCGGACGCGAACCCCCAGGCGCCTCCGTGCACGACGCGCACCGCGTAGCCGAGGTCCGTGGTGTCCGACGACCCGGCGGGCTTGGCGTCCCGCAACCGCCAGGACGCGCTGCGTACCCGCTCGAACCGGAAGTCGGCATGCTCGGCCCCGAGCGCCCGCGCCCTGGCGAGCGCGGCATCGGCGAGCGCCCTCAGTGGCAGTGCCAGGAACGACTGATCTACCTCGTGGGGCACGTCGGCCTCCCCTTCTCACACGTATGGGACATGTGCCCGCAGTGAATCACGCGGGGGAGGTCGCCCGGGGGCCCCTTTTCCGCCCGGTGGACGTGAAGCCGCCCGGCGGCGGGCCTCGGCCGTGGTCCGCCGGTGACCGACCCTCAGCGGCTCGTGTCACGCAAATCCCACCGGATTCAGAAATCTCCGGAGACCAGGCCCGCGCTGAACGCGGCCCACGCGGTGGCGGTGTACCGGAGGGCCCCGGCGCCGGGACGCTTGGAGTCGCGGACGGCCTTGCCGCCGTGGGGGAGTTGGGCGACCTCGACGCAGTTGTTCTCCCCGGCGCTGGCGGACGCCTTGCGCCACGGGGCTCCGGCGAGGTCGAAGGTGTGCAGCTCTGCCTTGCGATCGTCGTTCACTTACGGCTTCTTTCTTCCATCCGAGCGATCAGTGCCAGTGAATCGTCCGTCGGGAGCGCAGTGGCGACAATGCGTTCGAACGCCTCGGCATAGGTGCGCACCTCTCCGACGCCCTCAACGTAGGTCGCTCCGATGAGATTCTCCAGCAGTACGACGTCAGGCATCGGGCCTGGGAAGCCGACGAGACTGAAAGCACCTGCTCCGCCCGGGTGCGGTGTGGCGTCGAGAGGCAGGATCTGCAGCGTGATGTTGGGCATCTCGGAGATGTCCACCAGCCGTTGAAGCTGATCGCGCATCGTGTTCGGTCGGACGGCGAATCGCTGGTGCAGAACCGCTTCGTGGATCACGGCCCAGATCTTCAAGGCCCCCTCGGGACGGGTGAGGACCGATTGTCGTGCCTGCCTCACCTCTGCCAGAGCCGCTACTTCCTCGGGGCTTCGCGTCGTCGCGTTGGCCGCGATGGTCTCGCGGGCGTACGCGGCGGTCTGCAGCAGGCCGGGGATCAACAGCGGGGCGAACTCGCGGACGCTGTCGGCATCCGACTCCAGGGAGATGTAGTCCGCGTACGCCGGTGCCACGATTCCGCTGTACGTCTGCCACCAGCCCTGCTTCCGCGAGTCCCTGGCCAGGCCTTCCAGCGCCGCGACGACGACCGGGTCGTCGATCCCGTAGACCTTCAGCAGCTTGGCGACTTCGACGGGCCGGACATGGGCGTTGGCCGTCTCGATCCGGGACAGCTTCGGGCCGATCCAGTCGAGTTTCTCGGCCGCCGTGTCGAGGGTCAGGCCGGCGGCATGGCGGTACCGGCGCAGGGCCTCGCCGAGGCGTCGCCGTCGAACGGTGGGTACTGGGCGCGAGTTTGGCATGCGACGGAGTCTGGCAGCGCCCGCTCCCGCACGATGGTGAAACGGGCCGCACATCCATCAATTCGGGTGACAAAATTGCAAGTTGCTGGCGAAGTATCGCGAATCTAGGGCTAAGTAGGGGGCCCGGACGGCGATCTGCCGAGTTCCGGGCCACAAGACCCGACCGCAGGGCCGCAACGCCCGCACGCTGGAGGTGCCGTGTACGTCATCGCCGAAGAACACGACCAGGAGCCCCAACCCCAGCCCCCCGCCCCCGGTTACTACGTCCGTCGCCGCAGTCGGGGCTTCGCCGCGCACATCAACGCGTCCGGGCCCCACCTCCGCTCCGTCCGGGAGCTCATCGCCAAGGTGCTGGCCGAGCTGGGCGTGGACGCCGACGCAGCCGACAGCGCGCAGCTCGTCGTCTCGGAGCTGGTCGGGAATGCCGTACGGGCCGTCGGGGATCACGTGCCGGTCGTCGTGGAGGTGTACGCCACGTCCTTCGGGGTGGCGGTCAATGTCCACGACCCGGATCCGCTCGCCCTGCCCCGGCGCCGGGGCATCGCGCTCGATGACGCGGTCGCGGAGTCGGGGCGCGGCCTCGCGCTGCTGGATGTGGTCGCGCCGGGGTGGCATGTGATCCGGTCGGCCATCGGGAAGCAGGTCCGCTGCCGGGTGCCGGAGGATCGCCCGTGCGGGTGAGTGCGAAGCGCTCGGCGCAGGGCCCGGCGTGCGTCGTAACCCGTCCGGAAGAACACCGCGCGACCAGCGGCAATGTCACCGGACGCCTGTCCCCGCACCGCCCGCCGACCGCGCTGGGAGAGGGGCGTCCCACCGACCCCCGCCCACAAGATGTGCTGTGGCGACCCGGCCCTGGCCCGACCCCCGCCCCCGCGGCCCCGTAGGCGGCCCGGCTTCTGTAGGGATCTGACAGTGACCGTGGCTACGCGCTGTCAGGGGTCGATTCTCCCCGGAGGGGACGGTACCGATAGGTTTTCGAGGTACCAGACCGCTAGGGAAAGGCTGATCCGTTGAGCCGCTCGGTTCTCGTCACCGGAGGAAACCGGGGCATCGGCCTCGCCATCGCCCGCGCCTTCGCCGACAACGGCGACAAGGTCGCCATCACATACCGCTCCGGCGAACCGCCGGAGGCCCTGACGAAGCTGGGCTGCCTGGCGGTCCGCTGCGACATCACCGACACCGAGCAGGTGGAGCAGGCATACAAGGAGATCGAGGAGAAGCACGGTCCCGTGGAGGTGCTGGTCGCCAACGCCGGCGTCACCAAGGACCAGCTGCTGATGCGGATGTCCGAGGAGGACTTCACCGCCGTCCTCGACACCAACCTCACCGGTACCTTCCGCGTCGTCAAGCGCGCCAACCGCGCCATGCTGCGCGCCAAGAAGGGCCGCGTCGTCCTCATCTCCTCGGTGGTCGGGCTCCTCGGCTCGGCGGGACAGGCGAACTACGCCGCGTCCAAGGCCGGTCTGGTCGGTTTCGCCCGTTCCCTCGCCCGTGAACTGGGCTCGCGGAACATCACCTTCAACGTCGTCGCACCCGGCTTCGTCGACACCGACATGACGAAGGTCCTGAGCGACGAGCAGCGCGCGGGCATCGTCTCGCAGGTGCCGCTCGGCCGCTACGCGCAGCCGGAGGAGATCGCCGCCACGGTGCGGTTCCTCGCCTCCGACGACGCCTCGTACATCACTGGAGCCGTCATTCCCGTTGACGGCGGATTGGGCATGGGTCACTGATCACATGAGTGGAATCCTCGCCGGCAAGCGCATTCTCGTGACGGGCGTCCTCACCGACGCCTCGATCGCCTTCCACGCCGCCAAGGTGGCGCAGGAGGAGGGCGCCGAAGTCATCCTCACGGGCTTCGGCCGGCTCTCGCTCGTCGAGCGGATCGCCAAGCGCCTGCCCAAGCCCGCCCCGGTCATCGAGCTGGACGTCACCAACCAGGAGCACCTGGACGGCCTGGCCGACCGCGTCCGCGAGCACCAGGGCGAGGGTGCCGGCCTCGACGGCATCGTGCACTCGATCGCCTTCGGCCCGCAGGGCGCCTTCAACTTCCTGGAGGGAAGCTGGGAGGACGTCTCGACGGCCGTGCAGGTCTCCGCGTACTCCCTGAAGTCGCTGACGATGGCCTGCCTGCCGCTGATGGAGCGCGGCGGCTCGGTCGTCGGCCTCACCTTCGACGCGCAGGTCGCCTGGCCCAAGTACGACTGGATGGGCGTGGCCAAGGCGGCGCTGGAGTCGACGAACCGCTACCTCGCCCGTGACCTGGGTGCGCGGAACGTCCGCTGCAACCTGATCTCGGCCGGTCCGCTCAAGTCGATGGCCGCCAAGTCCATCCCGGGCTTCGAGTCCCTCGCGGACGTCTGGAACCACCGCGCCCCGATCGGCTGGGACCTGACCGACCCGGACCCGGCCGGCCGTGGTGTCGTCGGTCTGCTGTCGGACTTCTTCCCGAAGACGACCGGCGAGATCGTCCACGTCGACGGCGGCGTGCACATGATGGGTGCCTGAGCCCAGGCCCCCGGCGTACGTCCCGGAAGCCGCGTGACCGTCCCCGGACGGCGCGCGGCTTCCGTGCGTGACGGGCCGGGTGCCCCGAGCGGGAATCCCCGGGCTGAAATCCCCGGGCCGGACATCCCGAGTCGAAAAGAGCGGCACTTCCCCGCACACTGATCAAACCGGATGATTCCGGTCATGGCGGGGGAGGAGGTGTGGGCATGCGCCCACTGCGTCGCCGTACCGCCGCACTCACCGCGGCCGCGCTGATCACGACGGGACTCGCGCTCTCCACGGAGGTACGCGGTACACCGGAGCCCACTCCGGTCGCCGTGTCTCCCGTCCCCCCGCGGGCCGGGGCCGCCGCCGACCGAACCGGGGCCGCCGCCGACCGGTCGGAGGCCATCGCCGACCGGCACGGCCGGGGCCGCGAGCGCCTCCACGCCTACTGCCGTACGAAGATCAAGGGCTCGCACGCCACCGCGTACTGTCAGAATCCGAATCCCGAGCCCGACCGGGTCCAGCTGCACATCGAGTGCGAGCACTGGTGGGACATCGACGCCGACAGTGCCCCGGTGGAGCTGCTGCCGGCCGGATACGTCCAGCTCAGCGACCGCTGCTGGAAAGAGATCCGCTCGGTCTGGGTCAGTCACGCCGAACCGCTCAGACCTGCTCCCTCACACAGCTGAGCGCATGGCTCGCCGCCTCGGCCGCCGCCGCCTCCGCGTCGCCCTCGCGGATCGCCGCCACCAGCCGCTCGTGGTCCATGTGGTCCTCGGGCCGCAGCTCGCGCCCCACGTCGTCGCGGAGGAAGTCGCGCAGGAGATCGCCCAGATCCGCGTAGAGCGCGATGAGTACCTCGTTGTGCGAGGCGGAGACGACCGCCATGTGCAACGTCGCGTCGGCGGCGACGAACAGGTCCGCGTCGCCCGCCGCCCAGGCCTCCTCGCGCCGGGCGAGCAGCGCCTCCAGCTGCCGCACATCCCCTTCCGTGCGCCGCCGTGCCGCCAGCTTCGACGCCGATGACTCCAGCGTGGAACGCAGCTCCGCGACATGGCGCGGGTCCGCGCCGGCGAATCTGCGGTGCATCACCCCGGCCAGCTCGCTCGTCGCGATCACATACGTACCCGAGCCCTGCCGGATGTCCAGCAGCCCGTTGTGCGCCAGGGCGCGCAGCGCCTCCCGGACGGTGTTGCGGGCGACGCCCAGCTGCTCGACCAGCTCGGGCTCGGTCGGAATCCGCGATCCCACCGGCCACGCCCCCGAGGTGATCTGATTCCGCAGCTCGGTGATCACCTGGTCGGAGAGCGCGGAACGGCGGGGAGAGGTCAGCGCCATGGGTGTTCCTCATCTTCGGCGTCAAGGACTGGACAACCAATCATCCCATGATTCTATGATGGCACCATGCTCGACGAAACCCAGACGCAGACCCAGGCTCAGGCTGAGGCCCGGAGCCAGGCGGGCACCGACCCCGCAGCCATATCACCGGCACCGCGCGCCTCGGTCTGGCCGACCCGGCTGCTCGTCGTCGGACTCGTCCTCGCCGCCCTCAATCTCCGCCCCGCCATCACCAGCCTCGGCGCCCTCCTCGAAGAGGTACGGGACGGGCTCCACATGAGCGGCACCGTCGCGGGTGTCCTCACCTCCGTGCCGCCCTTCTGCTTCGCCGTCTTCGGCTTCGCCGCGCCCCGGCTGGCCCGCCGCTTCGGCCCCCGCGCCGTCGTCTGCGCCGGCATGGTGGCCATCACCGGGGGCCTGCTGCTGCGCCCCCTGGCGGGCGGCACGGTCGGCTTCCTCGCCGCGAGCGCGTTCGCGCTCATGGGCATCGCCCTCACCAATGTGCTGATGCCGGTGATCGTCAAGCGGTACTTCCCCGACCGGGTCGGCACCATGACCGGGCTGTACTCGATGGCCCTGGCATTCGGCACCGCCGCCGCGGCCGCCGCGACCGTCCCCATGACCCAGGCGATGGGCGGCAGTTGGCGCATGGGGCTCGGCATCTGGGGGGCCCTCGCCGCCGTCGCCGTACTGCCCTGGCTCGCACTGGTACGCCACCGCGACGCCGGCGCCGCCCCGGCCGCCATGCCCCCCGCCGCCACGTCCCCGGGCGCCGCGTCACCGACCACCCCGCAGTCGTCGGAAACCCCCCGGCTCAGGCTCGCGCGAAGCCGTACGGCCTGGGCGCTCGCCGGGTTCTTCGGCCTCCAGGCGACCGGCGCGTACATCGCCATGGGCTGGATGCCGCAGATCTTCCGCGACGCGGGGGTCTCGGCGTCCACCTCGGGCCTGCTGCTCGCCGTGACCATGGTGATGGGCGTCCCGCTGGCCTTCGTGATCCCGGGACTGGCCGCCCGGATGAAGAACCAGGGAGCGATCGTCGTCGTCCTGGGCCTGTGCGGGCTGACCGCCTACGCGGGCCTGTACTTCGCACCGGCCGGCGGGGCCTGGATCTGGGCGGTGCTCCTGGGCATATCGAACTGCACCTTCCCGCTCTCCCTCACCATGATCAGCATGCGGTCCAGGACCAGCGCGGGCGTCGTACGGCTCTCCGCCTTCGCCCAGAGCACCGGCTACCTGCTCTCGATCCCCGGCCCGCTGCTGGTCGGCGTGTTGTACCAGCACTCCGGCGGCTGGGCGCTGCCGATCGCCCTGATGGGCGGCTTCCTCGTGCCGCAGATGGTGGTGGGGGTCATCGCGGGACGGGACCGGACGATCGAGGACGAAGCGAAGATGGCACACTGACCGCATGCCAGTCCTCGAACCCCATCCCCCGAACGGCCAGCGGAAGCTGCTCGTCCTGTTCGGCACGATCATCGGCATCATGGTGGTCATCGGCATCATCGCCTCCCTGGCGGCGCCGTGATCTCCGGTGGCCGGGGGGCCTGCACCACCTTCCCCTAGGGGGTCAGGGTCAGGGTGAAGTGGGTGGGGTACCGGATGGGATCCCCCCTTCATGATCCGTAGGTTTGAGGGACCTCGAATCGCAGGCCCATCGCAGACCCACGGAGGCGGCCATGCCGGCCCGAACGCGCTCCCGGTCCCACTCGTCCCGTCCACCTCGCGGCTCCTCCGACAGCGTCGAGATCCAGCTGCCGTGGTGGGCCGTAGCCCTGCCCGCGATCGCTTTCGCCGCGCTCCTTCTGCTGATGGCGGGATCGGGCCCGGCGCACGCCGCGGCCGGGGATCCGGCGGGTGATCCCACGGTCGGACGGATCCTGGAGCACCTCCAGCTGACCCTGGTCCGCTAGCCCGGTTCACCCGTGTCGGGGCAGCCCGTCAACACCCTGCGCCCGATGCCGCATTTCATGCGAAGCTGGAATGCATGAGCGTCGATACACCGCGCAGGATCGTCCTACTCCGCCATGCGAAGGCCGACTGGCCGGAGGTGTCCGACCACGAGCGTCCGCTCGCCGAGCGAGGCCGTATGGATGCCGCTGTGGCGGGTCGCCGGCTCGCCGAGACGGGGATCGCCTTCGACCTGGCCCTCTGCTCGACCTCGGTCAGGACCCGTGAGACGTGGAAGCTGGCCGTGCACGAGCTGCCGCACCGGCCCAGGACCGTCTACGAGGAGCGGCTCTACGATGCCACCCTCGGCGATCTGCTCGCGTTGATCAACGAGACGCCGGACGAGGTGAACGATCTCCTTCTCGTCGGCCACAACCCCACGACGCACGCGGCCGCCGATGCCCTCGCGGGTGACTCGGAGGGCGACACGATCGCCCGGATGACCCGGAGCGGATTCCCGACCGCCGGCTTCGCCGTGATCGCCTTCAACGGAACGTGGAAGTCGGTTGAACACGGAGTGGGCAAGCTCGTCGATTTCTGGGCTCCGCACGACTGATCCGCTTCCCGTGCGCCTGACCGGGTCGTGCGCCTGACCGGGTCGTACGACTGACCGGGTCGTACGACTGCCGGGCCTGGCGACCGACCGAGCCGTCCGGCTGATCCGGTGAAGGCCCCGGGTGCGGGGGAGCCCGCGCCGGGGCCTCGCCGCGCGGCGCTAACGGTCGTGGTCGTCCCGGTCGTCGTCATCGTCGTCATCGTCGTCCTGGCAGTCCGCCGCCTCGACCTCCTCGCGGGTGATGCCCAGCAGGTAGAGAACGGTGTCCAGGAACGGTACGTTCACCGCCGCGTGAGCCGCCTCGCGCACCACCGGCTTCGCGTTGAAGGCCACGCCGAGCCCCGCCGCGTTCAGCATGTCCAGGTCGTTGGCGCCATCGCCGATCGCGACGGTCTGGGCCAGCGGCACCCCCGCCTCGGCGGCGAACCGGCGCAGCAGCCTCGCCTTGCCCGCGCGGTCCACGATCTCGCCCACCACCCGCCCGGTGAGCTTCCCGTCCACGATCTCCAGCGTGTTGGCGGAGGCGAAGTCCAGGCCGAGCTGTTCCCGCAGAGCGTCGGTGACCTGGGTGAATCCGCCGGAGACGACGCCCACTTGGTAGCCGAGCCGCTTGAGGGTACGGATCAGGGTGCGGGCGCCGGGCGTGAGCCGCACCTCCGCTCGTACCTTCTCCACCACCGAGGCGTCGAGCCCGGCGAGCAGGGCCACCCGCGCGTGCAGGGACTGCTCGAAGTCCAGTTCCCCGCGCATGGCCCGGGCCGTCACCTCGGCGACCTCGGCCTCGCAGCCGGCGTGGGCCGCGAACAGTTCGATGACCTCGTCCTGGATCAGGGTCGAGTCCACGTCCATGACCACCAGCCGCTGGGCCCTGCGGTGCAGCCCCGCCGAGATGACCGCCACATCCACCCCGATCCCGGCGCCCGCGGTGGCCAGTGCGGTGCGCAGCGGTTCGGTCTCCACCCCGGAGACCGCGAACTCCACCGCCGTGACCGGGTATTTCGCCAGCCGGAAGATCCGGTCGATGTTGCCGCCGGTCGCGGTGATACTGGCCGCTATGGCCGCCGTGGACTCCGCGGTCAGCGGATTGCCGAGCACCGTGACATGGGAACGGCCGCTGCCACGCGGCCGGTTGTCGCCGGTACCGGAGATGATCTCGGCCTGGAGTTTGAGCGAGTCGGTCCAGCTGTGCACGGTCGCGCGCAGCTCGCCCTCGCTGGTACCACCCGCAGTCGGCGCGGTGATCAGTGCGCACAGGACGATACGGCCACGGGTGACGACCTGCTCGATGTCGATCACGTCGACGGAGTAGGCGGCGAGGGTGTCGAAGAGCCCGGCGGTGATCCCGGGGCGGTCCTTCCCGAAGATCTTCACGAGGAGGGTGCGGACGTCGGAGGCCGGAGGGGGCTGCGATGCGCTCATGGTGCTTCCACCGTATCGGGCGGGACGCGTCGGCCAGCGGGCCGTCCCGCGTACCGGACACGTGTTCTGTGCGGGCTTCGGCGGACAAGGACCGGGGTGGGCATGATCCCCGGTTTCCCAGGGGCGAGCGAGCCTGAAATAGTTCCCCACGATGTTCGCCATCCCTGGATTCCCTGCGACGCGGGAAACTCGGGGGACAACAAGTGGGGCATGGAGTGCCGGAATTCGTCATTGAATTGCACGGAAGAACCTGGGCGCTCGATCCGTCCAGGTCGTACGCCCTGGGGCGTGATCCGCAGAGCGACCTGGTGTTCGAGGACGCCAGGGTCTCGTGGCGTCACGCCACCATCAGCTGGGGGGAAAGCGGTTGGGTCGTCGAGGACCACGGCAGCACCAACGGCACTTATGTGCGGGGACAGCGCGTTCAGCGGATGGACATAGGTGCCGGTACGGCCGTGTATCTCGGCAACGCCACGGACGGGCCCCGGCTGAACATCACCGGGGCGGGGTCCGGTGCGGGGTCCGGTGCGGGAACCGGCGCGTACAGCGCGCAGCACGCGGCGTCTCCCCAGGTCCACGTCCAGACACCGGTCGTGCGGCAGGACTGGGAGCAGCCTCCCCCGCAGGCACCTCACCAGCAGGCACCCCCACAGCAAACGCTCCAGCATCAGGCAGCCCAGCACCAGGCGCCTCAGCACCAAGCACCCCAGCACCAGGCGCCTCAGCATCAGGTACCTCACGGGCATCAGGCACCTCAGCAGCCGTACCAGGCTCAGGTGCCCCACCAGCAGACCCCGGCCTCGGCGTCCGCCCCGGCCCCGGGTGGTACCGCGGGGGCGCCGGCTGTCTACGGCGACGACCGCAACCCGACCATGTTCCACCAGCTCGCCCTCGGCCGCGTCATGCGCATCGGCCGCGCGCTGGAGAACGAACTCGTCGTCTCCGACCTCCAGGTCTCGCGCCACCACGCCGAGTTCACCGCGACGCCCGACGGCCGCTTCGAGATCCACGACCTCGGATCCCACAACGGCACGTACGTCAACGGCCAGCCGATCGCGAAGTCCGGCACCGTGCTCATCGGCCCGAGCGACACCGTCGGCGTCGGCCACTCGACCTTCCGCCTCGTCGGTGACCGGCTCGAAGAGTTCGTCGACACCGGTGAGGTGTCCTTCTCCGCCCGCCACCTCACGGTGACGGTCGACGGCGGCAAGCAGATCCTCAAGGACGTCTCCTTCGGCGTTCCCGAGAAGTCGCTGATCGCCGTCATCGGTCCGTCCGGCTCCGGAAAGTCCACCCTGCTCAAGGCGCTCACCGGCTACCGCCCCGCCGACCAGGGCGACGTCCTCTACGACAACCGGAATCTCTACAAGCAGTTCGCCGAGCTGCGCCAGCGCATCGGCCTCGTCCCGCAGGACGACATCCTGCACAAGGAGCTGACCGTCAGGAAGGCGCTCAGGTACGCGGCGAAGCTCCGCTTCCCGGGCGACACCGCCGAGGCCGAGCGTGAGTCCCGGATCGACGAGGTGCTGCGCGAGCTGAAGCTCGACATCCACAAGGAGAAGAAGGTCACCTCCCTCTCCGGTGGCCAGCGCAAGCGGGTCTCCGTCGCCCTGGAGCTGCTCACCAAACCGTCACTGATCTTCCTGGACGAGCCGACCTCCGGTCTCGACCCGGGCATGGACCGCGACGTCATGCAGCTGCTGCGCGGCCTCGCCGACGACGGCCGCACCGTCCTGGTCGTCACCCACTCCGTGGCCGAGCTGGCGATCTGCGACAAGCTGCTGGTCCTGGCCCCCGGTGGCTCGGTGGCGTACTTCGGGCCGCCCGAGGAAGCGCTCAACTTCTTCGGCTACGGCAGCTGGGCGGACGTCTTCTCGGCGTTCGAGAACTACCGGGACTACGACTGGGCCGGCCGCTGGCGCGGCTCGCAGCACTACCAGCTGTACGCCGCCGACATCGACGCCGCCGCCGTGCAGTCCGTACACCCGCCGTCGGCGCGGCAGATGCGGTCGCCGAAGCCGCAGAGCTGGGGCTCCCAGCTCTGGACGCTGATCCGCCGCTACGCCTCGGTGATCGCGTCGGACAGGGGTTTCCTCGCCCTGATGCTGATCCTGCCCGCGGTCCTCGGCGTGGTCAGCGCCGTCATCCCGGCCGACTTCGGTCTGGCGGCGCCCGTACCGCCCGCCACGTTCAACGCCAAGGCCGGCACGATCATGCTGGTCCTCACGGTCGGCATGTGCCTCTCGGGTGCGGCCAACTCCGTACGAGAACTGATCAAGGAACGCGTCATCTACGAACGGGAGCGGGCCACCGGCCTGTCCCGCTCCGCCTACCTGATGTCCAAGGTGATCACGCTCGGTGTGATCACGGCCATCCAGGGCGTGATCATCTGCGGTATCGGCTTCGCCAACCGCGAGCTGCCCGCCGAGGGCCTGATCATGCCGCCGGCCGTCGAGATCTGCCTGACCGTGATCGCCCTCGGCTTCACCTCGATGATGTTCGGCCTGGTCATCTCCTCGCTGGTGAGGACCGCCGAGAAGACCATGCCGCTGCTGGTCATGTTCGCGATCGTCCAGATCGTCTTCACCGGCATCCTCTTCCAGCTCTACGACACACCCGGCCTGGAGCAGTTCGCCTGGCTGATGCCGTCCCGCTGGGCGATCGCGGGCGCGGGCACGACACTCGACCTCGCGCACCTGATGCCGCCCTGGGACCCCCGGAACCCGACGGCGCTCGACCCGCTGTGGGAGCACTCGGCGGGCCAGTGGGGTATCGATATCGGGATCCTGCTGCTGATGGGCGTGGCCGGCGGCTTCGTGGTGTCGCGTCTGCTGCGCCGCCACGAGCCGGAGGTCATGCGGAAGTAGCAGCGCGACCGTCCCGGCACCCGCACGCCGGAGGGCGGCACCCCCCTGGGGGTGCCGCCCTCCGGCGTAGTGCGTCAGTGCGACAGTGAGCGTGGCTCAGTAGGCGCTGTTGACGTTGTCGATCGACCCGTACCGGGCAGCGGCGTAGTTGGCCGCGGCCGTGATGTTGGAGACCGGGTTGTAGATGTTGTCCGGCGTTCCGGAGACGTGGTACGTCTTGAACGTCGGGGGGATCACCTGGAGCAGGCCCTTCGACGGGATGCCGTTCTGGGCGTTGATGTCCCAGAGGTTGATCGCGTTCGGGTTACCGCTCGACTCGCGCATGATGTTGCGGTGCAGACCGTCGTACGAGCCCGGGATGCCCTTGGCCTTCATGATGGCCAGCGACTCACGGATCCAGCCGTCCAGGTTGTTCGCGTAGACCGGCTTGCGGACCGTGGAGCGGCTCGCGGCCGTTTTAGCACGCTTCTTCGCGGCTTCCTTGGCAGCCGCCTTGGCCTTGGCCTTGGCAGCGGCCTTCGCCTTCGCCACGGCCTTCGCCTTCGCCTTGGCCTTCGCTTCGGCCTTCGCCTTGGCGGTGGCCTTCGCCTTCGCGTGGGCCTTGGCCTTGGCGGCCTTCTCCTTGGCGGTCGCGTCGGCCTTGGCCTTCACGGCGGCCTTGTTGGCCGCGGTCTGGACCTTGGCCGCGATGTCGGCGCTGACGTGCTGCTTCGCGATGCTTGTCTGGATGGCCGAAACCTGAGCGCTGTTCGCCGACGTCGTCCACGCCACCTGCGAGGCGGCGATGGCCTGGGGCTCGGTGTGCGCCTGGGCGGCGTTGCCGGGGACCAGGGAGAGGGTGACGGCTGCGACACCGGCAGCGGCGACGCCTGCGATCGATGCCTTGTGGGTCTTGTTGAGACGACCGAAGCCAGGGGTGCGTGACGAGAACATAGAGACGTACCTCTTCGAATAGCGGGAGTCGCGGAGGCCGGTTGGCCAGCCTGCTCGGCGGCGACAAACGCAATTCTTAGCGAACGCAAAATGCTGTGGCAAAGGTGTGACGTACGACCCCGGATAGTGGAGCGGGAGGCCCCGAGAATGCCGACTCACCCGCTTAAGCCAAGCTCAACCCCCCCTCTTTCGGTCGACTAACGTGCTTCGTAAGTGACCTGGGTCCTATTGCCGGGCTCACAAGGGGAGGGGGTGCATCTCACCGGACGTTGCTTCAGCAATGCACAGTGTGAGCGGTCTCGTCCGGAAGCTCGTCCGGAAGGAGGAGATGGACGTCCCCGAACTCGTGCCAGAGATAGAGCCGGCGCAGCGCTTCCGTATACGCGCTGGTCAAGGCCTCCCGCCCGGCGATCGCCTCCAGCATCAGCAGATGCGAGGCCCCCGGCTCGTGCAGTCCGGTCAGCAGCGCGTCCACGGCCCGCACCCCGCGCCGGGGCGTCACCACCAGATCCGTCCACCCCGAGGCCGCCCGCACCACCCCGTCGGGCCCCGCCGCCGACTCCAGCGCCCGGACCGCCGTCGTGCCGACCGCGACGATCCGCCCGCCGTCCGCCGCCGCCGCGTTCACCAGCCGGGCCGTCGTCCCCGGCACCGCGAACCGCTCCGGGTACGGCGGCTCGTACGCCTCCGCCGACGCCACCCCCGTATGCAGCGTCACCGGCGCGAACAGCACCCCCCGGCACACCAGCTCGGCGACCAGACCCGCGGTGAACGGCCGCCCGGCGCTCGGCATCTCCGCCGACCCCGAACCGTCGGGGGAGGGGAGCGCGAAGACCGTCTGATACGCGGACAGCGGCTGGTCCCGCTCCGTGTAGAGGTAGCGGATGGGCCGGCCGTAGTGGTGCAGCAGCCCCGGCACATCGGCGGACGACACCCGGGCCCACCACAGCCGGACCCCCGCCGGATCCAGCGGCCGCTCCAGTACGAGGTGCTCGCCGCCCGGCAGCCGTACGACCGCCCCCGCCGGCCCCCCGGCACGCGGCAGCGAGGCCCCGGCCGCCCCCGCCCCTCCTCCGGTGGCGGTGGCGGTGGCATTCGCCCCGGTCGCCTCCGCCCCGGTCCCGGTCGGCCGCCTGCCGTCCCGCCGCCCTTGCGGCGTCCGCAGCTCGACCGCCCACCGCCCGTCGTCGCCCCGGGTCGAGAAGTGCACGGCGACCCGCTCCCCGCCCACGCGCCCGTTGACAGCCGCCGGCAGCGTCGCCGACGTATTGACCACCAGGACGTCCCCGGCCCGCAGCTGCCCCGGCAGCTCCCGGAAGGCGTGGTGCGTGACCCGCGTCCCCCGCGAGACCATCAGCCGCACGTCGTCCCGGCCGCTCCCGCGCTGCTCCGCCGGGACCCGCGCGGACAACTCCTCGGGCACCCGCAGCGACTCCAGCACGCTCACTTCTCCTCCAGCAGGGCGCGGACCGTATGGCGGCCGCTCGCCGGACGCCGCTCCAGCAGCCGCAGGAAGCCCGGCACCGCCGCCCCGGGCTCCGGGCGCGGGTCCGTGTCGTCCGGCACGGCCGCCGCGTACAGATCCGTCCGCATGTCGCCCGGGTCGACCGCCCACACCCGCAGCCCCGGCTCCTCGACCGCCAGTACGGCGGCCAGCTGCTCCAGCGCCGCCTTGGACGCGCCGTACCCGCCCCATGTCCCGTAGGGCTCCACCGCCGCGTCCGAACTCACCGCGATCACCGCACCCGCCCCGCCGGCCCGCAGCAGCGGCAGCGCCTCCCGCACGAGCCCGAGCGCCGCCACGACATTGGTCTCCAGCGCCGCCCGCAGCCCGTCGAGCGGCAGCCCCGCCAGCCGTACGAGCGGCTCCGCGCCCAGCGCGGAGGCATTGCTCACCACCAGATCGAGCGCCCCCAGCTCCGCCGCCGCGGCCACCAGCTCCGCGCGGTGGCCGCCGTCCGTGACATCCCCGGCGACCGCCAGCACCCGGGTCCCGTGCGCCCGGGCCCGTTCCGCCGTCTCCTCCAGTACGGGTGCGGTCCTGGCATCCAGCACCAGATCCCAGCCGCGCCGGGCGAGCGCCAGGGCCAGCTCGCGCCCCAGCCCCTTCGAAGCCCCGGTGATGATCGCTACCGGCATGACGTCAGCTCCTTCGTCGGCGTACCTCGACGCACCCAACGTAGGAACGCGTCACCCTCCGCCGCCTCGTACGCGGGCCCCGTCCCGCACGGGTACTTCGACCTAGGGCGTCCGGCCCCCGGCGGCCGGGCCCGGGCCCGATACCGCAGGTCACACCCGCCGGTACGGTGAACTCATGAGCCACCGACCGAGCTCCGGCCTCGCCGCCGTGAGCACCGCGCTCCTCGCGATGAGCAGGCACCTGGAGGTGCGCGACGTCCTCAAGACGATCGTCGTCTCCGCCCGCGAACTGCTCGACGCCGAATACGCGGCACTCGGCGTGCCGGACGACCACGGCGGCTTCGCCCAGTTCGTCGTCGACGGGGTCAGCGACGCGCGGTGGAAGGCCATCGGCCCGCTGCCGCGCCAGCACGGCATCCTCGCCGCGATGCTCCACGACGAGAAGGCCCAGCGCCTCGCCGACGTACGTGAGGACCCGCGCTTCGGAGGCTGGCCCGCCGCCCACCCCGACCTGTCCGACTTCCTCGGCCTCCCGGTCAGGGACGGCGACGAGACCCTCGCCGCGATCTTCCTCGCCAACAAGCGCTGCCACCTGCGGGACGGCGGCTGCGGATTCACCGAGGAGGACGAGGAACTCCTCGCGATCCTCGCCCAGCACGCCGCGATCGCCCTCACCAACGCCCGGCTGTACGAGCGCAGCCGCGAACTGACCATCGCCGAGGAGCGCTCGCGCCTCGCCCACGAGCTCCATGACGCCGTCAGCCAGAAGCTCTTCTCACTGCGGCTGACGGCCCAGGCGGCCGCCGCCCTGGTGGACCGCGACCCGGACCGGGCCAAGGACGAACTCCAGCAGGTCACCGCCCTCGCCGCCGAAGCCGCCGAGGAATTGCGTGCCGCCGTCGTCGAACTGCGTCCCGCCGCGCTCGACGAGGACGGACTCGTCCATACCCTCCGCGCCCACATCCAGGTGCTCGACCGCGCCCACTCCGCCCGGGTCACCTTCGAGAGCCGTGCCGTACGGGCGCTTCCCGCGGCTCAGGAGGAGGCCCTGCTGCGCGTGGCCCAGGAAGCGCTGCACAACGCCCTGCGCCACTCGGAGGCGGACCGGGTCGAGGTCTCCCTCGCCCGCCGGGGCCAGGACACGGTCCTCGCCGTCCGCGACAACGGCAAGGGCTTCGATCCCCGGGCGGTCCGCTCGGCGGGCCGCCACCTGGGGCTGGTTTCGATGCGCGACCGGGCGAGCGGTGTGGGCGGCGGGCTCACCGTGGAATCGGTGCCCGGAGAGGGCACCACGATCGAGATGGAGGTACCCGGTGGCTGACAGAACCATCCGTGTGCTGCTGGTGGACGATCATCAGGTGGTCCGGCGCGGGCTGCGTACGTTCCTGGAGATCCAGGACGACATCGAGGTGGTGGGCGAGGCGTCCGACGGCGCCGAGGGCGTCGCCCGCACCGAGGAGCTCCGCCCCGACGTGGTGCTGATGGACATCAAGATGCCCGGCACCGACGGCATCGAGGCGCTGCGCAAGCTCCGCGCACTCGACAATCCGGCCAGGGTCCTGATCGTCACCAGTTTCACCGAACAGCGCACCGTCGTGCCCGCGCTGCGGGCCGGTGCCTCCGGTTACGTCTACAAGGACATCGACCCCGAAGCGCTGGCCGGCGCCATCCGTTCCGTCCACGCCGGGCACGTACTGCTCCAGCCCGAGGTCGCGGGCGCGCTGCTGACCCACGACGACCCCGGCGGCGGCCAGGGGAGGGGGACGTCGCTCACCGAACGGGAGCGGGAAGTACTCGTCCTGATCGCCGACGGGCGCTCGAACCGGGAGATCGCCCGCGCGCTGGTGCTCTCCGAGAAGACTGTCAAGACGCACGTGTCGAACATCCTGATGAAACTGGACGTCTCGGATCGCACGCAGGCGGCGCTCTGGGCCGTACGGCATGAGGCCACGGGCTGAACCGGAGCGTCGCCTTCCGGTCTGAGATTCATACCGTCGGGTGTATGTCACCCACACGGCGCATCCTGATCGTCACCCAGGCGTTCTCCATGGCGTGCTGCGGCGTACCGCCGCAGTCAGTGCGAGGAGGATCCCGAAATGAAGAACCTGAAGAAGGCCGCCACCCTCACCCTGATCGCCGGTGGCATCGTCGCCGCCGGCGCCGGTGTCGCCTCCGCCCATGACGGTGCGCAGGCCCACGGCGAGGCCGTCCAGTCCCCGGGCGTCGTCTCCGGCAACGTCATCCAGGCCCCGGTGCACGTCCCGGTGAACGTCGTCGGCAACACCGTCAGCGTGATCGGCCTGCTGAACCCCGCGTTCGGCAACCACGCCGTCAACCACTGACGTCTGCCCGCGCGCCCCTTCGTCCCACCGTTATGAATCCGGCCCGGGAGCCCAGCCCCCAGGGCCGTTGATCACTCGATTAAGGAACACCCCCATGAAGGTTGCCAAGAAGGCCGCCCTGGTCCTCGCCACCGCCGGTCTCGCCGCGGCCGGCTCCGCCGGCGCCGCGTTCGCCGACGGTGCCCACGCCGAGGGCCTGGCCCAGCACTCCCCGGGTGTCGGCTCCGGCAACACGGTCCAGGTCCCGGTGCACATCCCGGTGAACCTCACCGGCAACACCATCAACGTGATCGGCCTGCTGAACCCCGCGTTCGGCAACCACTCGGTCAACCACTGAGTGACGTGCGTGACGCCTGAGTGACGTGCGTGACGCCCCTGTGCGTCACGCACCCGCGAGGCCCCCGCCGCCCCCGCCGGCCGGGGGCCTCGCCCGGTGCCGCCCCCGGAGGCGAACTACGCCCCGGTGCTCCTCCCGGCCGGCCTCGCCCCGTCGCGCGGACAGTGCCGCTCGCGGACAGTGCCGCTCGCGGACACTAATGCTGCGACTTCCGCTGGAGCTCCTCCACATAGGCGTTGTACGAGGCGACCTGGGCCCGCCTGGCGACCCGCTCCACCGGCCGCAGCGCCGCGCCCCGCGCCGCCATCTCCGACGCGCTCACCGCGCCGCCGTGCCCGTTCTCGTACGCCAGCGAAACCAGCAGCCCGACCCGCTGCGCCAGCTCCAGCACCCGTACCGCCCGCGGCGGATACCCGGGAGCCAGCACCTCACGGCCCCGCTCCGCCCGCGCCCGGTACGCGTCCAGGGCCGCCGCGGCCATCGGCCCCGACGCCGCCACATCGAGCCGTGAAAGCACCTCCGTGGCATCCCGCAGCGCCTCGGCGAGCTCGCGTTCGGCCTCACCGAGCGAGGGCACGTCCGCCGGCGGGGCGTCCCGTACGGGCAGGCAGTGCCAGAGGACCTCGACGTGCCGGTCCCCGTCCGGGCCGACCTCGGTCACGTCCGGGACCAACCCGTACGGAGCCCCCGTGGCGATCACCGCCTCCTCGGCCTCCAGCGCCCGGGCGTTGAACTCCGGCGGACCGCTCAGCCCCAGCGGATGCCCCGGCGCGGGCAGCGCGACCCGGTACCCGGTCACCCCGAGCGCCCGCAGCCGCCCGAGCGCCAGCGTGAGTCCGACAGGACCCGTCTCGCCCGGCAGCCCCTCCACCCGGTGCAGCGCGTCGCCGCCGACGACGGCGAGTACGGCGTCGTCCGGTGAAACAAATCCGGCCAGGAGGGCGTTCCCCCAGGCGGCCAGCAGTCCTGATCGTGGTTGCGAAAGCATGGACCCAGCGTAGGGAACGGACCTCAGGAAGGGATCACTCGGCCAGTGGCGTAGGTTTTCCCTGGGACACGCGCCTACAGGCGCGCCCGGGACTTCAAGACGATTGCATGGGGAGACAACGCGCTCATGAGCGATGTACTGGAGCTGGTGGACGTATCCGTGGTCCGCGACGGACGCGCTCTGGTGGACGATGTCTCCTGGTCGGTCAAGGAGGGGGAGCGCTGGGTGATCCTCGGCCCCAACGGCGCCGGCAAGACCACCCTGCTCAATCTCGCGTCCAGTTACCTCTTCCCGACCACCGGCACGGTGCGGATCCTCGGCGAGCGGCTCGGCGGCGTGGACGTCTTCGACCTCCGCCCCCGCATCGGCGTGGCGGGCGTCGCCATGTCCGAAAAGCTCCCCAAGCGCCAGACGGTCCTGCAGACCGTCCTCACGGCCGCGTACGGCATGACCGCCACCTGGAACGAGGACTACGACGAGGTCGACGAGCAGCGCGCCCGCGCCTTCCTCGACCGGCTCGGCATGACCGAGTACCTGGACCGCAAGTTCGGCACGCTCTCCGAGGGCGAGCGCAAGCGCACCCTGATCGCCCGCGCGATGATGACCGACCCCGAGCTGCTGCTCCTGGACGAGCCCGCCGCCGGTCTGGACCTCGGGGGCCGCGAGGACCTCGTACGCCGCCTCGGCCGCCTCGCCCGCGACCCGTACGCCCCCTCCATGATCATGGTGACCCACCATGTCGAGGAGATCGCTCCGGGATTCACCCATGTCCTCATGATCCGCCAGGGCAAGGTGCTCGCCGCCGGCCCCATGGAGACGGAACTCTCCTCCCGCAACCTCTCGCTCTGCTTCGGCCTCCCGCTCGTCGTCGAGCGCACCGGCGACCGCTGGACGGCGCAGGGTCTGCCGCTCGGCTGACCTGAACTCGCCCCTGTCCGCGAGGGTGTTGCCGGACCTACCATGAACACGTGGACATCGACGCGTGGGTGTGGTGGCTGATCGGCGCGGCCGGACTGGGCATCGCGCTCGTGGTGACGGCGATGCCCGAACTCGGCATGCTCGCCGCCGGAGCGGTCGCGGCCGCCGTCGTCGCCGCCCTCGGCGGCGGAGTGGTGGCCCAAGTCCTGGTATTCGCGGCGGTGTCGGTGGCGCTCGTCGCCGTCGTACGCCCGATCGCGGCCCGGCAGCGCGGCGGGCGCTCCGGCCACGCCACCGGAATCGACGCCCTGAGAGGCCGTCAGGCCGAAGTGCTGGAACGGGTCGACAGCCGGGGCGGCCGGATCAAGCTGGCCGGCGAGGTGTGGTCCGCGCGCGCACTCGACGCGGACATGGCCTTCGAACCAGGCCGGCAGGTCGATGTCGTCGAGATCGACGGTGCGACGGCGGTGGTCATGTGAGTCAACACCGCTGAACCCGCCCCACGTTCACTCCCCGTCTGACAAACTCGATCATCGGAACATCCGGCAGCGAAGGGTCCGAGGAACGCGATGCCATCAATCATCATCGTCCTGGTCATCCTGGTGGTGCTTGTATTCATCGCCCTGATCAAGACGGTCCAGGTCATCCCCCAGGCAAGCGCCGCCATCGTGGAGCGCTTCGGCCGCTACACCCGAACCCTCAACGCGGGCCTCAACATCGTGGTCCCGTTCATCGACTCGATCCGTAACCGCATCGACCTGCGCGAACAGGTCGTCCCCTTCCCGCCCCAGCCGGTGATCACCCAGGACAACCTGGTCGTCAACATCGACACCGTCATCTACTACCAGGTGACCGACGCCCGGGCCGCGACGTACGAGGTCGCCAGCTACATCCAGGCGATCGAGCAGCTCACCGTCACCACCCTGCGCAACATCATCGGTGGCATGGACCTGGAGCGGACCCTCACCTCCCGCGAGGAGATCAACGCCGCCCTGCGCGGCGTCCTCGACGAGGCGACCGGCAAGTGGGGCATCCGCGTCAACCGCGTCGAGCTGAAGGCCATCGAGCCCCCGACCTCCATCCAGGACTCGATGGAGAAGCAGATGCGCGCGGACCGCGACAAGCGCGCCGCGATCCTCACCGCCGAAGGCATCCGCCAGTCGCAGATCCTCACCGCCGAGGGCGAGAAGCAGTCCGCGATCCTCCGCGCCGAAGGTGAGGCCAAGGCCGCCGCCCTGCGCGCCGAGGGCGAGGCCCAGGCGATCCGTACGGTCTTCGAGTCGATCCACGCGGGCGACCCCGACCAGAAGCTCCTCGCCTACCAGTACCTCCAGATGCTCCCGAAGATCGCCGAGGGAGACGCCAACAAGCTCTGGATCGTGCCCAGCGAGATCGGCGACGCCCTCAAGGGCCTCAGCGGAGCCTTCGACAACCTCGGCTCCGGCATGCCGGGCTTCAACACCGGCAAGGAACGCCGACAGGACACCCCGCTCGACTGATCCACCCGCCCCTTCGTGCATGATCGGTGCGTCCGGCACCGATCAGGCACCGATCAGACAAGGGGCGCACCGTGACCATCTGGGAGATGCTCGCCGTCTTCATCGCGGGCGTCAGTGCCGGCACCATCAACACCATCGTCGGCTCGGGCACGCTGATCACCTTCCCCGTCCTGCTGGCGACGGGTCTCCCACCGGTCACCGCCACCGTCTCCAACGCCCTCGGCCTGATACCGGGATCGGTCAGCGGAGCCATCGGCTACCGGGCCGAACTGACCGGCCAGCGCCGCCGCATCCTGCGCCTGAGCGCCGCGGCACTCGTCGGCGGGCTCAGCGGTGCCACCCTGCTCCTCGTCCTGCCGTCGAGCGCCTTCGAGACGATCGTGCCCGTCCTGGTCACCCTCGCGCTCGTCCTGGTGATCCTCCAGCCCCGCCTCGCCAGGGCGGTCCAGGCCCGCCGGGAACGCAAAGGCACCACCCCGCGCCCCGACGGCGGCCCGCTCCTGCTCATCGGGCTCCTGCTCGCCAGCGTCTACGGCGGCTACTTCACCGCGGCCCAGGGGATCATCTACGTCTCCCTCATGGGCACGCTGATCGACGACACCCTGCAGCGCCTGAACGCCGTCAAGAACGTCCTCGCCGCCGTCGTCAACGGCGTCGCCGCGCTCTTCTTCCTCTTCGTCGCGGACTTCGACTGGACGGCGGTCGTACTGATCGCCGTCGGCTCGGCCATCGGCGGCCAGCTCGGCGCCAAGGTCGGCCGACGGCTGCCACCGACGGCACTGCGCGTCTTCATCGTCGTGGTCGGCGTATTCGCCGTCGTGCAGTTGCTGATCCGCCGGTACGGCTGACGCGTCAGGCGGACTACGCGGCCGGCTGTACACCCACCAGCCACTGCGGAAGCTCGAAGCGCTCACCGTGCCGCAGCGAGAGCAGCATCGCGTCCGCCGGGGACGGCTCGAAGGGCTGGTGGAGCAGCGGCATCCCCGCCTGCTCCGGCGTACGGTCCGCCTTGCGGTGATTGTCCTCGGCACACGAAGCGACCGTATTCAGCCAGCTGTCCGCCCCGCCTCTCGACCGGGGCACCACATGGTCCACCGTCGTCGCGCGCCTGCCGCAGTACGCGCACCGGTGCTGGTCCCGCATCAGCACCCCCCGTCTCGACCACGGAGCCTGTCTTCGGAAGGGCACCCGGACGTACCGGCACAGCCTGATCACCCGGGGCACCGGAAGCTCGACCGCGGCGGCCCGGACACGGAGGCCGGGATGGGCCTGCTCGACGACGGCCTTGTCCTGCAGCACCAGCACGACCGCACGGTTGAGAGTCACCGTCGACAGCGGCTCGAAGCTCGCATTGAGTACCAGCGTGTCCCGCATCCCGCCCACCTCCCGTGTGCCGGCCCGCCGCATGGCGGGCTTGGATCAACTCTGGCCGGGCACGCCGAGAGGGACAACACAATAAAAAATGCCCTGCCCTGATCTCTCCAAGACCAGGGCAGGGCAAACAACCGGCAAACGGTCAGCTCTCGGCGGGAGCCGCGTACTCCCCGATGAGCTGCGCGCGCGCCAGCGCGTGGAAACGCAGATTGAAGCCGACATAAGCCGGCGAGGCGTCACTGTCCGGGCCCAGCCGCTCGCTGTCCACCGCGTACACGGTGAACACGTAACGGTGCGCCGGGTCACCCGCGGGCGGCGCGGCACCGCCGAAGTCCTTCGACCCGTAGTCGCTACGAGCCTGGACGGCCCCCTCGGGAAGCCCCTTGAAGGCCCCACTGCCCGCGCCCGCCGGAAGCTCCGTGACCGACGCCGGGATGTCGAAGAGCACCCAGTGCCAGAAACCACTGCCGGTCGGCGCGTCCGGGTCGAAGCACGTCACGGCGAAGCTCTTGGTCTCCGCCGGGAAACCCTCCCACCGCAGGTGCGGCGAGGTGTTCCCGCCGGCGTGGACCTGGGCGTCCTTGAGTACGGCCCCGTGCGAAACGTCGTCGCTCACCACCGTGAATGACGGTACCTGCGGATGGAAGTCGTGAGGGAGCGGAGCCCTCTTGCCCTCGGTCACGTCCAAAGCCTCCAAAAGAACTGCGTGAACTGTGCGACCTGCCGCCGGCTGCCTGACAGCCTGACCGCCTGGTCCTGGATCCCGAGCCTAGAACCAGTTGCGACGGCCGCCGACCTCGGCGAGCCACTGGTTCAGGTAGCCGGGCCAGTCGGTGCCGTGGAAGTCGTTCAGACCCACCTGGAACGCCCGGAACGAGTCACTGCCCTCGCTGAACAGCCCCGGCTTCTTGTCCATCTCCAGGATGACGTCCATCTCGCGGTCGTCCGCGACGAAGGTCAGCTCGACCTGGTTCAGCCCGCGGTACTGCTGCGGCGCGAAGAACTCGATCTCCTGGTAGAACGGCAGCCGCTGACGCGTCCCCCGGATGTGCCCACGCTCCATGTCGGCACTCTTGAAGCGGAAGCCCAGCTGGATGAAGGCGTCCAGGATCGCCTGCTGCGCCGGCAGCGGGTGGACGTTGACCGGGTCCAGGTCGCTGGAGTCCAGCGCCCGCGCGATGTCCAGCTCCGTCGTCACGCCGATGTGCATGCCACGCAGCGGCTGTCCGTCGATCGTCGTGATCGGCGTCTCCCAGGGGATCTCCAGACCGAAGGGCACCACGTGCGCCGCCCCGGCCTGCACCTCGAAGGCACCGCCGATGGACTGCTTGGTGAACTCGATGTCCTGCTTGAGCTCCTGGTCGCCGCCCTCGACCTCGACCCGCGCCTGAAGACCGACGGCGAGACCCTGGATCTGCTGGTTCACGGAACCGCCCTGGAGCCGTACCTCGCCCTGAACGACCCCGCCGGGTACGACGTTCAGCTCGGTCAGCTCCGTCTCGACGGACGCCCCGCCCGCGCCCATGCTCGCGAGCAGCTTCTTGAAGCCCATGTTCACTCCTTCTCGATACCGACCCCTGCGTACGCGCCCTGACCGTAGCCGGTCCCCGGTACGCTCGAACATCATGATCGAGAGTCCCGACCGTATGCCGCTGCCCCGGGAGTTCTTCGACCGTCCGGTCCTGGAGGTCGCCCCCGACCTCCTCGGCCGGACGCTGGTACGGAGTACGGACGAAGGGCCCATCGAGCTCAGGCTGACCGAGGTGGAGGCGTACGCGGGCGCGATCGATCCGGGCTCGCACGCCTTCCGCGGCCGCACGGCCCGCAACGGAGTGATGTTCGGTCCGCCCGGTCACGCGTACGTCTATTTCACGTACGGGATGTGGCACTGCCTCAACCTGGTGTGCGGCCCTGAGGGCTTCGCGAGCGGAGTCCTGCTGCGGGCCGGCGAGATCCGGGCCGGCGCCGAGCTGACCCGCAAGCGCCGGTTCTCGGCCCGTCATGACAGAGAACTGGCCAAAGGCCCGGCGCGGCTGGCCACCGCCCTCGACATCGACCGGGCCCTCGACGGCGCGGATGTCTGCGCGGGACCCGGCGCCCCGCTCTCGCTGCTGGCCGGCGCCCCCGCCCGTGATGACCAGGTACGCAGCGGCCCGCGTACGGGAGTCGGCGGGGACGGAGCCGGTCACCCGTGGCGCTTCTGGATCGACGGCGACCCCTCGGTCAGCCCGTACCGCGCCCACGCGCCCCGCCGACGACGAACTTGACTCGCGCAGTTCATCCGCCTAACGTAGCCCGAGCCGCTTGACCCGGGTCCTGCTGTTCAGCAGCCCCCGGAGCGGCCATCCACTACTAACAACCAACCCCAACGGGTATGAATTTCGGCATGCCGGAATTCAAATCCACCGGCTCGATTATGAGCCGCAGGGAAAATCGGTTAACGTAGTGACCGCCGGAAAGGGAAACGCGAAAGCGAGAACCTGGAAAGCACCGAGGAAGTCGGAAGCGAAAAGCATCTGATAGAGTCGGGAACACGAAGTAAAGAACAAAATGAAACACCGAAGGGAAGCGCCCGGAGGGCCCCGGTGAAACGGGACCGAAGGAAGCGTCCGTTCCTTGAGAACTCAACAGCGTGCC
>NZ_JBITDJ010000022.1:0-15700 GCF_044454085.1 Streptomyces sp. NPDC051569
CGGAGACGCACCACACCACAGCAGAAATCTCGAAATGATCACTAGACACCCAGGTCAGCACGTCACTCATCTAGTGATCACTAACGGATTTGTCACATCCACCCCCAGGTCGTCAGCGAGATCCGGTAGATACGCGCGGAGGACTTCGCGATGCCCGCGCCGGTGAGGTAGCGCTCGACCGCCGCGATGTACGACGCGGGAGGGGCGGACTTGGGCACGACGCGGGCGCGCGGCAACCGCAATGCGCCACTGCTCCCGAGTTCGGTCACCGGTTCGATCGTCATGCCCGCTCCGCCCTCCCGGTGCTGCCGCAGTAAATGCGTACACCTCACCCCGGCGGCCGGAATGCCCCGCCGCAGGTCGCGATGATCACGGTAGGGGCTCTGCCGCAGTAAATCCGGCATTTACTGCGGCACCACCCTGGCGAGCCATCTGGCAGCGGAAGTGCGATAAGCCGACCTCGAAGCGGAGCGACTGCTACCGCCATCCGCTGTGCCGTCGACCCTCGCGTCGACTGCGGACCTGAGCGTTACGCAGTGCTACACGACACTTGCCCGTAGCTATACGGACGCGGGCCTGGCCGTGCGGCGCGGGCGTGCCGCTAGGTAGTTCTTCGCTTCCTGGGACGCCTTGGCATACGAGCCGGAGTCGAAGGGGGGTTGAGGGTCGTACTCGATGGCGAGTTGGAACGCCTCGGCGGCTACCCGTCCCGCGATGAGTTCAGCAAGTCGCAGTGCCATGTCGATGCCCGAGGAAACCCCGGCGGCGGTGACAATGCCGCCGGGCTGCTCCACGACGCGACGCTCTGTGTAGGTGGCGCCGTACGACTCCAAGGTGTCGACAGCCCCCCAGTGAGTGGTGGCCTCCAGCCCGTCGAGCAGGCCAGCCGCACCGAGCAGCAGAGAACCGGTGCACACCGACGTGGTCCACATGGTGGTGGCGTGGATGCGACGGATCCAGCCGAGCAGCGACTCGTCGGTGAGGCTGCGACGTGCGCCCGGACCACCGGGCACCACCAGGACGTCGGCTTCCACGACGTCCTGGAAGGAGGCCGTGGCGAGGAGGAGGAGATGGCCCTCGCCGTCCGTGCAAGGGCCTGGAGCGTTGGCGGAGAAGACGACGTCGGCTTCCGGCAGCATGCGAAGGATTTCGTACGGGCCGACAACGTCGAGCGCAGTGAATCCGTCGAAGAGCGGGATGACGATACGCATAAGTGTGCCTTTCGGAGGTGGCCACCGCCGGCGTCAGACAGTGGTGGTGTACGCGGAGAAATGCTTGCGGTACTCGCCGGGGGTGACCTGGAGCGTCCGCTTGAAACTGCGGTGCAGGGTCTCGACGGTTCCGAACCCGCAGGCGTGCGCCACCGATTCCAGGGTGGCGGAGGTGGTCTCAAGGAGCCGTCTCGCGGCCTCGATACGGGCGCTTTCGACGTATGCGGCGGGGGTGTGGCCGGTCTCCGCACGGAAGACGCGGGTGAAGTTTCGTTCGCTCATCGCGGCACGTGCCGCGAGGGCGGGCACGCCAAGGTCGCAGTCGGGGTGGTCGGCGATCCAGTCGAGGATGTCGCGCAACGGTGCCCGCTCCGGGCGCTGGGCGGCGAGCTGGGCGCTGAATTGCGCCTGTCCTCCAGGACGTTGGACGAACATCACCATCTGGCGGGCGATAGCGCGGGAAATCTCGGGCCCGTGGTCGTCTTCGGTCATGGCGAGCGCGAGGTCCATGCCCGCAGTGATACCGGCCGAGGTCCACACCTCACCGTCGCGGACGAAGATCGGGTCGGGGTCGACCGTGACCTGCGGATACTGCTCGGCGAGCTGGTCGCAGCGCGACCAGTGAGTGACAGCGCGCCGCCCGTCGAGGAGCCCGGCGGCGCCCAGCAGGAAGGCACCGCTGCACACTGAGGCAGTACGGCGCGCACGGTGGGCGGTCCGGGCGAACCAGTCCACGAAGTGTCCGTCCTCGCAAGCCCGGTGGATACCCCAGCCACCCACGGCGATGAGCGTGTCCACCGGCCCAGCAGCTTCATCGATTGTCAGGGTCGGGGAGACCGCGAGACCGCCGCTGGAGAGCACCGGACCGGGCGCAGCAGCCACAGTTTCGAGGACGACGCCACCGGTGAGACGTCCCGCCTGTGTGAACACCTCATGAGGTCCGGTCAGGTCGAGGATCTGAAAATCCGGAAAGACGGCGAAGACGATGCGTCGGATGCTCACCCATCCATCGTGGTCACAACCCCTAATGGCGGCAAGGACACAGATATGACGATTCCCGCCACTGTCTGGCGGCCAGGCGGGGATGCGCTCTCCCCGTGGCTCGGTCAGCTTTCACCACTCACGAACGGGACCAGGCCGACGACGGCGCGGCCCCGCTCGGCTGTGTACAGCCACCGGCCCATGCGTAGGGGGCCTCGCCTTAGTCCCCTTCCGGCAGCGCTCGGCATCAAGCGGCCTGACCAAGGCCGGTAGCGGTCAGGTCCTGCTCGCGCAGCGGAGCGAAGTCGACGTCGAGCTTCGGGTCATAGTCGTCGGGCTGGATGCCGAGTTCGTGGGTGGAGTACTCGCCGAACCGGTTGATGTGTTCGGTCAGGTACGGCGAGATGTGCGCCAGGTCTTCCGGGTCGATCTCCCATCCCTCCTCCAGCAACTGCCGCACGATCTCCGCGATGTCCAGGGCGTTGTGGAAGATCACCGAGTTGGTGAGCAGCGCGTTGAACTTCATCGCCTTCTCCTGCTCGATGGGGTCGTTGTCGGCGATGACGCCGCGGTTGCCGAAGCCGATCCACTGGGAGAACCGGTTGAACGACTCGACCTTGTTGGTCGCTGCGGTCACCCGTCGGCGCAGCGGCGCGTCCGAGAGGTAGCGCAGGAGCTGGACGGTGCGGATCACGCGGCCGACCTCGCGGAAGGCGGCGTAGGTGGCGTTCTTCCTCGACCCGGAGCGCAGCCGCTTGAGCAGTGTGGAGGAGGAGATGGTGCCCTCGCGTACGGAGACGGCCACGCGCATCAGGTGGCGGAACTGGGACTCGATCAGGTCGAAGTCGATGACGTTCTTGCCCGGCTCGCCGAACAGGGCGTCGATGTGCACGTACTCCGTCTGCTTGGAGGGCCGGTAGAAGGTCAGTTCCTTCCAGTTCCTGATCCTGGGCATCAGGTCGAAGCCCAGCAGGTGGGCGAGCGCAAAGACGGGGAAGCTCTGGCCTTGGGTATCCGCGTGCACCGTGGTCGGCTGCACCTCGCTGGTGTTCTTCAGCAGGCCCTCGATGATGTAGACGGCCTCCCACACCCCGCACGGGATGAAGTGCGTGAACAGCGCGATGTAGGTGTCAGAGACGTGGTGGTAGGCGATGCCGCCAGGCTTGCCGTACCTCACGCTCGTCTCGGAGAGCAGGTTGTCGAGATAGGTGTCCATGTGGGTGCCGTCCGCCGCGACGGCGGTGCCGTCGCCCCATGCCTGCGAGATGTCCAGGCGGGCATGCGCGTTCACCAGGTCGGCGATCGCCTCGTTCAGCAGCACGATCGAGAAGTGCTTGTTGGCGACGTACGACAGCTCGTGCCCGCTCACGCCGGGGATGTGCCGGGCGGCCTCGTACGGGCCCATGTTGGTGCCCTTGACGAACGTGACGATCACGTAGCGGCCCAAGGGGTCGGTGAGCTTGGGCTCGTTGCCCGACGGGGGGCCGAAACGGCGCCACCACTCCACCCAGTACGCGGTCCGGGCCACGATCCCCATCAGGGAACGCTCCGGCATCCTGGCCTTGATCTCCTGCTCCAGCCGCTTCGCCGAGGGCCGCTGGCCGTCAGCCCGGAACGCCTTCAGCGACGGGATGCCCGTCTCCGGATCGATCACCAGGCCCTCGTTCTCCGGGTACCGGGCGTCCGCCGCAGCGGCGGCGCCTCGCAGCTTGTCCTCCAGCTGCCGGCGGAAGAACTTCGCGTCGAACTCGGCGCTCTCGCCCGCCTCGGCGAGGCCGACCTCCACCAGGTAGGACCCCAGCGTCTCCTGGACGACCTCCCAGGCCAGCAGTTGCTCGGACCAGTCGGCGTACTCCTCCGAGCCGACCACCGCGACGTCGCCGGTGCGCAGTTCCTCGGCGAGCGCGGTGAAGACCATCGCCTCGAAGTGCTTGCGGACGAACTGCCCGGTCCGGTTCTTGTCGAGGACGGCCTTGCGCCAGTTCTGGGTGGCGAAGGAGATGTCGACCTCCTTGCCCTCCTCGTTGAAGGCGGTGATGTACTCGCCGCGGGCCGCCTGGTGCCGCTGGGCGTGCGCGAGGGCGTCCAGCACCCGGCTGTCCTCGCTGGTCGCGGTGAACTTCAGCTTGTCGTTGTCGGCCAGGTCGAACATCACCGCCCGGTCCCGGCCGATCTGCCCGTACAGCAGCACTTCCCAGAAGTTGCCGTGGTGGGCAGAGACCTTCTCGATCTGCTCGTACTGCTTCGCGAATCCACCGAAGCCGTCCACCGCGCGGGTGACCGCGCCGAACCCGCCAGCCTGCACCACCTGGGCCTTCACCAGGGCGAGGACTGCCGGGGAAACCCTGCCCTCCAGCCGCGTCGCGACCTCGTCAACCGACGCCTCCTCGTCCAGACCATCCAGGGCCTGGTGGACCTCGGCGGTCATGGCCGCGGCCTTCGTGAGCGCCTCCTGGGCCGGGCCGCCCTCGTCGATGTGCTTGAGCACGGTGCGGTAGTTCCCGATCAGGGACTCGACGATCTCCCGCTCGGCGAGCCGGATCTCCTCCAGCTCCGCCTTGGCCTTCTTGATCTTCATCGCCACGCGCTTGCAGAACATCGTCGCGAGGTCGTCCCGCACCCGCATTCTCGCCTTGTGCGTCAGAGCGGCGACTAGCGCGATGCGTTTGACGGGGACGAAGTCCCGCAGCTCCGAGCCGTCCGCCGCGTCCGCCTCGCCGGCGAAGTCGGTGACCTTCCCGGCAGCGACTCCGTCCATCCACACGTCGGTGTCGCCCAGCTCGTCCAGCCATTCCAGACGCTTGGTCAGGTTCTTGAAGTGCGACCAGGTCGGGCCCTTGGCGGGCTTCTTCAGCCGGTTGAACAGTGTTATCCCGTCGCTGTCGCGCTCCTCCAGCAGCCGCATGAGCCCCGCCCGCTGAGCGGCGCTCATGCGGTCGTGGATGCCCGTACGAATCGAGGCGTTCACCTCGGTGCGGATTTTCGAGGCCATCTTGTCGAAGGTGGAGAACCCGGGCAGCTCCAGTCCGGCCTCCACGACCTTCTCCAGCGCGATGTTGATGAGGTCCGCCGGGCGGTTCTTCGCTGCGGCTTCCTTGCGGATCGACTGCTCGACGATCTGCCGGGCCTTGGCCTGGTCGTACGTCACACCGGCCTGCTTGCGGACCAGGCTCCGGTGGTGCTTGGCGGTCCGCTCCGCCCGATACACAGGCAGCGTGCCCTCCGGCAAATCCACTGCCCGCCGGACGAAGTCCACCACCATCTCCGGGACGTCCTCCAGCGCCGGGAAACATCCCATACGCCGGTACGACTTCAGCATCAGCAGCAGGGCCAGCAGATGCTCATCGCAGTCCGTGGCATCGGCCGCCCACTCCAGCTCATCGCGGCTCGGGGAGAAGAACAGATGCAGCTCATGCGCGGTGATCAGCCGCTTGAACCGCGGATACGCGGTCCGTTCAATCGATGTCACAACCCACCCCAGGCCCCAGACGACGCTCAACATCACCACCAACGACACTGAGCCGAATGGGTGACGGCCGACGGGCACTCAGGGCTTCAAGATCATCCCGTTGCCCCTTTGGCGCGTATCTCGGTCACACCCCTCACATGGACGCTGCCGGAGCCGATGCCGGCCATACCCGTGCCCGATCCCGCTCTGCGGGCGGGATGGGCGGGAGAGCCGAAGTGGGACGGATTCGCGCCCTTCTCTCCGTCGACGCGAACCGGGTCGTACTGCTCTCCAGGCGCGGCACCTCGACGTCGGCGGCGTTACCGGAGATCGCGGGGCCGGGGCCGTGCAGCTGCCGGACGCGACCGCGCTGGACGGCGAGCTGGTCGTGTGGGAGAGGGGCCGGCTCCCCTACGAGCGGCTGCAGAACCGGCCCCGGCGGCGAGGGCCCGGTGCGGCCCGGGCCGCAGCCGAGCGACCGGCCCATTTCGTCGCGTCCGATCCGCTGCGGCGGTCCGGCAACGGGACGACCGCGTGGCCGTACCGGCGGCGCCGGGCCGCGCTGGAGTCCGTGTCCGCCGCGCGCCGGTTGGCGGCGCCGTGGACGCTGCGCCCGTCGGCCACCACCCCGGACACCGTGCACACGAGCGGCTGCCATGGACGTCGGCCGGGACGAAGGGCCTGTCGCAGACACCATTGAGGGTTGACCCTGTGACCACCGACCTCACACTGCCCGCAGGCCGTTCACCTGCGTTCTGTTTCCTTGCGGATGGCGGGGGCGACTTCGGTGGCGAGGAGTTCGATCGAGCCGTTGACCATGTGGGCGGGCATGCCGCCGAAGTCGATCTGGCCCATGAAGCGGTCGACGCCGAGGAGTTCGCGTTCGGTGAGGATCTTGTCGATGACTTCCTGAGGACTGCCGGTCATCAGGGCGCCGAAAGGGCTGGAGACGGCCTGGAACTGGTCGGGCCCGATGAGCCAGCCACGCCCGCCCGAGGTCTTGGGGCGCAGGTATTCGCGGTAGTGGGGGTAGAGGTCCTGGCGGGCGGCCTGGGAGGTTTTGCCGACGTAGAAGTGGCTGGTCAGGCCGAGGCGGAGGGCATCGGGCGCGTGACCGGCCGCCTGGCCGACGGCGCGGTAGTGCTCGATGAGGGGGCGGACGCCGCGGACGTCGCCGCCTATGAGGCCGAGGACCATGGGCAGGCCGAGCCGTCCGGCGCGCTCCGCGCTGGCGGGGGTGCCGCCGACGCCGAGCCACAGGGGCAGCTTGTCCTGCTGCGGGCGGGGCGGGACGGGGAGGCCGTGCAGGGCGGGACGGTGGCGCCCGGTCCAGGTGACGTGTTCGTTGTCGCGGATCGCGAGCAGCAGGCCGAGTTTCTCCGCGAAGACGTCGTCGTAGTCGGCGGGGTCGACGCCGAAGAGGGCGAAGGCTTCGAGGAAGGCGCTGCGTCCGGCGATGATCTCGGCGCGTCCGCCGCTGATGAGGTCGAGGGAGGCGAAGTCCTGGTGGAGGCGGACCGGGTCGAGGGTGGACAGGACCGAGACGGCACTGGTGAGGCGGATGTTGCTGGTGGCCTGGGCGATGGCGGCGAGCGGGATGGCGGGGTTGGCGACGGCGAAGTCGGGGCTGTGGTGCTCACCGAGGGCGAAGATGTCGAGGCCTGCCTGGTCGGCGGCGACGCCGTAGGAGACGATCTCGCGGGTGCGGGTGGCGGGATGGTGGAGCTTGCCGGTGGCGGGGTCGGTCTGCAGGTCTGACAGGGACAGGATGCCGAGTTCCACGGCGCACTCCATACGGTTGCGGGGAGCACCAGGGGTGGTGCTCCCGGGGTGGTCAGTTGCTGATGGCCGGCATGGCGCGCCGGTAGCGGGTGTCGGTGAGCTGGGCGACGAGGAAGGCGGCGATGTCCGCGCGGGGCATCGCGGAGCCGACCTTGTCGTGGCCGAGGAACCCGGAGCGGGTGTGGCCGGTGGCGGGCTTATTCGTGGGGTTGGTGATCCGGGCGATGGTGTAGTCGAGGCCGGAGCCGGTGACGGCCCCGGTCATGCCGGTCAGTTCGGCCAGCGCGTGGGGGAACATCAGCTTGGCCATGACGGGCAGCACCTTGTGTTTCCAGTGCGGCTTGTCCTTCGGGTCGGCCAGCGAGGGGGTGGCGAGCCCGATGAAGCGGGTTACTTGCTCGGTCTCCATCGCCGTCACGATGTTCCGGGTGCCTTCGGCCAACGGGGCACCGGTCGCTGAGCGTTGCAGGGACGGGCCGAGGGCGCTGATCACCGCGTCGGCGCCTGCTACGGCCTTGCGGACAGCGGCGGGGTCGGAGAGCTGACCGGTGGTGATGGTCAGGTCCGGGTGAGTGAGGGTGAGTTTGGCGGGGGTGCGTACGAGTGCGGTGACGTGGTGTCCCCCGTCCAGCAGCCGCTGGACGGTGAGACGGCCGATGCCGCCGGTCGCGCCGAAGACGGTGACACGCATCAGAGTGGCTCCTTGCCGGGGAAGTGAGCGGGGGCTGTGTCCGGGACCGGCCCGCGGGTGCGGTCCGGCCCCGGGGCTGCGCGGGGCGGGGTCAGAAGGAGTAGGGGCCGAACCGGCCGCGCCGGTGGCACCAGAGAGGAGAACCGTCTCGACATCACCCACGACAGGGGGCGCCGGCACGGAGTCCAGAGTCACAGCACGCACGGCGATCACTCTCAGCAGAAGTGGAACGGCCTTCCCGTTTCCATGATCCCAGCGTAACAACATAAACGGGAAGGGCATTCCACTTAGGTACAGTGGAGGCATGACCGCCTCCGCAGTTCCCGCCGAAACCCCAGGCCAACAACCCGAACCGGGACTGCGCGCCGACGCCGAACGCAACCGCGACCGCATCCTGGCCGCCGCCCGCCGCCTCTACGCCGCCGAGGGACTCAGCGTCTCCATGGCCGCCGTCGCCCGCGAGGCCGACGTCGGCAAAGCGACCCTCTCCCGCCGCTTCGCCACCCGCGAAGAACTCATCGCGGCGGTCTTCGCCGACCGCATGGACGCCTACACCGCCGCCGTCACCGAAGCCCTCGCCGACCCCGACCCCTGGCACGGCTTCACCCGCTACATCGCAGCCATCTGCGCCATGCAGGCCGCCGACCGCGGCTTCGCCGACGTCCTGACCATGACCTTCCCCGCAGCCAAAGCCCTCGAAGAACGCCGTGCCGCCTCTTACCACGGCGTTGTCGAACTCATCACCCGTGCCCAGCGCTCCGGGCACCTGCGCGACGACTTCACCCACCAGGACGTCGTCATCCTGCTCATGGCCAACGCCGGCGTCATCGCCGCCACCGGCGACGCCGCCCCCGACACCTGGCGCCGCCTGACCGGCCAACTGCTCCGCGCCTACGCCACCCCCGGCACCGACACTCCACCCCTGCCGAACACCCCCACGCCCACCGCCCTCTACCGCGCGATGATCCGCCTCGGCCGCCCCCGCAACACCCCCTGAACGCAGATCAGCGGTGACGGCGCCGCCGCCGACACCGCCGACACCGCCGACACCGCCGGCGGCCGCCCGCGCTCGCCGAGCCACCCATCGCCGGGGTGAAGGTGGTGATCCGGTTGTCCTTGCCGAACACCGCTGCCGGTGTCGGTACGCCCTCCCCGGCAGGGGCGTTCAGCCGGGCGGCGACGGCGTCCATGAGGCGGCCGGTCCGTCTGACGGCAGCGTTACGGCCGGGGCTTGTTCGCGAACACCCACCGGTTGCCCGCCAGCGCGTCGTTCTGCTCGGGCAGCGGGCCACGTCCGTGCTGACGGGTGAAGTGGAAGGGGGTGTGGACCGATGTGGACCAGCCCTTGGCCGCCAGATCGCCTGCGGAGTCGGGCCGCGGCTCTCCATCGAACAGGTTGAGCAGGTCGATGCCGATCTGCTGTTTCGTCGAGGTGTAGAGCGGGCTGTCGCGGTATTCCAGCAAGTCCTTCTCGATCTTGACCTCGAACGCCAGAGCGCTTCCCCCCGTGCTCAACCGGTCCACGGTGTCGATGAGGTACGTCTCGGCGGCGTTGGGCAGGTAGAACAGCAACCCCTCGGCCAGCCAGACGCTTGGTGCGGCCGTGTCGAAGCCGGCGTCGGCCAGCGCTCCGACCCAGTCGGCGCGCAGATCGACCGGGATCGGTACGCGCGCTGCCTTCGGGGTGGGCGACAGTCCGCCGAGGACCTTGTGCTTGAACGCCAGCACGCCTTCCCTGTCGATCTCGAAGATCACACAGCCGGGAGGCCATTCGAGTCGGAACGCCCGTGAATCCAACCCGGCCCCGAGCAGGACCACTTGGCGGGCGCCCCCGGCGTGTACCGACCGGAGGAGAAAGTCGTCGAGGACCCTCGTCCGCAGACCGAAGTAACGCGCGAATCGCCCCCACAGCGGATTCGCGTCCCCGTCCGGAACCTGTTGCATGCGGACCGGCCAGCCCGCTGAGGCCGGTGCGGCGAGCACGAAGTGCTCTGCGTAGACGTCCCGTGCCAGGCTGTCGTGGCGGTGGGTCTCGATCGCGCGTGCCGCGGCGACCATGAGAGCGGTCAGGCCGACACCCCCTTCCACGTCCTCCACACCGGTGTCCCGATGCACTGTGCCGACCATGTGTCCTCCTTGGCGCGAGCAGAGACCCCGAACAGCGAGGAAAGGATGGATGTGCGGTGAACGCGCGACGCCGCAGCTCTGAGTGACCCGTTCCTCGGGGGCGTGTCCGAGGGCGCGCGGCCCTGCGGCCACCCGGCTCATCGGCCCCTCCCCTCCGGAACCAGGACAGGTTTCACCACACGGCCCGCGTCGCAGTCACGTTCGGCCTCGTTGATGTCGGCGAGCGGGTACGTACGAATCAGTTGGTCGAAGGGAAACCGCTCGGCCTGCCACAGCGCGATCAGCCGCGGAATCAGCAGTCCCGGCACCGCGTCCCCCTCGCAGATGTGGGAGATCCTCCGGCCCCGGTCCAGTGCCCCCGGTTCGAGCGGCAGCGCGGTGTGGAGCCGTGCCACCAGGCCGAGGTGGCCGGTCGGGCGCAGAGCCCGGAGCGCGTTGTTGATCAGCTGGGCGGAGCCCGTGGTGTCCAGCGCGTACTGCGCGCCGCCGTCGGTCAGTTGCTGAATGCGGTCGGGCAGACCGTCCGATGCGGCGTGCAGCGGGATCGCGCGGAGCCGCTCGGCGAGGGCCAGCCGTTCGGGGTGCCGGTCGACGGCCACGGCCACCGCCCCGGCGGCGGTGGCCGCCATCACCGCGGCCAGGCCCACCGCTCCCGCGCCGAAGACCGCGATGCTGTCGCCGGGGCCCGCCGCGAAGGAGTTGAAGACCGCTCCGGCGCCGGTGAGGAAGCCGCAGCCGAGCGGTCCGAGCAGCTCGATGGGCAGCGTGGGATCGACCCGGACGGCGTTGCGGGCCGGCACCATCGCGTACTCGGCGAACGAGGACTGGCCGAACCACCGGGGGGCCAGTTCGCACCCGGCCGCGTCGGTGAACCGCGCCGCGTTCTCCTCGCGCCCTCCGAAGAGGTTGAGCGAGGCGAAGGAGTCACAGTAGGCGGGGGCCGCGCCCATACAGTTCCGGCAGCGTCCGCAGGAGTCGAAGCTCAGCACGACATGGTCGCCGACGCTCAGGCCGGTGTCCGGGCCGCCCGTCTCCACCACGACCCCGGCCCCTTCGTGGCCGAGCACCGCCGGCAGCGGTGAGCGGCCCGCCGAACGCCGGACCGCGAGATCGGTCCGGCACATCCCGCAGCCCGCGATCCTGACCAGGATCTCGCCGTCGGCCGGCCCCCCGTTCAGCATCACCTCCTCGACGGCGAAACGGCTCTCGTACGAGCGCAGTACGGCCGCGTCGAACCTCATCGTCACGCCTCCTGCGGACGGTGTACGACGAACGGCCTGAGGTTTCCGTAGAGCCCCCACGGCCCGCCCGCGACGCCGACACCACTCTCCTTGATGCCCGCGAAGGGCTGGGCGAGGGACAGTTCGGCGTGGTGGTTGATCCACGCCGTCCCGCACTCCAGCCGGTCGGCCACCGCCTCGGCCCGGTCGAGGTCGGTCCCCCATACCGAGCCGCCCAGCCCGAAGCCGGTGTCGTTGGCCGCCTCGACGGCTTCGTCGAGGCTCCCGTACGGCAGCACCGGCAGGACCGGACCGAACTGCTCCTCCGCCACCACCGGGCTGTCGGACGGGACATCGGCCAGGATCGTCGGGGCGAAGAAGTAGCCCGGCCGGTCCATTCGGTGGCCACCGGCCGCGGCTCTGGCACCGTCCGCCAGCGCCTGGGCCGTGTAGCGCTCGACCCGCTCCAGTTGGGGGGCGTTGTTGACCGGCCCCAGCTGCGAGCCCGGGTCGAGCCCGGCCCCGACGACGACGGTCTTCGCGCACTGTGCGAGGGCCTCGACCACCTGGGGGTAGAGCCGGGCGGGGGCGTAGACGCGCTTGACCGCCATACAGACCTGCCCGCAGTTGCGGAACGCCGCCCAGAACAACCGGTCCGCGATCCGCTCCACGTCCACATCCTCCAGCAGGATGGCGGCATCGTTACCGCCCAGCTCCAGGGTGACCCGGGCGAGCGAGGCCGCCGCGCCCTCCGCGACGGCCCGCCCGGTGGGGATCGAACCGGTGAAGGTCACATGGCGGATCCCCGGATGGGACGCGAGGCGGGCGCCGAGGGGTTCGCGACCGGTGACGATCGTCAGTACGTCCTCGGGGAGGGCGGTGGAGATGACGGACCCCAGCAGCCGGGTGGCGAGGGGCGTGGAGGGGGAGGGTTTGAGCACCATCGTGTTGCCCGCGGCGAGGGCGGGCGCGAACTTCGCCGACGCGAGCTGGAGGGGAAAGTTCCACGGAACGATCGCGGCGATGGGGCCGAGCGATCGCCAGCGGATCTCACTGCGTACCGGCCGACCGTCCGTGATCGGCCGGCACCCGGGGTCCAGTTCAGCGAAGTAGCGCAGGCGGGCTGCCGCGCGGGCGATCTCCGCGTACGACTCTGCCAGGGGTTTGCCCTGTTCACGGGTGAGCAGCGGAGCGATGTCGGTCCCGGCCGCCTCCACGGCGTCGGCTGCCGCGAGCAACGCGGTGGTACGGGCGACGGGGTCGTTCCGCCAGCTGCGCCAGGCCTCGTGGGCCCGGTCGACGACGGCGTCCAGCTCGTCCGGCCGCTGGTCGGGAGCCTCGTCGAAGGCCTCGCCCGTTGCCGGATCGACGACGGCGAAGCGCTCGCCGCGGTTCCCGGGGGCCCGAAGGGGCTGACTCGTCGGCATACCGGCGGTCAGCTCGCGGCGGCGACGGCAGCCGCGTATTCCCGGGCGTGCCGGTCCATCTCCGCCCGGAAAGCGGCCACCAGCTGCGGCTGAATCCTTCCGGTGTTGCGGTCACCCCCCTCACAGACCGCCCCACGCACCCCCACGATGTCCGTGCCGATGCGGGTCAGCGCGCTGAGATCTCCCAGCGTGACGCTGCCCGCGAGGGCGGCGAGCAGATCGGCCTCGTGGGCCAGCCGGACGAACTCCGCGCAGACGTCGGGCGGAACGTGGTCGAACAGTCGTGTCCCGTCCTTGATCGCAGTGTCGAGCATGGCCGCGTCGGAGCCGGAGCGGCGGGCGATGTCGGGCAGCGCGAGCGGATTGACGCAGCCGATCCGGTGGGCGTCGGCGTAGCCCGAGGCGACGACGAACGCCTCCGGACGATAGTCCTTCACCGCCCGGACGACCCCTCGCATGACATCGATGGCCTGTTCGGGCGTCGTGCATCCGTAGAGGCCGACCTTGATGTAGGAGGCTCCGGAGACAACTGCACCGAGCGCCGCCTGGGCCACGGTGCCGGGCTTGTACGGTACGTCACCCACAGTGGCGGACACCGGCTTGTCCGCCGGAACCGCATCGCGGATCTCCCTGATGACCCACGGGAAGTTCGCACCGAGCGATCCCTCGTCGGGCTTCTTGACATCGACGATGTCGAGATGCTCAGCCGCCTTCGCGCAGTCGAGAGCCTCCTCGACGCCGTCCGGGGAGATGAGAAGCAACAACGTGGATTCCTTCCGTCGCATGTCCACCTGCCAGAAGGCAGGTGTGCGGAGTCGCCTGAATCACGTGCGGTCTGCCCATCATTGCCGCGGCCCGTGTCCCTGGGCAGGGCGCGCGGAGCCCGAACGGGTCATTGCCATGACGTGCCCGCGCCCCCCAGCGCGCCGTCCACGCCGGTTCGCGCCAGCCGCGCGCGGCCGGCGCCTGCCGGACGCTCCGATCTTGGTGAACTCCGGGTCCACAAGCTCCGTGACCAGGGCAGGGGAAGCACACCCGGCAGGGTCGAGAGGCCGTGTCTCCGCCGCGACGGCCGCACCGCGGTCGACACCGAGGTGGTCGACACCGAGGTGTCGGAGCCGAGGTGTCGGAGCCGTGGTGTCGGAGCCGTGGCTGAACAGGCCACCTCCGCCGCCCGCGACGACGACCGTGTCCCGATCGGGATCCGCCGGCGGATCACCAGGTACGGGAGCGCTGCGTCCGTACGGGTGGTCGCGGGCACGGGCGGTACCTCTGGGTTCGTACACGAGGCTAGGTTGCTGGGCAACGTGCCGCGGCTTTCCGGAGGAACCCGTTGACCATTCCCGCCCTGGATCATTCGACGACCCGCTACTCCCTCCCGCACGCCTACTGGATGGCTCAGGCGGCCGGACTGGCGTCGCTGGACCGAGCGGGCATCGAGGCCCAGGCCTCCGCGTGGGGCTTCGGCGAGGTCCGGTACTTCGAGTCGACGCATCGGATGCCGTTCCCGATCGAGGACACCCAGGCCTACGTCATGGCCAGTGACCGCATGATCGTCTCCGGTTTTCGGGGCACCGAGGTCCTGAAGATCTACGACTGGCTGACCGATGTCGAGACCCCGCCCGTTCCCGGTCCGGCGAACAAGGGCTTCGTGCACTACGGCTTCCACCAAGCCCTGCAGTCGGTCTACCCCCTGATCCGCGACACCATCCGGGAGCTGCGTACCGATGGGCAGAGTGTCTGGTTCACCGGCCACAGCCTCGGCGGGGCCCTCGCGATGCTGGCCGGCACCCGCTGGTACTTCGAGGAGCCGCGGCTGCTGCCCGACGGCGTCTACACGTTCGGCCAGCCCCGCACCTGCGAACGGCTGCTGGCAGGCGTACACAACAAGGCTTTCACGAAACGCTGCTATCGCTTCGTCAACAACAACGACATCGTTCCGCATCTGCCGCCCGAGCCCGTCTACACGCACGTCGACACGCTCCGCTACTTCGATGCCGACGGCAGGCTCCACGAGACCATGCCGCTGACGGCGCGCCTGCTGGACCGGGCCAAGGGACTGCGCGCCGACCTGTTCGCCCCTGAGACCGATGCCGTCAAGGATCACCACCTGCCGAACTACCTGGCCGCGTTCGAGAAGAATCTCGCCGGGGCCGGCTGAACATCGCGCCGGGTCGGCCGGCTTCGCCGGCGGCCGACGGAACGGAGCCGGTCCGCACTCGGCATGCCCCTGGGCATGAGGGGGACTGTGTCGTCACAGAGAGCGGGTCATGACAACGCTGCGGTACGTCTTACCTACTCTCGCGGGCGGAGCACCCGGCGGCGCGCGGCGCTTGCACATCGGACGACCCAGCACCGAGCGAGCCAAGGTTTCGAACACTCACGTTGCTGGCGATAAGTGTGATCTCGCGGCGGAGGGTTCGCCCACGCCGTAGCGGATGTCCGGCTCCCGTTCCTCGCGCCCGGTGGCCGTCCAGGTGTCGGGTCGGTGGAGTTTTGGTGCTGGGGCGCGGGTCTGCGGTGGCCCGGCGTTGGGCACGCTCGGCCTTCGCCCAGCCTCGGAGGTAACGGCGTCGTTCGGCCGCTGCCCTGGCCTCGGACCTCTCCGTCCGCTCCTGGGGCCAGGATCCGGCCAAGGCCGCGTGACGGGCTACCGGCTCGTTCTTCGCGCCATGCGGGGTGGGCCGGGGGTGGACGTCTTCACGTCGGGGGCGGGGCGCGGGGGCCCCCCCCCCCCCCCGGGGGGGGGGGGGGGGGGGGCCCCCCGCCCGGGGGGGGGGGGGGGGGGCGGGGCCGGGGCGACCCCCCCCCGG
>NZ_JBITDJ010000022.1:15710-124962 GCF_044454085.1 Streptomyces sp. NPDC051569
TTTTTTTTTTTTTTTGGGGGGGGGGGGGGGGGGGGGGGGGGGGGGGGTGGCGGGGGGGGGGGGGGGGGGGGGGCCCCCCCCCCCCCCCCCCCGACGTTCGGTGCTCGGTCGGTGTCACGCCTGACGGGCGTCGGTGATCTGGGCAGGGACGGTGCCGAGCCACCAGGTGGGGTCGGCGGTGCCGTCGGTGATGCGGCCGTCGCGGTGCACGTAGTGACGTACATCGCGGCCGGGTTCGGCGAGTTCGCCGTTCAGGGCGCGCTCGATCCACTCGGCGCCGAACCGGAAGATCTCGGCGGCCACGCCTCCCAGCGGATGGAACTCGTTCTCGTACACCCGCATCTCCTTGGGTGCGCGGATGCGCTCGTAGCTGGCCAGGGCCTGCTCCAGCTGGGTGAGCTCGTCGAACTCGCCGATGCCGTGAAGGACCGGGCAGGTGATCTCCCGGACGAGGTCACCGAGCGGCATACGGGCGACCAGCTCGCGGTCGAAGGCGTCCTCGTCGGTGTAGCCGGCCATGAACATGTAGTTGTTCTTGAAGGTCGGCTGGGCCCTCTCGAAGATCGTCCGGAAGTCACCGGTGACCGCCTCGAAGGCGGCCAGCGCGGCAATCCGGCGGTCGGTGGCGGCGGCACGGGAGCCCCAGTAGCCGCTCATCGAGATGCCGAACATGCCGATCCGGGCCGGGTCGACCTCCGGGAGCGAGGCCAGGTGATCGATGTAGCGGCTGATCGCCCGCTCGTAGTTGGTGAGATCGACGGTGAGGCCGTTGGCCCGGGTCTCCCCCTGGCCCGGGCCCTCGATGGAGAGTGCGACGATGCCGCGCGAGGTGTAGTAGCGCTCGGCCGCGTAGATGTAGTCCTCTTTGATCATGTCCATCCCCGGGCCGAGGATCACCGCGGGGGCGCCCTGCACCTCACCGGCCGGCAGGTGCAGCAGGCCGAAGATCTGGCTGCCCTCGAAGTCGAGGACCACCCGGCGGACCCGGTTGTCCCGCAGTGCGCCCAGGCGCTCCACGCAGTGGTTGGCGTGCTCGCGGAAGGCGAGCTTGCGCGGGTCGGCGGTGTCGAAGACGGAGTACTGGGCGCGGCCCCACATCACCGCGGCGCGGAGATAGAGGTCGGCGGCGGTCTGTGCGAAGCCGCCCCGCTCATGGTGGGCGGCGCGTTCCTCGGCCTGTCCCGCCACGGTGGCCCAGGCCTTGACGAGCATGGCCCCGCTCTTGACCAGGTCGAAGACCTTGTCGAAGTCGGTGTGGTCATGTCCGAACTGTTCCAGGGTGCCCTTGGCCTGGGGGTGCAGGGCATCGAAGCCGCCCTGGGCGAGGGCGATGTCCAGGGCCCAGCTCTGGCCGGTCGAACGTGCGGTCATGGTAGATGTCCTCTCTTGATGGGGTACCTGGCATCCATCCGCAATACCTAAGTACTTATTCATTAAGTACTTAGGCTAGAGTGTTTGTCAACCCACCCATCGACCCGCCACGGAGACCGCCTCATGCCCGAGCACCGGCCCAGCCCCACCCGCGACCAAGCCCTCGACCAGCTCGCTCGCGCCGCCTACAGCCTCAGCGCCGCCGACTCCCGACTACGCGGACGCGCCACCCGCACCCCCGGCGCCCTCTCCCTCACCCACGCACGAGCACTGCGCGTCCTGGCCGAGAGCGGCCCACTGCCGATCGGCCAACTGGCCGCCGCCACCGAGACCACCGGCGCCGCCGCCACTCAACTGGTCAACGGCCTCGCCGCAGCCGGCTACGTCACCCGCGAACGCCCCACGGGCGACAAGAGATCAGTCATCGTCACCCTCACCGACTCGGGCCGGGACCGCCACCACGAACGTCAGGCCGCCCTGACCCAGGCACTGGACACCGCACTCGCACACCACGACGCCGCCGCCCTGGACACCGCGACCGACGTACTACGGCAACTGGCACCCATCTACGACCGGCTGTGACCACCACCCCCGACGACCGGACGGACACCCAAACCCGCCGGCACGTCGGACCTCCGGTGTGGTGGAGCTGGCCAGGACGGCACCGCACTTCCCGTTGGGCCCAGGCACGGTCCTGCTCGCCCTGGCCGTGGTGGCGGGCAGCAGGACGTCGCTCCACTCGCCGATGCCGGGGCCGGGGCGGCGATTCCGTTGGCCTGCCTCCCCCGCCGGCGCGAGGTGGGCGTATCCCCCGTCGGGCGGGAGTGACGCGCGCCTATGGGCGCCGGTCGAACAGCGCGATGGCGGCGGCAGCGGCGAAGCCGGGCTTTTCCGCTTCGTCGAGCATGAGGGCGGCGATGCCGGCCCGGGGCGCCGCGGGCGGAATCAGTCGCGGCTTGAACTCCTCGGCGGGAACGAGGCGTCCGCCGCCCGGGTAAGGCCGGTTGGTCAGAGGACCGGCGTACACGACGGTGCCCGCCGCGTCGCGGATCGCTTGGCCGGCGACGCCCTTCGCGTCCCACTCGTGGCGCAGGATGCGCTTGAGCAGCGCACCGTTCACCCGCCCCAGAGCGCCCTCGGTCGCGCCCATTCCCAGCGAGCTGAGCCAGACCACCCGGGGGGCCGCCGAGGCCAGCAGGCGGGCTCCGTCGATGAGGACACGCGGGTCCTGTTTCTTGGTGATGCCCAGGCCACTGACGACGACATCGGCGCCCTCGACGGCGGCCAGGACGGTGGACGGCTCGGATACGTCCGCCCGGACCGCCCGCAGGGCGTCGGTCGCGAGGTCGGAGAGCCGGTCCGTATCGCGGGCCAAGGCGGTGACCTCATGGCCCCGGGCGAGGGCCTGGGTGACCAGCAGGCGGCCGGTCAAACCGGTGGAGCCGAGTACGGCGATCTTCATGGGGTTCTCCCGAGGGGGATTCGGCGGATGTTGGTCCGCGGATGTCGGACGGCCGGGCGGACGACGTGCGCTCGGCCGGATACACGGGGTCGGTGCACGGTGGGCAGCGGGGTGGGGGTCAGTGCAGGGTGGGCAGCGGGGTGGGCAGCGGGGTGGGCAGCGGGGTGGGCAGCGGGGTGGGCAGCGGGGTGGGCAGGACGGACAGGACACTGACGGCTTCGGCATGGATCGCGGGCGCGGCGGCCAGGAAGTCCTGGCTCGTGAGGCTCCACGGTTTCCCGTGGGAGTCGGTCACCGTGCCGCCGGACTCCGTGACCAGCAGCGCGCCGGCCAGCAGGCCCGAGCGCACGTCGGAGAACTGCCAGAAGGCGTCCATCCGCCCGGCGGCGACATGGATGAGCTGCAAGGTGGCCGGTACGGAAACCCGTACGACAAGTGCGTTGATCAGCATCGCGGTGACGGATGCGCCGATGCGGTGGTAGGTCGCCTCGTCCTCGCCCGGCTTGGCCTGACCGGTGCCCACGAGGGCTGCCGCCAGCACTGCCTTCGCCGACGGGTGGAGCCGCTTCCCGTTCAGATGGGCGCCCCGGCCGAGCAGCGCGGTGTAGGTGTCGCCGGTGAGCGGGAGGTGGACGACGGTCAGCACGGGCACGTTGTCCCGCACGAGGGTGGCGGTCACCGCCCACTCGTTCATGCCGTGGATGTGGTTGATGTTGCCCTCGACGGGATCGACGATCCACCACTCGCCCGGCGGCAGCTCTCCGCTTTCCAGCTCGTCCTCCACCCATCCGGAGCCCGGTCGGGCTGCGAGCAGGGGCGCCTTGAGGACCCTGAGCACAGCGTCGTCGTTGGCGTGGATCTCGGTGACGAGCCGATCGAGGTCACCGGGGCGGGCATCGGGGGAGAACCGCTCGCGCAGGAGTTCCCCTGCCGCGTGGACAGCGGCGGTGGCCCGGGAGAGAAGCACATCGTCGCCGGGGAGCGCCGTGGGCAGGGCGGCGGAGCTGTCCGGGTGCTGGTTGGACATGGGGCACTCCTTCGAATAGCGACCTCGGGTGGTCGCTTCACCACCCGCATTCGAAGGTAGGTCGCCGTGCAGCTATCGACAAGTGCAAGCTTGTTACGCCTAGCATTACCTGCATGCAACTGGATCTGAACCTGCTGACCGCTCTCGACGCGTTGCTGGAGGAGGGCAGCGTGGCCGGCGCCGCAGCCCGGCTCCACGTGTCCGCACCCGCCATGAGCCGGACCCTGAGCCGTATCCGGCACACGACCGGCGACCAGATTCTGGTGCGTACCGGCCGGACGATGACGCCGACGCCCCACGCCGTCGCCATCCGCGAACGGGTACACGGCCTCGTGCACCAGGCCCAGGACGTACTCTCACCCGACCGGGACGTCGATCTGGCCACCCTGGAGCGCACCTTCACCCTGAAGTGGCACGACGCCCTCATGAACGCGTGCGGCCCCGCCCTGCTCACAGCCGTCCGCTCCCAGGCCCCCGGGATCCGGCTGCGCTTCATGGCCGAGTCGAGCACCGACACCCACGACCTGCGGCGCGACGAGGCCGACCTCGAGGCCGGCTCCGCCGAGCCTTCGCTGCCCGAGATCCGCCACGAGAAGGTCGGCCACGGCCGTCTGGTCGTCGTGGTCCGCTCCGGTCATCCGCTGACCGACGGATCGCTCACCCTCGACCGGTACGCGGCAGCCGAGCACATCACCGTCTCGCGCCGCGGGCGCATGAGCGACCCCATCGACGACGCGCTGGAAGCCCACGGCCTGCGACGCCGCGTGGTCGCCGCAGCGCCCACCGGCGCCACCGCCCTGCAACTCGTCCGCGCCAGTGACCTGGTGGTAGCCGTCCCCGAACTCGTCAGCCGGCCCCTGTTCGGCGACCTCGGCCTGCGCATGCTGCCGCTCCCCCTCGACATGCCCGCCATCCCGATCTACCTGGCATGGCACCAGCGCTACGACGGCGACCGCGCGCACACCTGGCTGCGCGGCCAGGCCCGCTCCGTGGTGCAGGCCGCCGGCCGGCCACCCGCCGATCAGGGACATGATCACTGAACCGCCGCGACCCGCGCCCGGTCCGCGCACAGCGAAGTGCTCTCGCGTACAACGACACGACCTTTTCCCGGTCGTATGCCCCTGTCGTCGCATATACGCGACGCCCGTGATCTCGCGCGGCTTTGACCTGTCGCATCGAAGGTCGAGTGAGGAAACGGTGCGGGCGGGGGCAGGGGGTCCGGGACTACCGGAGCCGGTTCGGGCGGTAGGGCTCAGTGCTCTCCCGTGACCGGCCGCGGCGGCCGACCTGCCAGTGCCCCCGACCCGTGACGTCCACGAACACCGCGTGGGCGGCCAGGGCGCAGGCCGCGGCTGCACGCGCTCAACCTTCCGCGAGAGGAAGCCTCTCCGCCCAGCCTTCGAAGGGAGACGGGGCCTGCTGTCCTGTGCCACCGAACCTTGATGTGTGTCAACGAACCTTGATGGACGCGAGCATTCGCTGCCGAGGCTTGGCTTCGACGCCGTCAGATCGCTGGTGGCTCCGTCTATTGCCGGCTGGCTTCTCCCGGCATCCCGGGCAACTGCCCGGGGGCGATGGGTGCCGGGGGTGTGACCATCGCCTGTACCAGTGCGGTCAGTGCCTCAGCCCGCTGCTCGTCTGTGAGTGCGGAATCCGCGATCAGACGCTCAGCTGCGAGGTAGCGGGAAAACTCAAGCGGTTGATCGAAGTAGGCACGCAGGTGAGCCGCAGCTGTCTCTTGTGACTTCACGAAGGTGCGGGCGACGAACCCGGACAGTGCTGCCGAGACGGCTCCCAGTCCGCCCGCTACCACGCTTCCTGCGGTGGTGCTCGCCTGCAGCGCCACCGCCACGAACACGATCAACAGCAAGAAGCCGGTGATCATGGCCGCTTGCGCGTTCCTGAAGGATCGGCGGGCCTGGCCGGTGGCGATGTCGTGGTAGAGGTCGAGCCTCGTGTGGGTCACGGTCCATAGCTCAGGCAACGTCAACCGCGGGGGAACCGTCGGCGTTCTGGCGTCCGCTTCACCGGCCGGGTCATCGGATGGCGAGGGGTTACCCCACAGCCGTTCACCGAATCCTGCGGGAGGAGGCGGAAGCCCTTCGTCCTCATCGTCTTCAGCGCCGGATTGTTGAGGCACTCGAACGCTGATGCTTTCGGCAGCGATGATAGGCGACGACCCGGCCGACCGCTCAGTACGCAGGGCGGCTTCAAAGTTTCGTTCAGCAGACCGTACACGCTCGCGACCAGCCTCGATCTCTTGGGCCTCGCGCCTTTGCAGCCGCAGCACGGCGAGCACGAAAGCGGCAACGGCTACGGCGAAGCCCGTCCCGATCCCCACCCAAGCAGCGGGTGACAGCTCGGGTAGCAGCCTGGACAGGCTGCTGTAAGCGGCGATTCCGGTAGAGAGAAGCGCGACCACCACCGCGCTTCTCTCGGGGCCACCTACATGATGCTGCCTGCGCTGTCTGCCAGCCCTACGTATCTTTGCCACGGTGATCAGCTTGGTTGCCGCCGACCAGCCTCGCCACCACTTCTCCGAAAGTGCGGGTGAAAGCATGAGGATCGGGTGGTCCGGTCGGACTGACGGCATCCGTCCTGGCACCACGCCACCTGATCAGCTCGGACGTCTCGACACAGTGCCGTCGAGACCGCTGCTCCGCTCGATCACCGGAGCGTTCGGCGATTATGGTGGACCGATGGCGTCGGTCAAGCAGTTCCAAGTCACGTTCGACCGCGCAGAACCTGAGCGCGTCGCTCGTTTCTGGTGCGATGTGCTGGGGTATGTCGTGCCCCCGCCACCGGAGGGGTTCGCTACGTGGGACGATTTCGACCGCTCGCTGCCGCCTGAGCGGCGGGGCTCAGCGTTCGCCTGCGTTGATCCCTCGGGTGTAGGCCCGCGACTGTTCTTCCAGCGCGTTCCCGAAGCCAAGGTCGCCAAGAACCGACTGCACCTTGACGTACGGGTCGGCACCGGGCTCAAGGGTGAGGAGCGCCTTGCCGCACTCGAAGCCGAGTGCGCACGCCTGGTCCCGCTCGGCGCGGTACGCGTGCTGCTGCTGCTGCTGCTGCATGACGACAACGACTCGTGCATCGTCATGCGGGACATCGAGGGCAACGAGTTCTGCCTCGACTGAGGGGTCACGAACGTGTCCTCGTGCAGGGCCTCCTGACTTCTCTTCGGTGCGCGGCCAGGTGATCGGCTGTGGTCAGGACGCCGTTCCGCCAGGCAGGTCCGTCCCGCGGGCCGGCGGCTGGTTCAGCTCCAGCTCCAGCTCCAGCTCCAGCTCCAGCTCCAGCTCCCCCACTGTCTGACCCCCGCTCGTCTCCCCCGTCGGCCTGAATCCGAGTCCCAGGTAGAAGGCCTCGGGGCCGCCCTCGCCCGGGACCCAGCTGGTGGTGAGGCGGGTGCCGCCCCGGCGGCGGATCTCAGCGGCTACGGACTCGACCGCGAAGCGGCCGTGCCCTCGTCCCTGTTCGCCGGCCGCGATGTTGAGGCGCCAGAGGCCCGAGCGGAGGTCGGGGCGCTTGCCGTCGCCGGCGAAGTCGATGTCGAAGAAGGCCATGACGAAGCCGACAGGCCGGTCGCCGTCGAGGATGATGCGCGGCCAGGCCGTCCCGGGGTGGACGTACGCCTCAGCGAGGGACTTCACGACCGGCGCGACCAAGCGCTCCTGGTCGGGCCGGACTTTCAGGCCGATCGCGAGGTCGATGTTGTCGGCGGTGATCTTCTCCAGTCGGAGCGCGGTTGTCATGCGGGAACCATAGGTCGGCGGAGCACGTGTGATTTTCCGCGCGGTCGGCCTCGCCCCCCGTGACGGGGGCTCCCGTGACGGGCTCCCCGTGACGGGGGCTCCCGTTCCCGCCTGAACTTCGTCGGCCCGCGATCGGTCGGACGGCATCGGCTTCAGGACACCGGCGACACTCCTTGAGGCCAAGACGCTGCCGTTCGGGGCGATGTGACCTCCTCATCCGAGTGATGAATCCGTTTCTTTCTAGCTATGGCGACATCTGACGTGTCATAAGGAGGTAACACCCATAAGGGAAAGAGGGAACTGTGTACAAACTGCGTATCAAGCGTCGAACCGCCGCAGCGCTCGCCGTATGCGTGATCGCCGGTTCCGGAGCCCTGGCCGTCACGCCGGCCTCCGCCTCTGTCTCCGCCGTCGTGGCAAGTCCCGTACCGGCCCCGCAGGCACCTACGTCTGCCGCCTTCCCCAAGGGCCGGGTCGTCTCGCGGCTCACGCTGAACATCCGGGAGGAGCCGACCTCCAACTCACGCCTCCTGGGCGGTTTCCGGCCGGGAGAGATCATCTCCCTGTTCTGCAAGGTCAGGGGCCAGGACGTGGACGGCAACGACCTCTGGTACCTGCTCGCGGGGCCGCGGCCCGGCTATGTCGCGGCCCGGTACGTCGAGAACCTGTCGTACGTGCCCTACTGCGACCGCTGACGGCCTCAGCGCCAGGAGGAACGCCGGCGCCGCCGCCCGTACCGACGGGCGGCGGCGCCGGCATGTGTCCCCTCCGCCAAGGGACCGCGCGACGGATTCGGACGCGCGGTCCGAACCCGCTCGCGGCACAGCGGGATTCGCCGCCGGCGTGATGTCCGCGGAGACGGCCGGCAGACGCACGGCCGCCGCGGAGCGCTGTCGGCCGGGGACGGCTTCCGACCGCCCGCCACGTCCTGGCGACGCCGGCCACGCCGGCCCGCAGGCTCCCCGCGCGCCTCAGTTGACGAGTGCCGCTTCGCAGGAATATGCCGCCGGGCTCTCATCTGCGCACCTGCGCACACCCGCACCCTGGGGATCATGTACACGGCGACACATGCCTGCCAGGGTGATCACGCACTTCACACTTCACCGTCAGGTCCGTCGAAGGGCTTCGCATGTCCCGCGGCAGTCACTCGCCTCCAGCCGGCGCCGCCGACGGTTCGCGCATCGGGTAATTCTTACTACCTGAGCGATATCTTCCTTTTCTCGCACGGTGGCTCATCTTTGCCATGCCATTCGTCGTGCAGCGCTCTCACGAAATGACGCGTCATGTTTATTTTACCCGCCTGCCGACTCGTTCATGAATTGCTAAAATCTAGCTATAGAATTGGTCTTGCGCCTCGATGAGCTGGGCTTATGCAACATTTCAGCCAATGAGGACCGGCGACACAAACATGTAACGCACGCCCTATGGACAAGTGTTGGGCCGAGACCGCAGATTGAATTCCGGTGAATTCGCGAACAGACGTTCACTGTCGACCGGAAAACATCCACGTCGACCCGTGTAAAACCGCATGGGAGTCCAGCCTTGCGCACATGGGAAAGATCCGGCTCACCTCTGCGGCGGAGAATCTCCGCCGGTCTGGCGCTGCTGAGCGCCACCGCTCTGACGGTGCTCGGCACCCAGTTGCCGGCCCAGGCCGTGACGCCCGCCGTTACCTCGGCGGCACCCACGTCCACGAAGAGCGCGCACGTTCCTCTGGAGAGGTCGTGCGCGGCCCCCAAGAAGGGTGAGGCCAGCTGTTTCGCGCTGCGCCGCACGGACGTCAAGTCCTTCAAGGTCGCCAAGGGACTGAAGGCCAACGCGGTCAACCCCGACGGCTTCGGCGCCGGCGACCTGCAGAGTGCCTACAACCTCCCCGCCAACGGCGGCGCCGGGCAGACCATCGCCATCGTCGACGCCTATGACGACCCCACCGCCGAGGCCGACCTGGCCGTCTACCGTGCTCAGTACGGCCTGCCGGCCTGTACGACCGCGAACGGCTGCTTCACCAAGGTCGACCAGCGCGGCGGCACCGACTACCCGGTCCCCGACGAGGGCTGGGCCGGCGAGATATCGCTCGACCTGGACATGGTCTCCGCCGCAGCGCCGAACGCGAACATCCTGCTCGTCGAGGCGGACAGCAACAGCTTCGAGGACCTGGGGTCGTCCGTCCAGACCGCGGTGGCCCTCGGTGCCAAGTACGTCTCCAACTCGTACGGCACCGACTACAACAGCTCCCCGGGCAGTGGTGAGGACCCCGCCGAGGCCTCGTGGGACTCCTATTACAACCACCCGGGTGTCGCCGTCGTCGCCTCTTCGGGTGACGGCGCCTACGGGGTGGCGTACCCCGCGGCCTCCCCGTACGTGACCTCGGTCGGCGGCACCGCGCTGTTCAAGGACTCCGGCACCGCTCGCGGCTGGTCGGAATCGGTCTGGAACAGCAACGGCGGTGGCCCCGGCTCCGGTTGCTCGCTCTACGAGCCCAAGCCGGCCTTCCAGAAGGACACCGGCTGCGCCATGCGCACCGTCTCCGACGTCTCCGCGGTCTCCGACCCGTCCACCGGCGTGGCGGTCTACGTGACGTACGGTGGCGGCGGCTGGTCGGTCTACGGCGGCACCAGCGCCGCTTCGCCGATCATCGCCGGCGTGTACGCCTCGGCCGGCACCCCGGTCGCGGGGACCTACCCCAACTCGTACCCCTACGCCACCTCGGGCGCCGGTATCAACGACGTGACCACCGGCAGCAACGGCACCTGCAGCCCGGCCTACCTCTGCACCGCCGGGGCCGGTTATGACGGTCCGACCGGACTGGGCACGCCCAACGGCCTGGCGGCGTTCCGCACCGGCCCGCACGGCGAACTCACCGGCAAGGTCACCGACAAGGCCACCGGGAAGGCGCTCTCCGGGGCGACCGTCACCGCCGGCGACAGCACCACCCGTACCGACGCCAAGGGCGCCTACACCCTGACGCTGCCGGTCGGCACGTACGACATCGGCATCGACGCCTTCGGCTACGCCGGCGGCGGCATCACCGGTGTGGTCGTCGCCGAGGGCGACAGCCTCACCAAGGACTTCGCCCTGACCTCGGTGCCCAGCCAGACGGTCTCCGGCAAGGTCACCGACGGCTCCGGTCACGGCTGGCCGCTCTACGCCAAGATCACCGTGGACGGAGTCCCCGGTGGCCCGGTGTGGACGGACCCGCTGACAGGCGCGTACGACCTGACGCTGCCGCAGGGACACGACTACACCCTGCACGTCGACAGCTCCCTTCCGGGCTACGAGTCGCTCACCAAGAAGATCACCGTGAAGACCGCGGCGCAGACCGTGAACCTCCCGGTGCCGGCCGACATCTGGGCCGCGAGCGCGCCTGGTTACGCCCTGAGCGTCACCGGTACCACCGAGCCGTTCGACTCCACCGAGAAGGCGCCCGAGGGCTGGAGTGTCGAGAACGCCAAGGGCACGTACGGAGGGTGGCAGTTCAACGACCCGGGCTTCCGTGGCAACACCACGGGCGGTGAAGGTGCCTTCGCCATCGTCGACAGCGACCACTTCGGGTCCGGCGCGGTGCAGGACTCCAGCCTGATCAGCCGCGCGTACGACTTCACCGACATCACCGTTCCCGAAGTCTCCTTCGGCACCGAATACCGGGGCTTCTCGGGGCAGACGGCGGAGGTCGACGCGTCGACCGACGGCGGCGCGACCTGGACCAAGGCCTGGTCCACCACGGCCAGCATCGCCTCCAAGGTCGAGATCCCGCTCACCGAGTACGCCGGCAAGGCGTCGGTGCGGCTGCGCTTCCGCTTCACCGGATCGTTCGGCTGGATCTGGTCGATCGACAACGTTTTCGTGGGCCAGCGTGACTTCACGCCGACCCCCGGCGGCCTGGTCTCCGGGACCGTGACGGACGCCAACACGTCCGCCGGAGTGGCGGGCGCGACCGTGACCGGCGCGGACACCCCGTCGCAGAGCGCGGTGACGGTCGCCACCCCCGAGGACCCCAACCTGGAGGACGGCTTCTACACCCTGTTCTCCCCGCTCGGCAAGCACGACTTCGCCGCGGCCAAGTCCCGTTACACCGGGCTCAGCAAGAACGTGAAGGTGCTGGCCGACAGCGCCGTCGCCGCTGATTACGCCCTCAAGGCCGGTCAGCTCACGCTGTCCGCCCCGTCGGTCGACGCCTCGGTCGCCTGGGGCGGGAAGACCACGCAGAACCTCAAGATCAAGAACACCGGCGGGGCACCCGCCACCGTCAAACTGGGTGAGCAGTCCGGCGGATTCAGTATCGAATCCACCGGAGGTGCCGCGCTGAAGCGGGTCAAGGGCGACTTCTCGCCGCTGTCCAGCAAGGCGCACGCGCCGTCCGGTGACCGCGCCGCACCCGCCGCCGGAGCACCCGGCGACGCCTGGCAGCCGGTCGCCGATCTCCCGATCCGGTTGATGGACAACGCCGTCGAGACGTACAACGGCAAGGTCTACTCGGCCTTCGGATACAACGGCTCGGACGACATCAAGGACCTGTACGTCCTCGACCCGGCCCTCGGGACGTGGACCAAGCTGGCCGGCGCCGCGGACACCAGGGAGGCCGCGTCCCACGGCCTCATCGACGGCAAGATCTACGCCGTCGGCGGCTGGGGAGCCAGCGGCGGGATCGATCCCAAGCTGGAGATCTACGACCCCGAGAGCGACACCTGGACCACCGGCGCCAACTCGCCCAGGCCTTACGCGGGCGCCGGCAGCGCCGTGCTGGACGGGAAGCTGTACACCATCGGCGGCTGCGAGGCGCGGTCCTGCGGTACCAGGGACGTCAGCGTCTACGACCCGGCCGGCAACAGCTGGACCCGGGTGGCCTCCTACCCGGAGACGATCTCCTGGAGCTCGTGCGCGGGCATCGACACCAAGATCTACTGCGGTGGCGGTACCAGCGACAGCGGCGGCGACGTCAAGCACGCCTACGTCTACGACCCCGCGGCCGACAGCTGGTCGCCGATCGCCGACATGCCGTTCTCCGCGTGGGGCTCGGCGTACGCCTCGGCCAACGGACTGCTGCTGGCCTCCGGCGGTGTCAGCGGGGACAGCGTCACCAACCAGGGCGTCGCCTTCGACCCGAAGTCGGGTGCCTGGTCCGCGCTGCCCAACGCCAACACCGGTGTCTACCGCGCCGGTGGCGGTGTCGGCCTCTTCAAGGTCGGCGGGGCCGTCGGCCCGGGCAGTCCTGTCACCACCGTGGAAACCCTGCCCGGCTACGACCAGGCGGGCGGAGCCGATGTGACCTGGCTGAGTGAGAGCGCGGAGGAGCTCACGGTTCAGCCCGGCAAGACCGCCACGGTGACCGTCACCCTGGACGCCACGGTGCCGGAGGTGACGCAGCCGGGCGACTACAACGCGGGGCTGTCGTTCACCACCGACACGCCGTACCTCATCCCCCGGGTCCCGGTGACGCTGCACGTGGCACCGCCGAAGACCTGGGGCAAGATCACCGGCACCGTGCTGGGGGTCACCGCCTCCGGTGGCACCGCCCCGCTCGGCGGGGTCACCGTCCAGATCGACAGCTGGGCCACCAGCTACACGCTCACGACCGGCCCGGACGGCACCTACGCGCTGTGGCTCGATGCCCGTAACAACCCGCTGACCGTCATCGCGGCCAAGGACGGCTACCAGCCGACCGTGGCCACGGTGAAGATCAAGAAGAAGGAGACGGTCACCAGCGACTTCACTCTCAAGAGGAAGTAGCCGGAAGGCCGGAAACGATCAACGGTGGGCCGGTCCTCGATGGGCCGGCCCACCGCCGTGCCGCTGATGCCCGCGCTGAGCGGACCGGGCGCCTCAGTGGTCCGGGCTCCGGGGATAGGTGAAGACGAGCATCGTGACGCCCTCCTCCGACCTCCACGGGCCGTGCGGCATTCCCGGCGGACGGGAGGCGTAGCAGCCCTTCGCGAAGGTCTCCCCCAGCGTCAGGTCCCGCAGGCCGCCGTCGAGGAGATAGACCTCCTCCCAGAAATCGTGCACGGCGACGCCGGACGACGAGGTGTCGGTGCCGGGTGCCCACCGGACGATCGCGGTGCGGTGGCTGCCGTCCGCGTCCGCCGCGATCGTGCGTTCCCTGATCCCCGGGGCTGATCCGGCGGGCACCTCCCACGGACCGGACGGCAGGTGGAATTCCCGCTCCGGCTTGCTCATGGACGCCCCAGTTTCCTGTTGGCCAGCACGGACACCTTCCGTCGTACCGAGGCGACCTCCTCGATGTCGATGTCGGCCGTCAGCAGGCCTGGTTCCGGCCCCAGTCGCTCGCGCACGGTTCCGTCGGGACCGACGACGGCGCTGTGGCCGATCCCGGTGGGCGCCGTCGTGGGGCGGGTGCCGTCGGTCGCCGGAGCGGCTTGATCGACGGCGGCCAGCCATACGGTGGCGTCGAGCGCCCTCGCCCGGATGAGCAGGTCCCACTGGTCGCGTTTGCCCGGTCCCGCGCCCCACGACGCGGGCAGCAGCGACAGGACGGCACCGGCGTCCGCGTGCGCGCGGAAGAGTTCGGGGAAGCGGACGTCGTAGCAGGTGGCGAGGCCGACACGGATGCCGTCGACCTCCATGGTGACCACCTGTGCCCCGGGTGCGACCGTGTCGGATTCGGCGAAACCGAAGGCGTCGTAGAGATGGATCTTGTCGTAGGACGCCTCGACCCCCGGGCCGGTCGCCAGAAGCGTGTTGGCCACGCGTCCGTCCTGCGCCGGGGTGAACATGCCGGCCACCACGACGAGATCCGCTTCCCTGGCGATACGCCGGACCTCGGTGGCCCAGGGGCCGTCCAGCGGCTCGGCGAGCGGGCCGAGCGGGGTACCGAACCGGGCCATCGTGGCCTCGGGCAGCACGACGAGACGGGCGCCCGCCTCGGCGGCGCGCAGGGCCTGTTCCCGTACGGTGGCGAGGTTGCGGCCCGGGTCGGGGCCGGCGGTGATCTGACTCAGTGCGATGCGCATGGTTCCTTCTTCGGGGACGGGCCTTCGGGGTTGCCTTCAGGGCGGTCTCTCCGGCACAGGCTTTCAGCAAGACGCCGGTGGCCGGACCGCGGGCCGCAGGTCTCGGGCCGCATCATGGGGGTATGCCCGAAGGAGACACCGTCTGGCAAGCCGCCCGGCGCCTGCGCGTGGCCCTGGCCGGACATGCGCTCGTACGGTCGGACCTGCGCGTCCCGAAGCTCGCCACGACGGATCTGAGCGGCCGTACCGTCCTCGATGTCGCGCCGCGCGGCAAGCACCTGCTCATGCGGGTCGAGGGCGGGCTGACCCTGCATTCCCATCTGCGCATGGACGGGGCGTGGAAGGTGTACGCGGCCGGTGAGCGGTGGCGCGGCGGGCCCGGCCATCAGATCCGGGCCGTCCTGGAGACCGGCGAGCGCAGCGCCGTCGGCTACCGGCTTCCCGTTCTGGAGCTGCTGCGCACCGCCGGGGAGGAGGCGGTGGTGGGGCATCTGGGTCCCGACCTGCTGGGGCCGGACTGGGATCCGGACGAGGCGGTACGCCGGCTCACCCGCGATCCGGACCGGCCGCTGGGCTCGGCTCTGCTCGATCAGCGCAATCTCGCCGGCGTCGGCAACGTCTTCATGACGGAGCTCTGTTTCCTCGCCCGGGCCACACCGTGGACGCCGGTGAGCGGTGTTCGGTCGCCCGAGCGCCTGGTCGGCGCGGCGAAGCGTCTGCTGGAGGCCAACCGGGAGCGGCCCGAACGCACGACGACGAGCGCCGCGGTCCGGGCGCGCTCCCGCGATCGCCTCTATGTGTACGGCCGGGCCGGCCGCCCCTGTCCGGTCTGCGGGGCGGTCGTCCAGGTCGCGGAGGAGACGCACGGCCAGGTCGGCCGTGCGCGTCCCACGTACTGGTGTCCTCGCTGCCAGCGGGGCCCCGCCCCCGGCCGGTCCTGATGGGGCCCGGCCTGACCGGGGCCGGTCCCGGTCCCGGTCAGGCGAACGGCGTCAGGAAGTCCTTCGGCTTCAGGGCGCGGTTCACGATGCGGGTGTCACCGATCCAGCCGTAGAAGCCCTGTCCGAACTTCTCGGCGGACTGGGTACCGCCGATGACGAAGGGCTTGCCGACGGTGGCGATGCCGTTCGACCTCCGCGTGGGGTTACGGGCGATCTTCGAGCCGTCGACGTACATCACCGTGTGCTCACCGTCGTTGACGAGGGCGATGTGCATCCAGCGGCCGACCGGGACGGCGTGGCTCCACGACGTGGGGTCGGTGTCGTCGATGTACGGGTAGGCGATGAACTGCAGGAACCGCTCCGGGGAGAGGTTGAGGCTGCAGCTGGGGTCGTCCTGCGACCAGCCGGTGGTCTTGCCGGCGTCGCCGTTGCGTCCCTCCCAGCTGAGGATGCCCATCCAGTCGTGGTTGCCCTCGAAGGGCTCCGGAAGCTTGACGAAGGTCTCGATGGTGTAGCCCGAGGTGAACTTCTCGTTGTTGAGCGGAGCCTTGGGGCCGGTGGTGAGGACCGCGCCGCGGTCGGGGGACTTCCCGCCGTCGAAGAGCAGGCTCGCGTGGGCCGGCTGGCCCGCGTGGTGGTCCTTCGACCAGGTGAGGGCCTCGGCGGCGCTGCTGTGCAGGCGGCTGACCGTCAGGTCGTTGCCGTTGCCGGTCAGGTCGCGGGCGACCTTCCCGTCCTTGACGGGCTTGCCGGCCTTCGGCGCGTCGGGCAGGCCGGAGGAGTCGAAGCGCCAGTACGCGAGGGTGCCGCGCGGCATGACGGCGCCGGCCGGGCGCGGGTCCTGCTCCTTGACCGGGGCGAAGCCGGCGAACCGCTCGTCGAAGTCGATATCCAGGCTGAACCGGTCGACGTCGCCGGTCAGTTCGATGGTCTCGGCCTCCAGCGGTGTCCGCTTCTTCGGGTCGCGGGCGAGGAACCACGGCGAGAAGGTCTCGACGTCGATGACATCGCGGGCGAGGTCGAAGTTGTAGAGGCGGATCATGCCGGCGCCGCCGTAGTAGCGGTCCTGGTAGTTGGTGATGTGGACGTGGACGTCGTGGCCCGCGTCGTTCTTGAGGACCGTGCGGCCGGGGGGCCAGTAGTGTCCGCCCATGGTGAGGAAGATCTGGTCGTTGGAGCGGATGAGCTGGTCCCAGATCCGCCGGCCGTTGTCCGACAGCTGCGCGACTCCGTCGTCCTCGGCCCAGGCGATGTCATGGGTGGTGAGGATGGCGGGCAGCTTCTTGTGCTTCTTGAGCACGGACTGCGCCCACTTCACGCCCTTGTCGGAGATCCGCCAGTCGAGGGCGAGGATCAGCCACTCGCGGCCGCCGGCGTACAGCACGTGATAGCTGTTGTAGCCGTCCGGGGAGGAGCCGCCAAAGGTCGGCATGGGCTGGTAGCGCTGCGGGCCGAACGCCTTGAGATACGCGGAGTCGCCGCGCTGGTCGTCCCCGCCGTTGATGTCGTGGTTGCCGGCGAGGACGCTGTACGGCACCTTGCCGTCGAGGGTCGTGAACGTGTCGGCGGCCAGGTTGATCTCGTCCTTGGTGCCGTGCTCCGTGACGTCGCCCAGGTGCGTCATGAACGCGATGTTGGCCGAGCCCCGTTCGGATACGAGGTAGCGGAACGTCTCGCGCAGCGGCTCGGGGTCGGAGCTGTCGGCGTCGAAGAGGTACTGGGTGTCCGGGAGGACGGCCACGGCGAACCGGGGGGTGTCGGTGTTGAACTTGCCCCCGGCCGCCGTCGCGGTCGCCGCCTGCGCGGGCGCGGCGCCGAGCACCGTCGCCGCCGCGCCCGCGGCCGGCACGGCGAGCGCCGCGGTGAGCAGCGCTCGTCTGTCGACCTTCTTCTGGTTGCCTGCCGTACTCATGGTGCACTCCGTTGCTGGACGCTTCGTCAGCAAGCAGTCTGCTGAGCCGCTATGGCCGTCCGATGGCGGACATCTGAACGGCAACGGCCGTCCTTCGTACGAATGAGCAGGTCAGGCGGGTGTGACCGGCCGGGTCAGCGGCCGTTGGCGGGCGCCTGCGGGGCGGCCTTGGTGGTGAGTGCGACATCGAAGACGTGCATGATGCCGCGGTCGCTGCCCTGCGGCAGCACGACGGCCGCGACCCGCTTGGCCGGGTCGAGGGCCTGGGGCGCGGTCGCGAACACCTTCGCCTGGGTGGCGTCGGAGGTGCCGTTCGCGTTGTTGCGGCCGCCCGTGGTCACCAGCGGTGTGTTGCCGAACTGGTAGGTGGTGCCGGGGGTCCAGTCGGTGAGCTGGACGGCCACCTCCTGGCTGGTCCCGTCGGCGTACTCGACGGTCGCCGTGCCCTGGGACGGACCGTTGGTGGCGAGGCCGAGGAAGGAGATGCCGGTCGCCCTGACGCCGTCCATCTCGATGCGCTGGCCGTGCGGGATCCAGTTGTCGGGCTGTCCCGGCTCGGTGGCCGGCCAGCGGAACTCGACGCCGGTGTCGCCGAGCGGCAGACGCGCGCCGGGAGCGGCGCCCGCCTGCGCGAGCTGCTCGCGGGAGAGCGAGTTGTCGCTCAGGTCGAGGGAGCCGAGGTTGCCCTGTCCGGCGGGGGTGGTGCCGGTGTTGTTACGGCTGTCGCCTCCGTCGGTGTACGACGGCGGTACGTCGCCGGCGCCGGTGCCCCAGGTGCCGGGCTTGGCGGCCATGGTGAAATCGAGCGTGCCGCCCTTGCGGGCGAAGTCCTCGCCGACCCAGGAGCGGGTGGTCTCCTTGCGGTCGACCTTGAGGCTCTTGACGTACTTCTTCTTGCCGGCGACGCCGTCCGCCTTGATGGTGATGACGCGGTCGCCGCCGGCGCTCTTGACCTTGATGTGCTCGAACATCGGCGTGCCGATGACGAGGTTCGCGGTGCCGTAGACCGACGGGTAGATACCGAGGTTGGCCCAGACGTACCAGGAGCTGAGCGAGCCGAGGTCGTCGTTGCCGGGCAGGCCGGTCGGGGTGGTGCCGTACATCTCGCCGACCGCGCGGCGGAGCACGTCGGCGGTCTTGTCGGGCCGGCCGAGCCAGTTGTACACGTACGGCATGGAGAAGCTGGGCTGGTTGCTCAGGTAGGCGCCGCCGACGTTGTACACACCCTCGTCGAGCTTCTGGGTGTGCGCGTCGAGGTCCTTCATGGCGGCGTCGGTGCCGCCGCGCTTCTCGATCAGGGTGCCGACGTTCTGCGGGACGAGCCAGCCGTACTGGATGCCGGTGGCCTGGTCGAACTGGTCGCCGCGCTCGGCGAGGTTGAAGTTCCGGTCGAAGCCGTTCCGCTCGCGGGGACGGATCTGGCGGGTCTGGTCGTCGAAGACGTTCTGCCAGTTCTGCGCGCGGGTCATGAACTGCTGGTACGACTTCTTGTCGCCGAGGCGCTGGGCGAGCTGGGCGATACCGAAGTCGTCGATGGAGTATTCGAGGGTCGTCGACGTGGCGACGTTGCCCTTGCGGTTCTCGATGAAGCCGGCTCCGGCGAACTGGTAGCCGTTGGCGCGCAGCGAGCCCTTCGCGGGCAGCGACTGGGTGGAGACCATGGAGGCGAGGGCCGCCTCACGGTCGTAGTCGGTGCTGCCGAACGCGTCGATCGAGGAGAGCACCGACTGCAGGGAGTCGCCGCTCATCTTCTGGGTGGCCTGGTTGAGGTGCGGCCAGTTCGCCCAGGTGCCGGTCTGCGTCACCATGTCCACGATGGACTGGTTGATGTCGTCGCCGACCTTCGGGAAGAGCAGCGCGACGAGCTGCGACTGGCTGCGGTAGGTGTCCCAGCCGGCGTAGGTGACGTAGAAGTGCCGGCCGGGGGCGACCTTGCGGACCTTGCCGTCGTAGCCGGTGTACTCGCCGTTGACGTCGTCGAAGACGTTGGGGTTCAGCATCGAGTGGTAGAGCGCGGTAAAGAACTTCACGCGCTCGGCCTTGGTGCCGCCGTCGGCCTGGACGGTGTTCAGGGCCTTGCGCCAGGTGCGCGCGGCGCCGTCCCGTACCTTGTCGAAGTCGTGCTTGCCGACCTCGGTGGCGGCGTTCCGGGCGGCGTTGGCGATGCTGACGTAGCTCATGCCGGTCTTCGCGGTGACCTTGGCGCCCTGGTCGAAGACCAGGTAGGCGCCGGCGCCGTGCTTGGCCTCGCCGGCCTGGGCGGTGCCGGAGCCGGCGGTGACGGTGTCGCCCGTCCAGGTGCCGAACTTCCGGATGGGCTGGTCGAAGGTGGCGGAGAAGTAGGCGCGGTAGCGGCCGCCGACCTCGCACACGGTGGCGCTGTCGACCCAGCCGCTGACCGTGTTGCCCTCGACGCGGACCTCGCTGCCGTAGACGCGGTTGTTGGAGCCCGCGACGTCGAAGATCAGCGTGGAGTTGGTCCGGGCGGGGAAGTCGTAGCGGCTGACGGCCGTACGGGTCGTGGCGGTCAGCTCGGTCCTGACACCGTTCGCCGGCTTGACGGAGTAGTAGCCGGGCTCGGCCTTCTCGGCCTTGTGGTCGAAGGGGAGGTAGTAGTCGGTGATGGCGCCGGCCGGGCTCTTGGGCAGGGCGTAGCCGGGCAGTTCACCGGTGTACGGCAGGACCGGGAAGTCGAAGGCGCTGAAGCGGCCCTCGCAGCCGGTGCCGGAGAGCCGGGTCATGCCGAAGCCGCGGAGCTTGTCGGCGGTGTACTCGTACCCGCCCTTCTGGTCGCCGTCGCTCGTCCGGTAGGTGGTGGGGCTGGGCTGCACCATGCCGAACGGCACGGTCGCGCCGGGCCAGGTGTTGCCGTAGGCGCTGTTGCCCTTGTTCTGGGTGGTGTCGAGCTGCGTACCGATGAACTGGTCGACGGCGTCGAACGCGTCGATCGTGCTTCCCTGAGCCGCCGCCGCGGTGGGCACCAGACTCCCGAGGAGCGCGCCCAGGGCCAGCGCCCCCGCCACCAGGCGGCGGCGTCCTCCGAGGGGCGGTGATGAGCGGGACAACTTACCTGAAACTACTTCCCACATGACGTGAGATCCTTCCAAAAGCCTTGCTGAGCTGCGCGTTTGAAAAGCGGCGCACGTGCGGCCGCAACGCTGCATACCTGAGGAGGCGGCCAGAGGACCCCGGGGAGTCCGGTGGGTGAACCCGGCGCGAAGCCTGTCCTGTCCTGCGATCGCCGCGCCGCCCTGCATCCAGCCCCTACATCCAGCCGCGACGCGCTGCCTGCCAGGCCAGTTGCATCCGGGTGGTCGCGCCGGCGAGCGCCATCATGGCCTGGATGCGGCGCTGTACGGTGCGTCTGCTCAGCCCCATCTGACTGGCTATGGCCTTGTCGGCGACGCCCGCGACGAGAAGGGACAGGAGCCGGCGGTCCGTCGCGGAGAGGACATGGCCGCGGGCGGAGCCGTCCGTACCGGTGACCGTGCCCGACGCGCTGACGTTCAGCGGTACGGCGTCCTCCCAGTACCGCTCGAACAGCGCCACCAGTGCCTCCAGCAGGTTGCTGCCGCGAACCAGCGCGGCGGTGGGCTCCTCGAAGCTGCCGGCGGGGCCGCCGGGGACCAGCGGGCAGATGCCGATGGCTCGGTCGGCGACGGCGAGGCGCAGCGGAAGGTGCGGTACGGCCCGCGCCATCTCGCCCGCGCGCACGCCCTCCACGACGTTGTCGACGGCGCCGGAGTCGTCGAAGAACGCCTGCTCGTACAGGACGCGGTAGCGCACGCCCCGGGCGAGGGCGTCGTACTCGGCGCGGTTGCTTCCCGAGGGCATCGCCACGTACTGCGCTTTGCAGAACCAGAGCATCTCGTGCCGGGCGCTGTCCTGGATCTGCCGCAGGTGCTGGCGCAGTGCCTCGGCGCCGGTGATCACTTCGATGAGCTGGTCGGGATCCGTACGGCGCCTGGTGCTGCGGTAGGTCTCCAGCAGGTCGGTGACGGCGCTACGGGCCTGGTCGAGCGCGTCGGACTTGCGCTGCAGGCGGGGCAGCAGGGCCACGTCCGGAGGGGTGGCGGCAAAGGTGGGCGGCACCCGGTCGGTGGCACTGGCGAGCCCCTTGGCGGTGAGTGCCGCGAGTACCCTCTCGGCCTCCCCCGGCGTCAGACCGGAGTGTTCCGCGATCTCGTGCGCCGTCGCGTTGGATGTCATCACCAGGAAGCGGTAGACGCTTTCCTCGGTCGTGGTGAGGCCCGCTGCCTCGAGCATGGTGCTCCTCTCTCAGCGGGCCGTCCGGACTTCCCCGGGCCGGCCCGCGCCGCCGCGCCCACGCGCGGCCCGGCCGCCGACGCGGCCGGAGAGCCGTCGTACGAGAGCGTTCCGCCCGGGCCGTCGGCGTGCGGGGCGACGGTACGGGCACGGCGGTGGACCCGGGACACCAGGGGCCCGCCGGAGCGGGGCCACGATGGGCATTTGCACTATACGCCCTGGTCATGACGGGCCTTCGCGGTGCGGTACCCCGGTTCCCCGGTCCCGCTTCCCCGGGCGCCCAAGCCGTTGACCCACCGACCGGGTACGCCCGTCCACGGTCGGCCGGATGGGCCGGAAGGCGGTCGCCGCTTCCGGGATGTCACTGTCGCCATATCTCAACGGCGACGCCTGCGGAAGCTCGGCGCGCATGAGGGGTTGACGAAGGGTGACACCACGGGCAGTTTTGTCATGTCCACGTAAGGAAGCTTTCCTAACAGAGGATCCCCCCATGCGTCGTCGCCCCTTCGCCGCGCTCCTCGCCGGCGTGGTCGTCCCCCTCATCGCCGCCCTCCCCGCCGGCGCGAGTCCCCACCGGACCACCGTCGCACCGCGCGGCGCCCAGGAGGGCTCGGTGAGCGCCTCCGCCCTGCTCGCCAAGGTGACGGGCTGTTCGCAGATCTCGAACGGCAAGTACCGCACCGACGAGGAGACCTCCGCGACCGTACCGGTCTGCGACGCGAACGGCGCCGTCTTCTGGAAGGCCGACATGGACATCGACTGCGACGGACAGGTCACCCCGCAGTGCGGCTGGGACACGGACCCGTGGTTCCAGGACGACACCGCCTTCCACCAGTCCAACGGACAGCCGCTGAACTCGGCCGCTCTCCCCTATGTCGTGGTGCCCAGCTCCAGCGGCATCTGGAACTACGCCTCGGCCGGCATCAAGGGCGGGGGTGTGGTGGCGATCGTCTACAACAACCAGGTCGAGTACGCGGTCGTCGGCGACACCGGACCGGACGAGATCATCGGCGAGGCCTCGTACAGCGCGGCCGCGGGGCTCGGAATCGACCCCGACCCGGAGTACGGAGGCGCCGAATCGGGCGTCACCTACATCCTGTTCAAGAATTCTCAGGCGAGTCCGATCGAGAGCCACGCGGACGCGGTGAGCCGGGGCGACGCCCTGGCCCAGCGGTTCCTCACGGAGAACTAAGCCGTGTCGGGTCTCACGGAGAATTAAGCCGTGTCGGGGAAGTAGCCCCGTCCGCCCGAAAGGCGGGTCACGCGGCATCCGGTGCGTGCGATCGCAAAGCGGAGAATCACCCTCGTACTGGACGTACTCGGGTGATTTCGACAACGCGGCGCATGGGCGGCCGACAGCGCACACGCCCGTACGCGTCTCCCGGCGGGCCCCGGCCGGGGGACGCGGCGGCGCGTCGGCCCCGTAGGCTCGGTCGTCCAGCGGGAGGACGGATGACCGGAACGAGTGCGCAGTGGACACGTACGGCACCAATTACGCCGTCAAGCGGCTGATGGTCACCCGCTGACACTCGCCGAGCCGCACCCCACCGAGCAGGCGCCCTTTTCAGCCTGCCGGCACTCGGCCGCCCCGTCCGCACGCCGGGCGGGGCGGCCGAGTGCCGGCCCGCCCCGCCTTTCTGCTTTTTCTGCCTTTTTCCTGCCCTCTTGCTGCCTTTCCCGCTCAGGCGCTCGGCATCCGGCCGGCCCGCACCGCTTCGACGAGCGCCGCGTGGTCGCGTTCGTTCTGGTCGGCGTAGGACTCGCCGAAGACCGGCAGCGCCCGGTCGAACGGGTCCCCGGCGCCGAGATAGCCGGCGATGGCGATGCGGTCGCCGGACCGGGCGTGGGCCCGGGCCAGGGTGGCGCCGCACAGCACGCCGAACCTGCGCAGGCTGTCCGGGACCATTCCCTCGGGTTCGACGATGCCCTTCCAGTCGTGCAACTGGCGTACGTAGAAGTCCCGCTGCTGCCCGTCGATGCCGGTGGTGCGCTTCCAGCCGAGGAAGATGTCGCTGGTGGCCTGCATCAGACGCTGTCCGGCGACGACCCGCCGTCCCTGGTTCTTGTACTCGCTGCCGCCGGTGTACCGGGCGAGGACCGACACGTCGGCTTCTTTCGCCTGGAGCAGGAGCGGGTCGTTGCCGTCCCGGCCGAGCAGCAGGATGATCCAGCACCGGGTGCCGACGCTGCCGACCCCGACCACCTTGCGGGCCACGTCGGCCAGCCGGTACTGGGCGAGCAGCCCGCGCCGGTCCGATGCGAGTGAGTCGGCGTAGCCCGAGACCAGTTCGCGGATCGCACCTTCGAGCTGATCGCGCTCCAGGTCCGGCAGCAGATCGGCGAGCGGGGTGATCAGGGGCGGGTCGGGGGCGATCCGGTACTCACCGTCGGCGAAGTACGTCAGCTTCTCGAACGCCTTGATGTTGTCGCGGGAGCGGGCCTTGGCCAGCGCGCGGGTGAGGCGCTTGCGGCGGGCCTTGTCCATTCTGTTGGGCTCCATGGCCCGGAGCTCCTCGACGTCCTCGTGGGCGTACCAGACCTCCAGGTTCCCCATGCCCGCCAGCGTCCGCATGCGTTCGCGGTACGACCTGACCGTGGCCCGCACGATGTCCGCGCGCTCCTTGGTCGTGTAGCCGTTGGCCCGGCCGGCGATGACCAGACTCGTGGCCAGCCGCTTGACGTCCCACTCCCAGGGGCCGGGGTGGGTCTCGTCGAAGTCGTTGATGTCGAACATCAGATGGCGTTCGGGCGAGGCCAGCAGCCGGAAGTTCAGCAGGTGCGCGTCCCCGCAGAGCTGGGCGGTGAGGCCCGAATTCGGGGTGGCGGCCAGGTCCGCCGCCATGATGGCCGCCGCGCCCCGGTAGAAACGGAACGGCGATTCCCGCATGCGGCTGTAGCGGATGGGGACGAGTTCACTCACCCGGGTCGCCGACTGCTCTTCGATGAGGGCCAGCGGATCCGGCCGGTCGGGGGCCGGTTCGAAGGCGGCGTGCGCGGAGCGCGGCGTCGTCGCGCGGGCCGCCCTGCCTCGTTCGGCACGCTCCTGCGGGGTGAGGTGCTGTCCCGGTTCTCCGGTCACTCCGGCTCGGCCTGTCATGCGCGCTCCGCTCGGCTCCGGGCAGCGCCGCGCGCACCGGTCCCGGTGACGTGGCTGCTCATGGGGCGGTTCTCGTACATGAGGCGGTCCTCCTGCCAGGGTTTCCCGCACGGATGCCCGGGCGTCCCGTTTGCCCGGTTCGCCGGCCCGGTCGCTCTCCCCCTCACGGAAACACGTCTTCGCCCGCCGCGCATCCCGCGTGCGGGCGGAGCGCCGGGGCCGCGTGTGCGCGACGGCCGTGCGGCCCGGCGCGTGAGCCCGTACGCGGGGGCGGGCCGGGGGGCGGCGACGCGTGCCACGGTCGCGGTCAGGTCTCCCGGCCCGTCCGCCCGACGTACCGGCGGGACCCGCCGCGTCACCCGCCCCGGCCCCGGACCAGCCCGGACCAGCTCCGGACCGCTTCACCCGGCGGTGGGGTGATCCGCGCTGTCGTCCTGCGGCATGGGCCGCTCCGTACCGCGACCGGTGAGCCATGCCCGCATGTCGCCCGACCACCGCAGTGGCTTGCCGTTGGCGCCCATCGCTCCGGCCAGCCATGCCTCGTTCGCGTACTCGCCGAGGCCCAGGCCCGCCGTGATGTCGCTGCCGAAGACAGCGTCGGTGTGACCGCTGACCCAGGCGACCGGCTCGGCGAGGCCCAGGGCCGCGATCTCCCCGGCGAGGGCCCGCCGTTCGTCCCGCGTGAGCCGGGTCCATTCCCTGAGGACATCGCCGAACTGCGACAGGCTCAGCCCCTTGGCGCGTGCGAAGCGATCCAGCCAGCCCTCGCGGAACAGATGCAGGCAGGTGAAGAGGAAGGAGTCGCCGGCCGACAGCGCGGGCACGCTTTCGCCGTCGCGGCGTTCGACCGTCCGGGTCCGGGACATCACCGTGTCCATCGGCACCTGCCACGGGCTTCCGTGCCATGTCAGGCTGTTCGCGACATCGATCACCGTGTACGGCATCACCGGATCGGGCCCGATCCGGTTGAAATGGGGCAGGTGGTCGGGTGACAGCTGGTAGATGCGCAGATCGGTCCGTGAGCGGGGTACCAGGCGGGCGCTCTCCTCGTCCCAGACGCAGTCCGGGACATAGCCGATGGCCGGCAGCAGCTCCTGGACCGCGGACCGGTCCTGCGGAGCGATCATCAGGTCGATGTCATTGAACATGCGTACGGCGGAGCCGCCGTAGAGGAGCTCCTGAGCGATGACTCCCTTGGTCCAGGCGGCTGTCACCCCCGCCGATGCCAGCTCCCGGGACACCCGGGCCGCCTCCGCGGTGTAGACCTCGGTGCGGTGGCGGTTCGTGCGGAGGTACATGACGAGGCAGTACCGCAGCCGGGCCGGGATGACCGGCAACAGTCCGTGCCGGACGAGGAAATCGGCCAGCGCGGCGATCAGTCTGTGCCGCATGGCCTGTTCGACGAGCCGTCCGTGATCGAAGTCCTCGCGGGAGAGCAGGGCCACCCGCGCGTCGGGTTCGCCGTCCGGTCCCTGCAGTTCGGCGACCATCACCAGGACGGTCCAGACGTCCGGGTCCACTCCGGGCGCGAGCGGCCCCGTCGTGCTGCCCGGCGCGCTGCGGGGGACCCGGTCGGGTGCGGTGATCATGGGTTCCTCCTGGAAGAACGGTGTGGGGGATGCGGGAAGGGCGGAACCGGGGCGCGGCTCACAGCAGAGTGACCCCGCGGTCCATCAGTGCCAGCGCCCCGTTGGCGGTCCACAGCCGGTCGTTGGAGTAGTTCAGTGACGCCGACCGCAGGTCCCGGAAGGCGCGCTCCAGGGGCAGAGCCGAGTCGGCGCTGTAGCCCAGGGACAGCCCGGCCAGCTGCACCATGCGGTCCACGGCGGAGAACGTCAGCTCCGAGGCGGCGAGCTTGAGGGTGTTGAGATGGATACGGAGCGCCGCCCCGTCCATCGTCCGGCCGGCCGCGCGTACGGTGTCGACCTCCTCGCGCGTTCTGCCGAGATAGGCGCTGACCAGTTCCAGGTCCAGCCTGATCCGGGCGATGCGTTCGCGGACCAGGGGCGAGGACAGGTCGGTGCGGGGGTCCTTGCCCAGGTGCCGGATCAGGTCCGAGAAGGCTTTGCGCGCGGTCCCCAGCCAGCAGGCGCTCCACGCCAGGTGGCCGACCGGGACCATGCTGTCCGCCGCGATCTCCCGGAACCGGCCCGGCTGACCGATGAGGTGATCGCGCCGTACCGTGCCCTGGAGGTACAGGGGGGCGCTGTCGGTCGCCCGCATGCCCAGCGGATTCCACTCGCCCGTGTGCTCCACCCGCAGCTCCGCGCGGTCGGCGTAGACCAGGGAGACGGCGTGCTCGGCCGCGTCCTCGCCGGAGCGCATGGTGACGAGGAAACCCCCGGCGTGTGCTCCGCCCGTCACCACCGGGGCCGTTCTGCGCAGGACGAGGAAGTCGTCGGCGTCCGGGCCCTGCTCCGGGGATACGCCGAGCAGCGGCTCGGAGGCCGTCAGCAGCTGGCCTCCGCCGACGGAGCCGGTCGTCACCGAGGCGAGGTACACCTCGCCCCCGGCGACCCGGGGCAGGATCTCGGCCCGCAGGCAGGGGCTCGCGTGCCGGACCAGCACGTCGACCTGCTGGCAGTGCATCGCCCAGATCATCGCCGTCGACAGGCAGCCCCCGGCGAGCTGTTGGGCGGTGTCCACGAATCCGGCGAGATCGCCTCCCATGCCCCCGTACTCCGTCGGCACGAGATAGCCGAGATAGCCGGCGCGCCGCAGCGCGCCCATGCTCTCCACCGGGAACCGGGCCTCGCGGTCGACCTCGGCCGCGTGCCGGGCGAGTGTTTCGACCAGGTCGCGGAGGCCGTCGGCCGCGTGCTCGTCCCGGGGAGCGCTCCGCGCGTCGGGCACGCGTGCCTTCGGCACGGAAGATGTGTCAGGCATGCGCCTCGACCTCCATCGGCTGCAGTACCAACCGCCTCGCGGACACGAGGCGTTCACCGTCCACGACGATCTCGACGGGGGCGGGCCGGCTGAGGAAGCCGAGCAGGCTCGCCGTCAGGCCGTAGGCGCCGACATTCGGCACGGCGAGGAGCTGACCGGGCCGAGGTGCCTCCATCGCGGCAGCTCCGTTCAGCACGTCGAGCGGTGTGCAGAGCGGGCCGACGAGGCTCACCGGTCCGGCGCTCCGTGGCGTGCCGGGGCCGGACTCGTCCGTGCCTGTCGCGCGATCGCCCGGTCCGACCGGGTACGGCCGGGCGCCGGGCGTCATCAGACGGCCCAGTCCCGACATCCCTCCGAGCGCGTTGACGCCGGCGTCCAGTACGGCGAAGGTCCGGCCACCCGATTCCTTGACGTCGACGACCGTGGTCAGGAGGGTGCCGGCGGTCGCCGTCAGGTACCGGCCCGACTCGACGACGACCCGGGGCCTGCCGCGCCGCCATCCGGCGAAGTGGTCGTCGAGCGCCGTGGACAGCGCGGCGGCCAGCAGCGGATGGCGGACGAGGCCGCCGGGTCGGCCCGAGGGCGCGGAGAACCCGCCGCCGAGATCGAGCAGTTCCGGGGTGAAGCCCGTCTGTGCCACCACCCGCGCGGTGGTGGCCACCGCCTGCTCCAGTTCGAGTGCCAGGGCGTCGGGGTCGTTCACGTTGCTGGCCGAGAAGGTGTGGGTGCCGATCGGGCGGGTCCGGCCGGACGGCGCCAGCATGCGCGCCAGATCGTCCTCGGCCGTCACATCCGTGCCGAAGGCCGTCGGACGTCCCGTCATCCGCAGGGATCCCCGCTGACTGCCGCGCGGGCCGTTGAGTCTGACCAGGTACTCCGCGTCCGTACCGGTCTCGGCGCAGGCACGGGCGAGACGGTCCCGGTCCCCGAGGGATTCCACGGAGAACATCACCACCCCGGCCTCCAGCGCCGCGCGGGTCTCGGTCCGGGTCTTGCCCGGGCCCGTGTACAGGATCCGTTCGGCCGGGTGGCCCGCGGCCAGGGCGATGTCGAGTTCGCCCGTCGAGCTGACCTCCGCTCCCAGTCCGTGGGCGGCGAGCTCCCGGACCACCGCGGGGTGCGGATTGGCCTTGAGGGAGTACAGCCGCTCGGTTCCGGCGGGCAGGTCGTCGGCCAGGGCCGTGGCGGCGGTCCGCAGCGCGGCGAGGTCGTACACGTAGGCGGGGGTGCCGAATCGCCGGGCCAGCTCCCGCAGGTGCCCGTGGTCGTCCACCGCCGGCTCGGGTGTGCGGTTCCGCCTGGACCGCGTGCCGGTTGTCGGGGAACCCATCACGACACCCGGACCGAGGCGCGCAGGGCGGCCTTGTCGATCTTGCCGTTCGGGGTACGCGGCAGCGTGTCCCGAACGAGGCAGCGGTCCGGGACCTTGGCGGGCGCCAGCCGGTCGGCCAGCGCGCGCAGTACATCGCGCTCCGAGTGGCGGGTGACCGCCCATACGGTGAGCACCCCGTCCTCGTCGGGCGGGGTGGCCACGGCGGCCTCCACTCCGGGTATGTCCAGCATCGCGGTCTCCAGCTCCTGGGTGCTCAGACGCCAGCCACGGCGCTTGAAGATGTCGTCGGCGCGGCCGGTGAAGTACAGGCGTCCCGCCTCGTCCAGACGTCCGTGATCACCGGTGAACAGGGCGGGCCCGTCGCCGTCCGGCGCGGACCGGAACCTCCGGGCGCTCTCCTCCGGTGCGTTCCGGTAGCCGGACATGACGTGGGGGCCGGCGGAAACGATCTCGCCCACCTCCCCGGGCGGGAGCGGGACGCCGTCGCCGTCCACCACGAAGAGCCGGGTGCCGGGCAGCGCCCGTCCGACCGTCTCCGGGTGCGCCAGGTCTTCGTCCGGGCGGGCGACGGTGATCCGCTTGCACTCACTCATGCCGTACATGCAGACGAGTGAGGCGTCGGGGAAGGCCGACCGCAGGCGCCGCGCGTCGCCGCCCACCAGTGCCGCCCCGGTGTTGGTGATCAGGCGTACGCCGGTGGGGCGCCGGTCCCGGGCCGCCAGTCGTGCCAGCAGGCCGGCCAGGGTGGGCACCACCGGCAGGACCGTGGCTCCGGATTCCCTGATCAGCGCCAGTTCCTGAGCGGACGTCTCCGCGGCCGGCAGGACGAGTTCCGCGCCCGCGAAGGCGCACAGGAAGATCTGGTAGAGGCCGTAGTCGAAGGAGAGCGGCAGCCTGCTCCACACGATGTCCCCGGACCGGTACCGCAGCCTCGCCGCGATGGAACGCACCGCGAACACGACGGCCCGGTGCGGGCAGATGATGCCCTTGGGGCGCCCGGTGGAACCGGAGGTGTAGAGGAGGATCGCGGTTTCGCGCGGGACCGGCGCTCCGGCGCCGGAGGGATCAGGGCGCCCCGCACCGGGCCCGGCCGTACTCGACGGCACGGGGGCGGCGTCCAGCAGCGCCGAGGGGGTCACGACGGGGACACCGGCGGCCGCAGCCGCCCCGCGGATCTCCTCGCGGTCGGTCACCACGAGCGCGGGTCGCGCGTCGGTGAGCAGCCAGTCCACCTCGAACCCGCTGGCGGAACCGCTCGCGGGGACCACCGTGGCACCGGCACGCAGCGCTCCGAAAAGCACCGCGACGAAGGCGCGGCCGGCGGGCAGCACCATCAGCACCCTCGCCCCCGGGACCAGTCCGTGGCCGGTCAGCGCGCGTGCGACGCGGTGACCGGCGTCGGACAGCTCGCTCCAGTTCCACCGGCCGCTCGCGTCGCGTACGGCGGGCCGCGAGCCGTACCGGCGTACGGCCCGGTCCAGCAGCGAGACCACGTCGGCGGGCGGGCCCGATCCGGCGTCCGGGGCCTTCGCGGGCGCGTCGTGGCTCCGGTCGGTGCGCGGCTCCGCGTCGCTCATCCGGTCTCCGTCGTCGGCCGGGCCGTGCCCAGCGGTGAGAACGCGCGTCCCGGCGAACGGTGAGCGGTGTTCGGCCCTTTCGCGCGGAGTTCTTTCCTGGGTGCTCCGGTACCCGTCGGTCATGTGCCCACCAGCTCCCGGTAGAGGCCGCCGGCCGCGAGGAGTTCGTGGTGCCGCCCGGTCTGGACGATCCGGCCGCGGTCGAGGACCACCACCTGATCGGCGTCGCGCACGGCGGTGAGCCGGTGGGCGACGACGACGAGCGTGCAGCCCAGGGAGACGAGGCGCTGGAAGATCTGCCGCTCCAGTACGGGGTCGAGCGCGCTGGTGGCTTCGTCCAGGATCAGCAGCGCGGGCTTGCGCACCAGGGCCCTGGCCAGGACCACCCGCTGCCGCTGGCCTCCGGAGAGCCCTCCGCCGCCCGCCGTCAGCAAGGTGTCGTACCTCATGGGCATCGCCATGACGTCGTCGTGGATCCCCGCGGCCGAGGCCGCTTCCTCGACGTCGGCGCGGGAGACCTCGGTGCCGCCCCACGCGATGTTCTCCCGGATCGTGCCGCCGAACAGGCGGGCGTCCTGGGTGACGAAGGAGATGGAGCGCCGGTAGGCCGTGGTGTCCGCGCCGGCGAGGTCGTGGCCGTCGACCATCACGCGTCCCGACGAGGGCGTGTGCAGCCCGGCCAGCAGCAGGGCGCAGGACGACTTGCCGGAACCGGACCCCCCGAGCAGTGTGGTGAAACTGCCCCGGGGGACGGTGAACGACACGTCCTCCAGCACCTGATGACCGGACTGGTAGGCGAACGACACGTCCTCCACGCGGAGTTCACCCGCGACTCCCAGCACGACGTCGGTGCTGCGGCGTTCCTGCGGGTTCTCCATGATGTCGCTCAGCCGTGACAGCGCCGCGCCGAGGCCGGAGACCTGGAGACACACCTGGACCAGGTTGGCGAGCGGTACGAGCAGTCCCATGGCGAGCACGCTGAACGCCAGTACCTTGCCCTGCGACAGCGCGTCCTGCGAGACCCTCAGCGATCCCGCGCCGAGGATCAGCAGGGGCGCGCCGACCTGCAGCGCGGCGCTGAGGCCGGAGGACAGCGCCAGCAGCCGCCTGCTGCGCAGGCGGGTGTTCAGCTCGTCGGCCAGCGCGTGGCTCCAGCGCCGGCCCACGACGCTTTCCACGCCCGCCGACTTCAGGGTCGGCATGCCCGCGAGCAGCTCGACGAGTTCGGCCTCGGCGTGTGCCTGCGCCTCCAGGGCGTCGGTGCTGGCGTACTCCTGCCGGCGCCAGAACAGCACGAGGACCACGATCTGTGTCAGTGCGACGCCGATGACCAGGAGGGCGAGCAGCGGATCGGCGAGGACCAGCAGCGTCATGTAGACCAGGATCAGCACGCCGTCGAAGAGGCTGGTGAACGCGGTGACGGACAGCACCTGGCGGATGGTGGAACTGGTCCGCACCCGCTGCTGGAGGTCACCGGGGCTGCGGCTGGCGAAGAAGTCGTAGGGCAGCGAGAAGAGTCTGTCGAGAATGCCGAGGGTCACCGACTCGTCGACCCGGGCCTGGATGGCGAGGAACGAGACGGACCGTACGAGCTGCAGCGTGAAGAAGGCGGCGATCAGGACCGGCAGCCCCACGGCCAGATAGCCGGCCCCGTCGACCGCACGCCCGGGGGCCACGTGCTCGACCACGTACTGGGTGGCGAGCGGGGTGGCGAGATTGAAACCCATGAGGAGGAGCGAGCAGAGCACGAAGGGCGTCCAGCCCGTGTCTCGGGGCAGGAAGAGCCGCAGGTAGCGCCAGGGGTTCTCCGCCCGCGCGGAGCGGTTTCGGGGGCGGCGCCGGGTTCGCGCCGCACGGCCGGGAACCGGCTGGAGTGGCGGGCTGATCCGCAGGGCGATTCCGGTGAACGCCTCACCGACCGAGGTGAGGGACATCCGCCGGCGCCCGTGCTGGGGATCGACCAGGTGCACCCACTGGCCGCTGACACGTTCGAGTACCACGAAGTGGTTGAAGTTCCAGAAGAGGATCGTCCCGGCGGGCAGATCGCTCAGGTTCTCCAGCGGAACGCGCATGCCCCGGCCGTGAAACCCGTGGGCGCGCGCGACCTCCAGCAGCCGTCGCGCGGAGACACCGTCGCGCCCGGTCGCGGTGGCGTCCCGCAGCTCCCGGATCGCGATGTCCTTGCCGTGCAGGGCGAACACCATGGCCAGGGCGGCCGCTCCGCAGTCGCTGGTCTGCGACTGCAGTCGTACGGGGACGCGGGGGGAACGCCCACCGGACAGCCTCCGGCGGACGGACGGACGGCGGTCCGCGCCCGTGTCGGGGGCCGGCGCCTTCCGGCGCAGCAGCCGGCCTGCCTCGACGGGAGGGCCGAATTCCCGGGACACGCCTTTGGCCGCCACGGCCTGGCGCCGGAACCTCGGTCCGGGGCCGGGGCCGGTCTCCCGGGATGGCGTGGTCGTGGAGGAGGCGGTCACGGCACCGCTGCCGCCGGCCCTGCCGCCTTCGGAAGCGGTCGCTGTCGTCTCGGCCGGCCCGGTACCGCTAGGCGACATGATCACGCTCCGGCGTACGGGGGGCCGTGCTCCGCCGGGCGCCGGCGCGCACCGCTTCGGAGAGGGCCTGGGTGAAGCGGTCGGCGTCCTCGGCGCGGTGGTCGCGCGGGTCGAAGCTGATTCTCAGCCGGGCCTGCCGGCCGCGGTCCTCGATGGCCAGGGCGATGCCGTCGCTGGTGAGGCCGGCCGGCCGGGGGAACACGCCCGGGGTGATCCGGAGTCCCCCGGGGGCCTCCTTCATGGACGCGCTCCCGTACACGTTCGACAGCACGGTGATCACCCCGCGCTCGGAGGGGGAGGCGCCGGGGTGCCGGCGACGTGCGCGCTCCATATCCGCGTAGCTGATGTGCCGGTGACGCATCGTCTTCATGATCTCGGCCTTCACATGCCTCAGAATGTCGTCGGGTTCCTCGGAGCGCGGGATGAGCAGCGGGAAAGGAGCGGCGAATCTGCCCAGCAGCGACCGGTCCTCCGTCGCCCTGATGTCCATGGGGACCGAGATTTCGAGGTGCCGCCGGGAGGAGCTGCGGAACACCTCTGCGGCGAACCGGGACATGAGCCACTGGAATTCCGTCGAACCGGTCGCCTCGCCGCGGCTCCGGACGTCCGACCAGGCGTCGGTGTCCAGATGAACGTTCCGGACATGGCAGGGCGTTCGCGAGTGCCCCTTCTCCCCGGGGATGACCACCAGGGAGGCGAGGTCGGCACGGACCCGGCCGAGTGCCTCGAACTTCGCCGTCCAGTATCCGAGGCTGACGGTCCGTGACCTCTTCGCGAACCGGGTCCGCTCCCGCTGGACGGCTCCGAGCAGATCGCCGGCCGGTTCGGGCAGCGACGGCCGACCGCCCCGCAGGGCGCTCCCGTAGAGCTCCCACAGCTCGCGCAGGAAGACGGACCGGCCCCGGCCGTCCATCGCGAGCTGCGAGAAGTCGGCGAGGAAGATGTGCAGTTCGGGTGAGTGACGCAGCAGCCGGAAACGGAAGGGCGGCTGGTCGGACAAATGCCAGGCGGCGACGAGCGAGCGGACCCGCACATGTGAGGCGTAGGCGAGGAACTGGTCCTCCGAGCGGGCCCTGATGTGGGTCCGTGCCATCAGTTCCGCGTCGGTGGGAGGGGGTACCAGCCGCTGGAACGGCTGTCCGTGGTCGTCCCGCGCGATGCGGAGGCGCAGTGCGTCGTGCCGGACGACGAGCGCGCGCAGGGCGTCCTCGAACGCCTGGACTTCCAGCGGACCGTCCAGACGCAGGACTGCCTGGACGGCGATCGGCTCCCGCTCTCCCCGCTCCAGCCGCCAGTAACCGTGTTCCTGTGCGTATGAAAGGTTCGGTCCGGCAGCGGATCCGTTGCGATGCACACCTTTTCCATTTCCACGGAAGATGGGACCGGCCGGGCGGTATATCCGCCCGCCCGGCCGATGGCGCCCGGTGTCCGGACGGGAAAGATCCCGTCCGGACACCGTTGTGCTGCGGTGGATAATCAGCCGCAGGGGTTGCCGCCCAGGATGACCGGGCCGGAGCCACCGATGATGTCCGCGAGCGCCTCGTCGGAGAGCGCCTCGATGTCGACGACCTCGAAGTTGCTGGTGTTCTCCATGACATTCACCTCACTTACTTGACTGAGAGGGACAGTTTCCCTCTGACGACACAGACAATAACCATCGGAAATCAGATTGCACAAGCCCTCATCGGCCTTGTTTTTGACGTTTGATTTCCGTTTTTGAGCACGCAGAAAAAGGCGATCAGCACACTCGCTGAATCACCGTGAGCGACCGCTAAAATCGCCTAAATAGTGTCAAACCATGACCCGCAGAACCTCATCGAGCCGACCTGACGGCCCGAGCCGGAGCGTAGCAACGCGTCAAATCACCTTGACTGAATGAGTCAATATCAGAGTCAAGAGTATGGACGCACTCTTGTCAAGTGTGTGATGATCCTGAGGCGGCGGGGCGTCGTACCCACGCACGGTCGTGCGGCCGCGAACCCGACCCGGATGTTTCCTTGAAGGGCAACAAGTGGACAAGAATCAGACAACGATGCTCGTACGGACTCAAATCGAGAAGGTTCTTGGTGGGGCGGCTGCCTTCGACGACGGTGATCGGCTCGGCGACCACGGTCTGGATTCACTGAGCGTCGTGGAGCTGACGCTGAATCTTGAGGAAGTCCTGGACATCACTTTTGAGGACGAGGAACTCGCCTTCGAGAACTTCGCCACGCTCGGGAGCATTGTCGCGCTGGCGGAGACAAAACTGGATCAGCCCGGCTGAGGGCCGGCCCGGGCATGCGGTACGTCCGAGCCGGCCGCCCCGGACACGGCGGGCGGTCCCGCGGCGCCCGGACAGCCGACGGGCGAGCCCCTTCGTCAGCCGGTCGGCTGAGGAAGGGGCTCGCCCGTCGGAGAAGGCGCGGGGGTCAGAGGAGGCGCGGGCCGGCTTCCTCCGGCGCCGGGGGGCCCGCCGTCCCGGACATCGAGGCCGGGGCGGCCCGTTCGCGATCCGCCAGTTCCGCGGCCGCGAAGTGCGTTAACGATACGTCGAGTTCGCGGTCCCGGCACCAGGACATGGCCATGCTGACCGGCACCCCGTGGACCGAGCGCAGCCACAGGAGTGTTCTCGCGCGTTCCTCCGGAGTGCCGTCCCGGCGCAGGGCGAGAGCGAGGCGCGGATAGCCGTCCGCGAGGACACGCTGGAACGCCGCGGCCTCCCGGTGGACCGTCTGCAGGTCCGCCGCCGCCAGGGGCTGGAAGCCCAGCGGGACGCGCACCAGACGGTCGGCGTGGTGGACCAGCCGGCCCAGCTCGGCGGGTGGCGAACCGGTGAGTTCGAGTTCGCAGGCCGCCTGTCGGAGCAGCCGGCGCATCACGTGCGCGGGTCCGCGGGGTCCCGGAGACGCGCCGACCCCCAGGAGAAGGGCCGACGTGAAGACGCGGTCGGCCAGGAGCCGTACCCGCTGGGCCCGGAGCCCCTCGCGTTCGTGCGGCGGCATGAGGGTGCGCAGATATTCGGTGAGCGGTGCGAAGCCGGGCAGCGCGTAGGGGTCCCGGATGCCGTGGACGGCACAGAGTACGGCGCTCTCCAGCACCACGGCCTCGAAGAGGTGAGGCGTCTGCGCCCGTTTCCGGCCCGGGTCCCCGTCGGTGCGGAAATGCAGGTACGCGAGGAGCAGGTACCGGCCGCAGCGGCATCCCGGGGTACAGCCGGCCGAGCACGGCGGCCCGACGGGGAATTCGATCGCCAGGAGGGGACCGAGCGCCGGCCGCATACGCCGGGGCGCCCCGGCGAGCGTCCCGTTCACGGCGAAGTCGTCCGGCGGCACGCCCAGTTGCCTCAGCGCTGCCATCGGCCGTCCGATGTCCTCGGGGCTCGCTGTCACGACATAGCGGAGGTCCTTGTCCTTCAGGCCGCTGCGGGCGAGTGCGGTGGTCACCTCTTCCAGGGCGGCGCCGTACGGACGCCGCCCCCGCCAGACCGCACTGAGGACGCGTTGCGCGGACGGTGGTATCGCGACCGGCACCGAGAACGGACGGCTGGTGCGAACGGACCAGCGAACGGTGTGGGCGCCGCCTTGCCCCGGGGCCACTCCTGCCAGCAGCGGCGCGGCCCATGAGGTGGCGGTGAACGACGCGAACGGTGTCCGGTCCTGGGTCCGGGCGAGAAGGCCGGGCGGTGGCTGCCGGCGGTACCCGCGGAGCCCGAGGGCCGCGGACGCCGCGTCGAGGCCGCCGCACCCTTCCGATGCACTCGATGTAGCCATTGACCCTCCGATTGACAACGATTACCAACTACAGATTACTGACTGACGTTGACTTTTATTGACTGCCTGTGACATTAGCCGCATCACGCCGCAAGAATGGACATCTCCTCAATCATCGAAGAGATGAAAACGATGTACAAAAGGGGCAATGAGGATTATTCAACTTGCCTATTCACACATTGACAAGATCAGTCATGGAACCAATACTTACTGACGAAGTCGCTCGCGAGGTCCTGTTGACGTGATTGGGAGAGCAATATGTTGCTTAAATCAGGGGCGTTCAGTCTCATTTTCGCACTCGTTCTGTCGACCGGAGCGGTCGCGACCTGGGTGAAGGAATCTGCGAGCAGCTCGGTGACCACTGTCACGGCGGCGGATGACGGACCCTTTGTCGACAAGGACATCCCTTTGTGTTGCTAAGCGAAAACAGGACGCCCCGGAAACATTGCCTCCGGGGCGTCCTGCGGGCCGATGCCCGGGCGAAGGGATCAGTAACGGGTGGCCGTCCGGTCCGCGCTGGTCAGCAGACCGCCTCGGTGGCCCATGCTCAACATGCCCTGCCGGTAGGCCCACAGGGCGCGTTCGCTCTCGCCGCACAGCTCCAGGATCTCCGCCAGTTCCGACCAGGCGAAACCGGCCTGCCGCCCCGCCTCGGACGCCTCCAGCATCATCGCGCCGCGTTCATAGGCCGCCTGCGCCGCGTTCTGGTCCCCGATCCTCATCTGGGCGGCGGCCAGCACGAGATAAGCGCGTGCGCTCTCCAGGCGGTGCTCGGCACCGAGCAGGTCCAGGGCCCGGTGCGCGTGCTCGACGGCCTCTCGCGGCTCACCCGCCATCAGCTCCGCGCGCGCCCAGGCCGTCTCCACATAGGCGACGTCCACGCTGCTTCCCACGGACGACAGGACACTCGCGCTCTGCCTCAACAGGCTCTTCGCCGCTTCCGGGTCGGGGTCGTCCGACTGGAGGAGGACCCCCGCGTAAGCGTTGCGGACACGGGCCAGGGCCCGCTCGTCCTCTCCCTCGGAGTAGATCGCGACCGCCTTGCTGATCAGGGTCAGCGCCTCCGCGGAGCGTCCCTGGCGGTGCAGGACGATACTGGCGTTCCAGTACGCGGCGCCCAGGGCCTTGCGGTCGGTGATGATGCCCGCCTGCTCGATTGCTTGGGCGGCCAGGTAGTCCGCCCGGTGCAGATCGCCCCGTTCGCAGTAGATGCCCACGAGCGTGGACAGCAGCTCCAGGTACGCGACGGTGGGCGGCAGCTTCAGCGACTGGAGCTCCGTGAGAGTGCTCTCCGCCAGCTCGATGGCGTGCGACAGGTCCCCCAGCTCCCGGTAGCAGCGGCACAGCGACATCACGATGGTGAGGCGGTGCAGCGCGGTCCGGCCCTCTTCGAAGGAGTGCCGGCGCAGCGCCTCGAAGCGGACCACCGCCTCCTCCAGGCGCCCGCCGTGCTCCAGCGACCGGGCGGCGCCGAGCTCCGCCGCGTACCAGAGGTCCCGGTGCTCCGACGCGGACACGTTTCTCCGCAGTTCCTCGAAAGCGGCCAGTGACGCCGACGGGTCTCCGCTGCGCATCGCCATTTCGGCATAGCGCAGCTCGACCTCCAGCGAGGTGGTGTCCGGCTTCGTGACCGCGCCGCTCAAATACTCCGGAGCGCATCCGAGGCGTTCCGCCAGCTGCCGTGTGACCTCAGGGGACGGAATCCGTTTGTCGGCTTCGAGCCGGGAAATGTAACTGGGAGACAGATCCTGACCTGCCAGTCCGTCCTGCGACAAGCCCGCGGCCCGGCGCAGCCTTCGGATCCGCGACCCGAGCGTTTCTGTACCTGACACTGCGACCCTCCTTCCTTGACAAGGAATAGACGGAATGTGACCCAGAGTCAACCACTTAACCCCCGAGCAATGCTACTCGCGGCTCGGACAATGAATCCCAGGGCCGCCCTCGCATCGTGATCAGGTCCGTCCCGCCGCCGCCCTTTCGGCTACGTCGCCGGCCGCCGTCCGAACCGGCGGGCACGGCTCCTGCACGCAGGCCCGCAGCGCGGCCACACCGCCGATGAGGGAGTCGCGGAGCAGCTTGACCTCGTTTCCGAAGGCGATCACGTCGAATCCCTCCTGGGTGTACTGCTCGGCCAGATCCGGTCCGTAGGCGAAGATGCCGGCCTGTTTGCCGTGCGCCCGTGCCGCGGCCAGTACCTCGGCGCGGGCCGCGTCGATGGCCGGTCCGGTGAGGACCCCCGGCTGCCCCAGGGAGCAGGCGAGGTCGCCCATTCCCATGAACAGGGTGTCGACGCCTTCGACGGCGGCGATGGCCGCGGCGTTCGCCACCGCTTCGGCCGACTCGATCTGGACCATGCAGACGGTGGTCCGGTTGGCCTGTGCCAGGTAGCCGGGTACGTCGCTGAAGTAGCCCGAGGCACGTACGGGGTTGAGGCCGCGGCTGCCTTCGGGCGGGAACCGGCAGGCGGCCGCCGCGGCCGCCGCCGCGCGGGCGTCGTCCACCTTCGGAACCATGACACCCGCCGCCCCGACGTCGAGCGCGTGCTCGATCAGGTGGTGGTCCAGGTAGGGCACCCGCACGATCGGGGTGCAGTCCGAACCGCTCAGCGCCTGCAGCATGTGGAGCGCGTCGTGCTTCGTCATCGGCGACGCCTCCATGTCGAGCACCACCCAGTCGAGCGGGACGGTGCCGCACAGTTCGGCGAGCATGCTGTTGGCCGTGACCAGGAATATGCCGAGAGCGGGCCCCTCGCCGGAGCGTCGCCGGCGGAGCGCGTCGTCGTGCCGCAGCAGAGGGTGGGGGGTGTCCGTGGTCATGACGGGCGCCTTTCGGGGGAGGTACGGGGGACGGTGGTCCAGTCCGCGAGGCCGGCCGGATCGCGCAGTCGGTCCCAGAGGCCGGCCGGAACGGAAAGGGCCTGGGGCCTCGCCGGACGCGAACCGCGGCCGGGCAGACGCGGGCGGGTGTGCGCCGACGGGTCGGCGGCGGCGTGCAGTCGCTCCTCGATGAGAGCCACGCAGGCCGCCACGTCGGTACCGGTACGTCCGAGTGCGTCGACCCGGAATGCGATGAACAGGCCACCGTTTCCGGGAAGTTGCGGATCGCCCAGATGGCCGGCGCCGGCCACCGCGCCGGCCAGCACCTCGGCGAAGGCCGCCCAGGCGTGGCCCTTGTGGCCCGCCGCGGGCAGGATGGCGGCCCGCGGCGGATCGGTGTACAGGAGTCGCGGATCGGTCACCGGCTCGCCCCGGGGACCGATGAGGTAGCCGGGCGGCACGCTCGCGCCGCTCAGGAGTGCGGCCCGGACGACGCCCTCGGCCACGACGCTGGTGCTCATGTCCGCGATGATCGGCGGACCGGGCGGCGCCGGGCAGCCGAGGACGACGGGGTTGGTGCCCCAGGTGCCCCGGGCGGCGCCCGCCGCCGCCACTTTCCGGCCCGCTCCGGAGTAGTTGACGAAGCCGACCAGCGCCAGTCCTTCCGCGGTGACCTGCCGGGCCAGCTCCGACAGACGTCCGAGATGCCCGGAGGACCGCAGGCCGACCACGGCCGGCCCCGCGGCGCCGGCCGTGGTGAGCGCGCGCACGAGGTGCTCCCGTACGGTCGCTCCGGGAGCCCGGCGGCCGTCGACCAGGAGCGCGCCGGGGCCGGTGCGGCTCGTCCGGGGGACAGCTGACGGATCGAGGTGCCCCGCCTCGATGGAGGCGGCGTACTCCGGCACCCGCAGCAGTCCGTGCGAGGGCATTCCGGCGGCCTCGGCCGCGACCAGGTCCGCGGCGGTCCGCGCCGCGGCCTGCTCGGGGAAGCCCATCCGGGCCAGGGCCGTCCGGCACACGGCGGCCGCCTCGTCCGGGGAGACGTATGCCACGCCCTCGCGCACGTCCGGCTCCGGGCGCGGGAGCGGGGCCGGGGTCCGGGGACCCGTCCGCCCCGCCGGGTTCCCGGAGACGGTGCCGGCCGGCAGATCGGCGGACTCACTCGCGGCGATGAGGTCCACCACCTCACCCAGCTTCCTGGCGCGGGTGTCGATCAGGCGGATACCGGGCACGGAGGGCACCTCGCCGTCCAGGTGTGACCATGCGAGCCGGCCCTCGGCGTCCTGCACCTTGGCGTCGGCGCGGATACGGGCCGCCAACTCCTCGGGCCCCGCCCGCAGCCCGTAGAAGACCCACTCCAGGGAGGGATCATCGATCAGGTCCTTGAACTGGTCGAGGGAGCGGCCGGGCAGCATCACCCCGCTGACGACGATCACGCGGGCACCCCACTCCCGGTACGTGGCGAGGCAGTTGCGCAGGTTGCTTCCCAGCACCTCGTACAGCCGCTCGTCGGCCCGCCAGGGATACACGTCGGCCACCGTGTCGGTGTCGATGAGGGCGGCGGGGACCTGATAGCGGCGGACCAGGCGGCGGGCGGTCTCGGTCTTGCCGGCCCCCGGAGCGCCGGTGATCACGACGACACGCACCGGCGGTGGGAGCGCGGCTGTCATGACGTCCCGCGCGGGACGGCACCGGCGGGCGAACCGTAGGTGCCGGCGTACGGACGCGCGGTGGCGGCGTACGGCGGGCGATGTCGCTCAGCCATGCGTGCTTCCTTCGAGTGCCGGCCTGCCGAGTTCGGAGACGCACAGGCGGAACTTGCCCGTGGAGGACTCCGGCATGCGGTCGAGCGTCTCGAACTCGACCGCGAAGGCGAAGCCGGTGTGGTGGTGGATGCGCTCGACGAGGGTCCGCGCGGTTTCCTTGCGCAGCCCCCCGGGGGCGTAGACCTTCACCAGCAGCCGTTCCGGATGCCGCTGCAGAACCTGGAACCAGTGCACCTCGGGAAAGCGCATGAACAGGTAGGAGAACAGGTACGCGTCCACGTGACCACCCGCCGGTGTCACGATGAGGTCCTGCAACCGCCCCGCGACCGAGGTCATCGCGGGATACGGAAGGGTCGCGTCGGCGGCCCGGGGCAGTGGCGCGGCCAGGTCGCTCGTCTCGTACCGCAGGAGGGGCATCGCGCGGTTGTTGAGCGTGGTCACGACCATCCGGCCGGTCTGCCCGTCGCCGCAGGGCTCTCCCTGTTCGTCGAGGAACTCCACGAACACGTTCTCCGCCTGGATCATCATGGGTCCGCCGCCCGGCTGTTCGTGGGCGATGATGTTGGTCTCGCGCATTCCGTACTTGTCGTACACCTCGCAGTCGAGAACGCGCCCGATGGTGGCGCGCAGGGCCGGCGGCAGCGGCTCCGAGGTGCCCTGCACGGCGCGCAGACCGGGGATGCGTATGTTCCTGCTCTCCGCCTCCTTCGCGATGAGGTGCATCGCGTTCGAGTAGGTGCTGATCAGCTTGGGCTGATACCGGACGAGCTGGTCGAGGACCGCGCTGATCAGTTCGGGTGACAGGTGGAAAGTGTTGAATTCACGGCGGTTGGTGAGCAGGTTCTCGGCTCGGTCGAACAGCTGCTTGAACGACCAGTAGATCTCCGATCCCCACAGCAGGACGAACGGATCACCGAGCTGCCAGCCCTCGCACCACTCATAGGTGCGCAGCTGGTGGGCGCGCATCCACTGGCGGAAGTCGAGGTCCTGTTTGAACTCCGCCCGCCGGCCCGTCGATCCGGAGGAGTAGTTGGTCTGCAGGGTCTTCCGGTCGGCTTCGTCGGAGACCAGCTGGTCCTGCTCCCGGATCAGTACGTCGCGGGTGAGCAGCGGCAGCTTGCGCAGGTCCTCGGGCGAGTCCAGATCCCGGATGCCGCGCTCGTCCATCACCCGGCGGTAGTACGGCACCGTGCGATAGGCGTGCAGGAACGTCGTACGGAGCTTTTCGAACTGCAGTTCCGCGATCTCGGCCGGCGTCCTCTCCTGGTGGGAGCGGAGCTGGGCGAGGCGCTCGCGGACCGGTCCGCGACCGCGCAGACGCTGCTCCTGCCAGTAGAGGGACTCGGCAAGCCTTCTGGGAACAGGCATGACGCGACAGCCTTTCAGGGTTGGTGGAATCGCCGGTAGCGGTCGAGGGCGAGGGGCGGATCCGCACCGGGCGCGGTCCGGCCCGGCCGGTCGAACCACCGGGCTCGCCGCGCCACGAAGTCGTGCTCGACACTCCCGCCGAACCACGCGGCCAGCACCGCGGAGTGGCTGAAGGAGGAACCGGCGTCCTCGATGTCGACGTTGTCGTCCCAGTCGTAGAAGAGGACCTCCCGCCCGGCGGCCAGCGCCTCACCGATCTCCGCGAGCACCTCCTCCGGGACCAGCTGGTCCAACGCGTACAGGTAGGCCGGCAGGTAGATGAGGTAGCGGGCGTCCACCAGCCCGGCGGGGCGGCCCGCGTGGCACAGCGTCGTGGCCCGGTAGTCGAAGCCCTCCCCCCGCTCCGCCTCCGGCGGGCGTTTGTCCGCCGGGCGCGTCAGCATGGGCAGGTCCGTGGCACCGTCGACCAGCTTGAGGGCCTGCCAGACGCTCTCCACGGAACAGGCCGAGAGGTGCGGGGGCTGCCCAGGCACCGGAATGCGCCAGTCCGGATCATGATGGAACGGGTTCATCGTCATGAAGCGCCGCATCGACGCCGGCGCCGCGAGGGCGGTGTCCACACAGAGCGCGGGGCCCCTGGTACTCGCCGTTCCGACGGCCCGGGACACCGCCCGGCACCGGCCCGGCCGTGCCGGGAGGGGCTTCGGGCCGGTCACGGCGCCGCGGCGTACGCGGACAGCCGCGCGGCGAGATCCTCGGCGCCGACGCCGGTCGCGGACAGGTCGAACTCCGTCCAGGAAGGCCCGGTGTCGATCCGGGTGCCCTCGGGCAGGTCCCAGGTCCGGCAGTGGCGCTCCAGCTCGGCGACCCGGTCGGCCGCCGGGGCGGTGGCCGCGTGCACCGGTACGCACCGGACGCGTGTGCCGCGTACGTAGACATCGGCCTCCGCGCCCCGGTGGGTCAGCCACCACTGCGGGCGCTCCTGCCGGTAGGCGTTGCGACGCTCCCAGTCCACCAGACGAAGGCCCAGCTCACGGGCGGCCGCGTGGAGGGCGGGCGGCAGATCCGCGAACGGGACCACCACGACCGCCGCGCCCAGGCCCGCGTAGAGCGGCAGTTCGTCGGCGCGCGGCAGATCGGTGAGGTAGACCACCAGCGTGCCGGTCGGCTCCGCCCGGGCGGCCGGTTCCGCCGGTTCCGCCGCTTTCGCGGGAGCGAGCGCGGCGGCCAGCCGCCGGGCCAGCTCGCCCTCGCCGTCATCGTGCGCGCGGGCCAGCGGTCCGTCGGCCGTGCCGCCCCCGGGGACGACCGCCCAGGCGGCCGAGCGGCCGGGCCGGCCGGCCACCGTCTCCTGCAGCGGTTCCAGCCAGTCGGCGTGGGTCTCGAAGGACCAGCGGTATCCGAGGTCCTCCTTCTCCAGCATCAGCGTGCTCATGTTGTGGACGTCGAGGGGCGCTTCCAGGGCCTGCGTCTCCACGGCGAAGCCGTGTTCGCGCAGGAACGCCTCCCGGCGGGGGTTGTTGCTGAGCAGCCGGACGCCGGACACGCCGAGGTGGCGCAGGATCGCCGCGACCGGCTCGTAGGACCGGGCGTCGACGGGTGCGTCGAGGCGCTCGTACACGGCGTCGGTGTCCAGGTTCTCCTGCTGGCGCATCGCGTAGATGGCGAAGTGGGCGGCGATGCCGAGTCCGCGGGCGTCCTGGTCGACGCCGTACAGCAGCAGTCCGCGGCCGTCGCGGGCGAAGCTCTTCATGGCTTCGTCCAGCTGATATCCGCAGTCGCACTGCGCCGAGCGCAGGACATGACCGAAGACGCACGCCGACTCGATGCGCAGGGGGACGGGCCGGCCGTCGGCCAGGTCGCCGGTGTAGGCGGCCACCCACCGGTCACCGCCGAAGTCGAAGTGCCAGAGCACGAAGGGGGTTTCCCCGTTCTCCCAGCGCAGCGGCAGATGGGCGGGGCCGTCCGGGGTGGGGACGGGCAGGGGTTCCGGGACGTTCCCGGTGCGCGCGCTCATGGGATCAGCACCGCCTCGGCACCTTCCTGCTGACGGATCAGGGTCATACGGGTGTGTGAGTCGATGGGGTGATGCGGCGCGCCGAACGCGAGGAACTCCAGCGGCTGGTCGTCGAGCGGTCCCTGGACACCGTGCGGGTACTCGGCCGGTACGTAGATCGAGTCGCCGGTGCGCAGCACGTAGTCCTGCCCGTCGATGTGCAGGCCGCCGTTGCCGTTGAGGACGTACAGCAGGTGCGCGCCTTCGTGGACGTGGAGGGGGAAGCCGGCGCCCGGGTTCATGATGATGCGGTCGACGCCGATGGGGAGTCCCCCGGTGATACGGGCGGAGGCGCCCGCGACCCCGGTGATGTCCCGCAGCCGGACGCCCGCGTCGTCGTACATGGCGCGTTCCGCCGACTCCAGCACGTTCGCTATGTGCTCGTCGGGATTGAAAGTCCTGCCCATTTCTACTCCTCAGAAGGAATTGGACGATTCAAAGGATCGCATCGAATTCTAGACTAGAGAATTACGATGAACGAGTCAACGTTTATTGACTGACGTGACTGATGGTTATTCACGTCGTCCGGAGGGTTCGGGTACGCGCGGGGAATCAGCGGGAATCTCCTCCCCGGCGGCGGGCACCGTGGCACCGGACGGCGGCACCGGACGGGCCGCCAGCGCCTCGCGGACGGCGTCGAGCCGGCCCGTTTCCGCCAGTGAGCGCAGGACGGGACCCGCCAGCTCCCCCTGGAGCCGCTTGGCGAGCACCTCCCGCAGCGCGTCGCGCTCCGCCAGCAGGTCGGTCAGCGCACCGTCCCCGTGCGCCCCGTGCGGAGGCCGGTGACGGGCCGCATGGCGCCCGCGCGTCTCCTCCGGGACGAGGACGCCGAGCCGGTCCGCCTCCTGGCGGACCAGTACCTCCCCCAGCGCCCGGTCCACCGCCCCGGGATCGACGGCCGACAGGTGGTCGATCAGCGCGGTCGCGGACACGCCCAGGAGCCGGCTCACCTCCCGCTCGGTCCGCTGCTGGCGGACCACGGTCAGCAGCTTCTCCCAGTAGAACGTGGGCTCGAAGTCGAAGTCCGGGGTGAACGGCGGGCGCCCGGCCTCCAGCGTTCCGCGCATGTGCGTCAGCAGGGCGCGGGCGTCGTCCCGCTTGGCGTCGGGCGCGGTGCCGCGCGTGAAGGAGCGCAGTGCGTCGAGCTCGGCCTCCGGCAGGCCCAGGCTCCGGCCGTCCTGGAGCACCCGGCCCCAGGAGCGCTCGGGGTAGAACGTCTCCTTGGCCGCCCGCACGAGCCGGTCGTGCGTCACGGCGCCGATGTGCCCGGCGTCCCGCGCGGCGGCCAGGCCGTGACGCAGGTTCACCATGGCCTCCGACAGGGAGCGGTAGCCGTCCTCCGCCGGGGCGTGCACGATCGTCACCTCGTCGTCGTCCGTGTAACGCCCGTCACGGAACGCCTCGAAGATGCCGCCGACCCCTTCCATGCCGAAGGTGTGCAGTTCGGCGGCGCGCAGCGCGCCCATGCTGGACGCCCCGAAGACACGGACACCCTTGCTCAGCGCGAACAGGATCTCCTTGTGCCAGACCGTGGGCACCTGCTCGAACAGCCCGTCGACGATGCCGATGGCGGCCGGCGGTTCCCGGTCCAGCACGAGGTCGGTGATGTCGCCGCAGCTCACGGGAGGCAGGTAGTGGGCGTCGAGCAGTTCACGGGCCTCGTCCAGGGGCAGGCTCGGCCCGAGGAAGACGTACGTGGCCGTCATGACGCCTCCTGGGCGCGGGCGAGGCGCTGCTGGGCGCGCGGCCCTGGTGTGTATCCGATGAAGAGCGAGTAGTACTCCAGCCCTGGGACCACCACCTTGACGGTGGGGATCTCCAGCTCCGGCCGGGTGAGGTCGACGGTGAGCACGTTCTCGACGCCCACCTTCCTGAGCCGGCGGAGCAGCTCGGCGAGATCCTCGTTCAGGGTGTCGTGGTCGAAACCGGCGGAGGGATCGAAGCGGTACGCGCCCGGTGCGGAGAAGAAGATCTTCCGGGTCCTGGCCAGGGTCCGCGCGTCGTTCTGCGCGTCGTACATGGTGCGGAAGTTCTCGTCCCGGCTGGCCGCGATGACCGTGATCCTGCTCTGGGCCGCTTCGGTCAGCGCACGGGACAGCGCGACGGCGGGGGACGTGTGGGCCCCGTACCCCCAGCACGCGCCGAACGACCTCCAGGCGACCCTGTCGTCGCGCTCCAGGACGCAGCACTGGAAGGCGGGCACGCCGGTGTCACAGGTGACGTCCCAGACCGCCACCTCCATCCCGGCCTCGTCGAACGTCTTGAGCAGTCCGGAGCACAGCGGGTCGCCGACCGTGGACAGGTCGAGCTTGCGCGCGTCCACGTCATCGGGACCGCGCAGCCCCTGCCACCACATCGTCAGGGCGTCGCGTTCCACCAGTTCGCAGATGCCGTGAATGATCGCTTCGATCATGTTGTTGCCGGACGCCAGCCCGTTGGAGCTCACCCGGAAGGTGCTCGCCGCGTAGTCCATGCCGACCTTGTTGAGCCGGACGTTCTCGTGCGGCAGCCACATCGGGGCGTCGGTCAGCAGGTCGTACCCCTCGGTCCACAGCATCGGCAGATCGGTCCGCAGCCGGGCCCGCGCCGGGGTCTCGCGGCTGCCCCCGACGGTGTCCAGGCCACCGCGCAACGGCAGCTGGCCGACGTCGAGCACCGGCAGGCGCCGGCGCAGGTTCTGGTACGAGTCGTGGCGGAGCGGGCCGTCGAAGAACTCGGCGTGCCAGTACTCGACCGACTCCATCAGGGCCGACACGGCGGCCGAGTCGTGATCGGCGCCTTTTCCCTGGGAGACGGACAGGGAGCGGGAGTTGGGCCGGATCGCGTTGTAGACGGGGATGCCGATCCAGTCCAGGCCCGTCACGTTGGCGAGACGGGTGATGCCCATCTCCTTCATCCGGCCGCCGTAGTCGGCCAGCGTCTGGGACGGCGGACGGGAGCGATGGGTCCCGCCCCGGTGGTCCTTGGGAATGGGAGTCTTGAGCGCTTGCACGGACGTCACCTCACCGTTCACTGTTCCTGCGTGGGGAGTTGGACCACGACGCATTCACCGTCGGCCACCAGGGCGATGGCGAAGCGGCGCAGGCCGCGCGTGGTCCGCGCGGGCAGCTCGACCGACAACCCGGTCGCGCCGGCCCGCAGGGGACGGGGCGCCCCGGGTTCTTCCGGGTGCCCGCCGATGGGCTGGCGGCATGCGGTGTACCAGCCGTCGGAGGTCAGTGGCTCCGCGAACTCGACGCGCACGCGCGAGGCGTCGATCTCGATGCGGCCGGGGGGCCTTCCGCCGCTCGGCACGGTGCAGGCGGGACCGCACCGCTCGCAGACGTAGAGGTCGCGCACGCCACCGGTGGTCCACCGGGGTACGAGCTGGAGCACGAGCAGTCGCCGGCCGCAGAAGTGGCGCAGACCGGTCGCGCGTTCCGGGCTGTATCCCAGGGCCCCGCTCAGGTAGTCGTGGATGTCCGGACCCCGGCGGCTGAGGATCCTGCTGAGGAAGGCGGCCAGGGCCCGGTCGGCGACGGAGTCGGTGACGGGTTCCCCGGCGGGGACGGTCCCCGGGCCGGCCGCGCCGGGGGCGGGCCGGGCGGGGTAGGCGGCGCGCCGCGCCAGGTGTTCCAGCATCTCGGCGAGCCGTCCGCCCTGCCCGCTCGGGTAGTCCCCCGCGGCGACGGCCGAGCGTACGGTCACGGCCTGCAGCAGGCGGCTCGCGGCGCGATCGGGTGCGTGATCAGGCATGCGCGGTTCTCCTCACGGCCGGCGCCACGCGGAACGCGGAGAACGATCCGGCCGCCACGTGGACGAAGGTCAGGTGGTCGGTCCGGGTGGCGGGGACGGTGCACCGGCCGGCCGCCGCGGTCCGCCAGACCGGCCGCGGGAGGGCGCCGCCCGGCACGATCGCGCAGACGCCCGGCAGCCCGGTGCCGTCCCAGCGGACCGTGCGGGAGAGCGTGTCGAAGTGGAGGTCCCCGGGGAGGGGGCCGGGCGGGGGCGCGGGGAGATCACGTACCACCGCGTGCTCGGGGCAGCGGGCGACCAGCCTGCGGTATCCGCTGTAGAGGAGAGCGGTGTGCTCCTCCTCCACCGTGGTCCGGCCGCACAGCGGACAGGGAGCGCCGGGCCGGCGGGAGGTGAGGGAGCACAACGACTGCCAGCCGGGAGCACCGTGGTCCACCGCCGTGGTGCGGGCCAGCATGCGGGCGATCAGGTGGTCGAACCGGGTCGACCCGCCGGCGCGAAGCGATCCGGCGGCGGCCGTGGCCAGGGCGCTCGCCGTCGTGGCGGCACCGTGTCCGGCCGCCAGGTCCGCCGCGAACAGCAGATCCACCCCGGCCTGCCAGGCGCGGCCGGGAGCACGCTCCGGCTTCGCGGCCCGGGGTGCGCGCTCACCGCCGGATTCCTCCGGGGCGGCCGGCGTGTCACCGGGCACGGGCGGGCCGGCCGGGACGGCGGACCGGCGGCCGGTCCGCACCGGAGGGGGCGGCAGCGCGAGGTCCGGGTCGCCCAGGCAGACGTACGAAGCCGCGCCCTCGGGGGCCAGCTGGTTGATCCGCAGGGCGACCTCGCCGACCGTCGCACCGTCCTCCAGCACCCGGGTCACGGCCACGCCGAGCTGCGGTGTGCCGTGGTTGATGCGGATCGAGGCGACCACGGCGGCCGCGTGGTCCGCCCGCAGCAGGTGCTGGGAGAACTGGAACCTGGCCTGGAGCAGCCCTCCGTGCGGCTGATAGGCGGAACAGGAGAGCATGACCACGAGCCGGGCGCGCACGGCGGAGGCGCCGTGGTAGGCGACGAAGCCGGTCTTGTGGTCGAGCCGGCACGTGCCGCCCGCCTGGCAGGGCAGGAAGTGCTCCTTGTCGCGACCGGGCTTCGGCGCCCGTGGGCCGACGCGCAAGCACAGCACGTGGTTGCCCACCCGGAAATCCGCTCCGTTGCCGTGGCTGTGCAGGACGAGTGCCTCGACGCCCTCGGTCAGCCGGGCCATGAACGCGTCCGCCTGCCCGGAGCCGTAGGCGCCGGGCAGTGCCGCCGGAGGTCCGGAGGCGAAGTCGCAGTACAGGGCTGTGCGGTGACGGTGCCTCGGAGCGGGCGCGGCCAGCCGTCGGGAGCGGTCCACCAGGAACGCCGCCTCGGCGGCGTCCTCGGGCAGCGGCAGCAGGCCGATCGGCACCCGCGACGAGCGCCCCGTCTCCATCACGCGGTCGACGGTCCCGAAGTCCAGATCGGACTCCGGTGCCAGCAGGAACACCGAGGAGTACCGCTCGGCGGCGTCGGTCAGGGCGTCGAGCGCGGACGCGCGGTCGACGAAGGTCCGCACCGGGCGGCCGAGGGCGTGCGCGTAACCGAGGACGAGGTCGTCGGCCGGGCCCCATCCCATGACGACACCGCCTGCCGAACCGGGCGGCTCCGCCGTGCGGACACCGGGCCGCACATCCTGCCCCAGGGAAATTGACACGCTAGTCACAAATCCTTGTCATGCATCATGGTGGCGAATATGGTCGGGGCTCGCCGGTTGTCGGCCGGCGTGTCACAGAATTCGCGACCGAAGGAGTGAAATGACTGACAACCAGTCGGAGAGCGAATCGCAGGTCGCACCGGGACCTCGTGCCGGTGCCGATCCGGAGCAGGACCGCCAGGAGTACTTCGAGGAGCTCGCCTCGGTGAAGGACAGCATCCTCGAAGGTGTGATCACCTACTGGTGACCGTTCCTCCTGCCGACGGCGTCCCGGCCGTCGGCAGGTCACCGGCCCGTACGGCGCCGGCGCGGCCCTGACCGCTTCCCGCCCCGGGCGTCATCCGTCGCGGACGGCGCTCAGCCGCAGGTACACGTAACGCCCCGACCGGTACAGGCCCGCCGAGTCACCGCCGATCCGGTCCCGGAAGAAGCGTTCGTAGCTCCGTCGGCGGGGCCCCTCCGGCAGCGTCGCCAGCAGCCGCGTCACCCGGGGCGGCAGCAGGCTCAGGGATCGCAGGACGCCCTCGGTGATGTCGGCCTGGTCGACCACCCGCAAGCCGGCCCGGGTCACGAGGGCCGCGAGTTCCGGAATCCGGGCGGCCGGCCACTCGTCGGCGAAGGCCAGCCGTCCCCCGGGACGCAGCACCCGGCGGGCCTGCGCCAGGCACGCGTCGAGCCGGGGGAAGCAGTGCGCTGATTCCACCATCGTCACCCCGTCGAAGGCCGCGTCGGTGAACGGCAGCCGAGCGGCGTCCGCGCGCACGAAGCACAGGGAGTCCGCGCGGTGCACCCGGTCGCAGAACTCCACGTTGCGCGGTGAGAGGTCGGCGCCGACCACGGAGCGGACCCCGGGTGTCGCCGCCAGGAGCGCCGCCCCGCCGCCCCGGCCGCAACCGATGTCCAGCACGTCCGAGTCCGCGAGCCCGAGTGCGCCGGCCAGCAGTCCGTAGAGCCTGGCCGGGCCGCCGGCGACGGCGGCGGCGGGCTCCGCCTCCGGCTCGTCCCGGGTGTCCTCGTCCTGGTAGCCCATATTCATGTAGGTGAGCCAGTCGTCCGGGTGCAGCAGGGCCAGCGCGTCGTACTTGGCCCGGTAGAGCGCGGTCCGGTCGAACACGGCCGGGTCCAACACGGCCCGGTCGGGCGCCCGCGTGCCGGGGCGGCCGGCGAGCAGCCGCCCGGCGGCCGCCCCGCACGCGGCGGCCGTCGGCACGGGCCGGTCGGTGACGCGCTGCCCGATGTGCCGCGCCGCGCTTTCCCAGCGGTCCCCGGGCTCGTCGCCGGACCACGTCAGGTGATCGAGGAGATGGAGCGTCTGCTCGGCGTCCAGGGGAGGGCTCGCCTCCTCCGGATCCGTCATGGCCGTCACCGCGCCGGTGTGGTCAGGGTGTTGAGGCCGGCCCGGTCCTCTCCGCTGACCACGACGCAGGAGTGCCGGGGGAAGTGCGGCCGGACCTTCACGGACGGCACCGTCAGCCGGACCGCGAGACCGAGTCGCCGCTCACCGGAGACATTGACGCCCGAGGCGTGCAGCGCGCGGTCGGTGAAGACCGCGCACTGCCCGGGACGCAGAGGCATGGAGACCGCGGTGGAGCTGTCCACCTGGTCGTCCTCCACCAGGAGGGTGGCGCGCTGCCCGGCGCCGTGAGGACGCGCCGGCAGCACGGCGCGGGTACCGGGCACGAAGCGCAGACAGCCGCTCTCCTCGGTGACATCGCTGATGGCTATCCAGAAGGTGAAGTGGAGCGGGGGCTCAAGTCCGTATTCCTCACCCGGCGCGTAGACGCCTCCCCAGTCCTGGTGCCACTGGAATTCCGGGCCTCCGTCGGCCTTGGCGATGAACGTCGAACGCCAGAGCAGCAGGTCCTCGCCGTAGAGGGCGCGGGCGGCCGACAGCAGGGCCGGGTGGGTGCACAGCCGGTGCACGACGGGAGAGTCGAGATGGCGGCTCTCGATGTAGGGGACGGGGCTGTCGCCGCCCTGATCGGCCACCAGCGAGGCGAGCCGTCCCGCGACCTGCTCGGCCGGCGGAGCGGGGGCGAGGCCGGGGCTGTTCAGGACCTCGGTCAGGGCCGGGCGCAGCGCCTCCATCTCGTCGACCGGCATGAGCGTGAGAGGGCCGACGAAGCCTTGGGCGCGGTAATCCTCGCGCTGCCGCTCGGTGAGAATGCTGTCTGTCATCGTTCCTGCTCCTGGTTTTCGAGGGGCGTACCGGCGGCGGACACGGCCCGGCCGGCGGCGGTCAGGCGCCGTGCGGGGTCCGCGCGGGGACCGGCCGCCCGGCCGGCCGGAAGCGGCGGGTAGTAGCGGGAGGTGGCGAGTACCAGGTGCTCCCACGGGTCGAGGACGACCCCGAGGCGCGCGAGCGCGGCGACTTCCACCGGCGCCGGCCCGCCGGGGTTTTCCCCGCCGTACTCAGGAGGAGTGACGACTCCGTCCAGTCCATGCCCGGCGGGGAGCAGCGCGGCCAGCAGTCGGCTGCCGTCGGGGCCGGCGAGCCGGCTCATGTCCGAGGTGGTGTGCCACTCGTCGACGGCGGCACGCTGACGGTCTGTCAGGCGGGGCCAGAGCGCCGTCAGCACCCGGGCGCGCACCCCGGCGAGTACGTCACCGAACATGCGTCTCTCCGGAGGCCGTCCCCGGCCCAGGAGGCGCAGACACCGGTGCAGCTCGGGAAGTCCGGACTCCAGCGGGCCGTGCCCCCCTTCGAGGAAGGGGGCCGCTTCGCGGGCGGTGTCCTCCGCGTCGTCCGAGGAGTGGACGATGTTGAGGATCGTGTTGATCGAGCCCAGGTCCTTCCTGATCGAGCCCGGTGCGGCGTAGGCCGGGTCGCCTCGCCCCTTCAGCTCGGCGAGGCGGCGGTGCACGTCGTAAGGCGGCCGGCCCTCCCCCTCCTGAACGGCCAATGCCAGCAGCGGACCGAAGTCGAACAACGCCTCGACCAGCCGGTACAGCTCCGGGTCCCGGGCCACGGGCTCGTTGCGCCGGTGGAAGGCGTCCAGGTTCCCGGGAGCCGCGGGCCACAGGCGGTGGGCGGCGACGCGGAAGCCGGCGAGGTGGACGCGTCGCACGATCTCGGCGCCGAGGTCCCGGTGCACCGCGTCGGGAGTGATGACCATCAGAGCTGTGCGGCGATAGTCCAGATCCGGCACCGGGGCCGTCCTTTCTCCGGGCGTTTGGTCCACGGCACGATCACGCGGGTCGGACGCGGGGCCGGCCGCAGGAGGCAAAACTCAATCTGCTTCATAGTGACTCACATTGTGACTGACTAAGTCAAGGACCTGGTCTGTCGTTTACCACCGTCAGACGATCGACTCCTCGACACAAAGTGCCTGCTCATACAGGGTGTATCAAGAAAAGAGGCAACGGATGCATCATCACCAGTCATTGCATGACCCGTTACTTGACGAGATTGTCAACTTAATGCGATGGTACTTCGCGTTGGCTCTGTGACGGCGAAGTGACGTTTGTCGGGCAGGTCGGTCAATTCTCCTGAGGGCACCTCCTCGGGCATGATCCGATGGGAAACGAAATGACGGTGAGCAGCATGACCGCGACATCCCTTGCCGACCACGCGCCGCACGGGCTGACCGTCCTCGGGTCCGCCGCGGGCGCGGGCAAGACAGGCGTGTCGATCGGCGTCATGGACTCCCTGCGCCGGCAGGGCATCGCCTGTGAGCCGTTCAAGGCGGTCGCGGTCGTCGCCCCGGACGACCCCGCCTACTCGTCGGTCGAACCCTGGCAGCGGGGTGTTCTGCACAACTGCGGCGCCGCGAACATCCCCGTGCGCTGGTGGAACAACCCCGTGGTGGTCGACCTGCCCGGCCCCGGCGCGTCCGAAGGTGACCTCTACGTCCGGGGCGAGCACGTCGGTACCGCTGTCGTCGCGGGCGAGGACTGCCTCGACGCGGGACGGCTGCCGGACCCGCTGCGGCGCGTGTGCGAACAGGCCGTCATCGAAGGCTACGAGCGGCTCCTGGCCACCCGCCGCTGGCTGCTGGTCGAGGGCGCGGGCGGCGCGGGAGAGCTGGAGCCCGCCGACGACATCGCCAACCAGGTACTTCCCGCCCACGCCGGCCTGCCGGTGGCACTGATCACCAACCCCCGTCGCTCCGGCCATCTGGCGGCACTGGCCGGGCTGCCCTCGCTGCTCACCCCGGCGGTACGCGCCCTGCTGGTCGGCTTCGTACTCAATCAGGTCGGCGGCACGCCCTACGTTCCTTCGCTGGCGGACCGGTTGACGCGGGCCACCGGCCTTCCGATGCTCGCCGCCATCCCCGACTCACCGCTCCCCAAGAGATATGACGGGTCCGCCGAGATGCTGGTGGGCCTGTACGAGCGCCGGGGCCGCTTCGTCAAGGAATCGGGTCTGCTGGAGCGGATCCCCCTCCCGCGTCCGGCCGCGCCGGAGCCGGTCGGCTGAACACCCCCTGGCGGAGCCGGCTCCGGCAGGCCCGCCGTCACGCCGACGCGGCCGTGCGCCCCGTCCGGACGTCCACCCGGGGCTCCGCGCCCTCCGCGGCCCTCCCCCCAAGTTCCCCCGAGCTATGAGGATCACCCCCGTGCAGACACCCCCCTTGCTGTCTCCGTACCCGCCGCCGACCGAGGAACGGGCGCCTCATCTCCTCGACTCGCCGACGTGGCTCCCCGCCGGCCGGGAACGGCGCGCTCGGACCCCGACTCCCGGCCTTCCGGGCCGCGCGTCCCGGCTGGGCACCGCCGACCTGGCGGGAGGCGGCCGTGGATGAGCTGGACCTCTCGGCCATACTCCCCTGGGACCAGGGGGAACCGCCCGCGCCGCCCCGTCCCCGCGCCGATGCCCTGCCCTGGCAGCCGCCACGCGACGGTGCCACGGTCATCCCCCTGACGGCGGCCGACGGCGCGGCCGGACGCTTCGACATGCGGCGGTTCGCCGGATGGCTGCGCGACGCGGACGTGATCGACCAGGGGCCGATCGAACTGCCGGGCGCGACCGTCACGTTGCCGTACGGCATGCGGCTGATGCGTCGCTTCGACGGCATCGTGCGGCAGGTGTACGAGCGTCGGGGTTACGAGGAGTACGACTATCCCCTGCTCGTCCCCTCGTCCGTACTGGAACCGAGCAGGAAGATCATGCCGCTCGACGGGGCTCTGCTCTTCGCGGGCGACGACGCGGACTGGGGCGCCGAGCGCAAGCGCATGGTCCTGACCCCGACCGGGGAGGGCGCCGTCTACACGCACTGGGCGCAGATGGTCCGCACCTCCGCCGACCTGCCCGTGCGCGCCTACCGCCGCACGCGCTACTTCCGTCCGGCCCGCTCCGGGCGCAGTGTCTTCCGCGCCATCGAGGCTTCCGACGTCTACGAGTTCCAGGCGTGTTTCGCGGACGACGCCACCGCTCGGGAGGGATTCACCGACGCCGTGGCGATGGCGCGGCGGCTCTGTGCCGAGATGCATGTGCCGGCGCTGTGGGGGACGCGTCCTCCGTGGACGAACAACGCCGGTGTGGCGGACGTGACCGTCGGCGGGGATGTGCCCCTGCCCCAGGGAACGACCATCCAGGTCGGCAGCGTCTACCAGCAGGGCCGTCGGTTCTCGGAGATCTACGGGGTCGGTTACCGCGACAGGACCGGCTTCCACCACACCCACCATGTCACCGGGGCGCTCACCCGCCGACTGGTACTGATGCACCTGATGCTGGGCATGGACGCGGCCGGTGAGCTTCTGGTGCACCCGGATCTCGCGCCCGTCCAGGTCGCCGTGACGCTGTCGGGCGGCGACGCGCAGGAGCAGGACGAGGCCCGTGCCCTGGTGGATCAGCTCGGCCGGCTGGGGGTGACCGGGTCGCTGGATATCACCGACGACCGCAAGCAGGTCGGCCGACTCCACCAGCGATGGCGCCGCCAGGGCGTGCCCTTGCGCGTCTATCTCCAGTCGCGCAGGCGACCGGGCGACCGGACCCGCGCCGTGGTGGTGCGTGCGGACACCCGCCATGAGGCCGTGCTGCTCACCGACAACGCGGCCCAGCTCGCGGAGCTGCTGCCCGCGGCGCTCGACGAGGTGGGTACCGGATATCTCGCGCGCACCAGGGAGTTCGTGCGCCGCCAGTGCCATCCCGCCGACCGGAACAACGTCCGGGAGATCCTGGCCGCTCGCGCGGTGGCGGTCACGCCCTTGCGGGCGACCCGCGAAGCGGTCACCGAAGCGGGCTCCTGGGGGCTCGGCGAGGTCCTCGGGCTGCGGCGGCTGACTGAGCCCGCTCTGTGTGTCGTCACCGGGGAGCCGACGTCCACCGTCGCTTACCTGTCGCCCCGCAGATGACCGCTTCACCGGTGGTCACTGGCGACAACTGGCCAGAGGCGGGGCGGTCGGCATGACCGGACCGTCGGGTGGACACCTCCTCTACAGGTGGGTGAACGCGTTGAGCGATGGCCTGGAGGGGTGTCGTGAACACGGAGGGAAGCCGTGAGCACGGAGGGAAGCCGGTGGAGCGGGCCGGGCGGGCAGCGGCTCGCGGACTGTGCGGCTCGGCCCGCCCGGAAGCGGTCGGCCGGCGTCATCGCCGGCTCGCCGAGGCGCTGTCCCCGCCCCTCTGAAATCGCCGGGCGACTCGGGCAGTAAAACCACAGCCGAGAGGCACATAACCACACGCCTACGCTTTCATACGAACTCGGAACACCGGTGATACTTCACGTTGTCCAATTGCTGGAAGGTCGTCGATCATCATCGCATCCACACACGGTGTTCTCGACGGGAAACCCTTCTGCCTGCCACCGGCATGAATAGCGGGGTCACCGGAACTTCACCGGGGAAATATCCCGCGTAAGTCCCCTCGGCCGCCTCCTGCTGTTCACGTCTCCGGTGCGCGGCGCCAATTTTCGCGCAAACAAGCGGCCCGCCAGCCGGAAACGGACTCTCGCAGCGCGACATTTTGACTCCGTGTGACTGTCCCGGCTCCGGGACGCCTGCCACGAAAAGACGGAGGAGCCGCCCACTGGGCGGCTCCGGAGAAGAGGAGGGGCAATGCGAAGACGCGCGGACCGTGGAGCCCTTCGTCCAGGGCTCAACCGTTCGGCGGGCGGATATCGCGGTGCGGGGGGCAGGGCCGTACCGACCACGGAAGGGACGGTCCGGCGTGAGCGGGACGGTGGAGGGCGCCGGCCGGTATGCCTGCCGTCCGCCGGGGTTTCCGGGCGGCGGGGCCCGGCCGGCTCCACCATCCCTGTTCCGGCGTGGACGCCGGAACAGGCCGCTGCGAGCAGGCGGACCGCGCCCTGGCCGGTCAGCGGGACCGGCCGGGCGGTGTCACTTGATGAAGTCCTCGACGACCTTCGGCGGCCAGGTGCCGACGTTGAGGACCCCCATGGAATAGGCACGGGAGACCAGGGCGGCCCGGTTGGGAACCCTGAGCTTCCGGAGCAGACCGGTCACGTGGTACTCGACGCCCTGGCGGCTCAGGTAGAGCCTCGATGCCAGGGGGATCGTGGACAGACCTGCGGCGATGCCCTCCAGGATGCGGGCGTCGATCTCGGTGAGGATTTTCTTCTGATTGGTCAGGACACCGGCGTCCTCGGAACCTTCCGAGGAGCGCATGAGGACCAGGATCGCCGCCACGTCGGGGGTCTCCCCGGTCACCGCCGCCGCTGTGAGCGTGCCGGCGAAGGCCGAGTCCTCCGGTCCCAGGGCCACCACATGAGAGGCGAAGCGCTGGCGCTTGCCCTCGACCAGCCGGCTGAACTGGCGCATCAGCGGCTGTTGGACGCTGGGATGCACCAGGTCACGGAAGCTCCGGCCGCAGACACCCGCCGAGGAGTCACCGAACTGGCGGTAGAACTCCTGGTTCGCCTGCTGGATGGTGAGGGTCGGGTCGAGCGAGGCCATGCAGAGCCCTGGCTGATCGAACTGCGGAGCACCTGGGCGTCCGTTTTGGTCGACTATGCGCTGGCCGAGTGTGCCCTGCGCCGAATCTGCAATTGCGGCAATCGCCACGGTACCGCCATCCTTTCGGGTCCCCCCGATTCTCTGTCATTCCTGGGACGTTACTCGTCAATAGTTCCGTCATCCGGTCTGGCTAGCCCCGATTGACCGGTTTTCCGTTTACCGAATTAAGACTAGATAACTGCGCTCTTGCGCGTCAACAACAACCCTGTTCACCTGGCTAAAGCTGTGGTCGTACCCCCGGAAGGTTCGGTCCGCAATGCGACGTCGACAGGCGGGCAAATCCCGGCATGCCGGGCGGGTCGGAGAAGGGGCGTATCTGCTCAATTGAGTCGTGCTTGAGGTTCTCCTGAGGTTTCTTCGGCGATGGGGGGCGCGACGGCGGGTCGCGACAGCCCGGGTGGGCACCGGGGAGACCGCACGGGGGCGTGCATATGCGCCGGGACTACGCCGGCAGGGCGTCCGCCAGCTGATGCCGGCCCGAAACGCCGAGCTTCCGATAGGAATTAGTAAGATGTTTCTCAACCGCACGCGAACTCACGCCGAGTTCACCGGCGATTTCCTGGTTGGTGAGGCCGCGTCCGACGAGGGAGATCACTCGGCGCTCACTGCGGGTGAGCACGGCCTTGGGGGGCGGAGCGGCGGTGCCGAGACCATGCTCGGCCCGCTCGACGAGCCAGGGGGCGCCGCAGGCCGCGGCCAGCGCGCCGGCCTCCCTCAGTGCTTCCTCCGCCTCGGCTCCGGTTCCCAGCTGACGGCCCAGCAGCACCAGGGTCCGGGCGAGTTCGAGTTCGTACGAGGAACCGCGCAGGACGTCGACCGCCTCGCGCAGCAGGCGAACGCCCTGGGCTCCGTACAGCCAGCCCTTCAGCCGCAGCGCGCGGCCGAGCCCGGCGGGCGCTCCCCACTCCTCGGCCCACGCGTGTTCCTCCTCGGCGAGCTGGAGAGCGGAGCGGAAGTCGCCGAGCCGGTGATGGAGACCGATCGCGTGCGGCCGCCAGGGGAAGAGCGCGGAATTGCGCCAGCCCGACGCGTCGAGCTGCCGTCCGCAGGCCAGGAGCGCTTCCAGGGCCCTGGGCCGCAGGCCGCGCTGGGCGTCCACGGACGCCTGGAGGATCTGCAGGGTCGCGGTCAGGGCCAGGCCCGCCGGCCCGCGTCCGGCCTGGGCCAGGATGCGTTCGCTCAGGGCCGGGTCGCGCAGTTCGAGCGCTACCGCGGAGAGGAGGACCACGGATGCCTGGCGCCAGTCCGTGTCGGCCAGCCCCAGGGCGCGCTCGACATGCTCACGTGCCTGGGCGGGCCTGCCCTGCGACACGAGGACCAGCGCCCGCTCCGCGAACAGGAGCACGTCGTCGGCGCCGGTCGCGTTCTGCCGCCGGGTCTGCTGCTCGGTCGACAGCCAGGAGGCGACACCGTCGATGGACTCGGCGGCGAACAGCGTGATGACCACCAGCGGCAGGACCGTGTGGACGCGCGCCGAGGTGGCCGGTTCGCGGTCCAGGACGCGGTTGGCCGTCCTGGCCGCCTCGGCCGCGGACAGCCGGCCCGTGAGGGTGCCCGCGCAGAGCAGTACCGCCATGAGCTCCCGTTCGGCGGCCGTGCCGAGCGGCGGCTCCTCCCCCAGCGAGCGCAGCCGGTCGACCGCCGAGGCCAGTTCACCGGGATTCTCGTGCCCGTGGTGTCTCAGACGTGCTTCGAGCCGCAGGGCCGTCTCACGCGCCGGGCCTTCCGCGCGGGCCGGGGCGCCGACCTCGGCGGCGACCCGGCGCAGCAGGCCGACCGCCGAGGGCGGCGGCGTGCCGAGCAGGGTCGGCGGAATCCGCAGCGCGGCGGCGGCCCGGTCCCCGGCCGTGGTGAGCAGTGGCATCGCCTGGGCGATGTGGCGTTCGCACGCCTCGGGGTCGAAGGAGCGCTCGGTGGTGGCGAGGTCGATCAGCAGCCGGGCCCGGCTCTCGTCCTGGGTCCGGTGGTCCAGCAGCGCGCGGCGCAGGTAGCGCGCGGCGGTGTCATGGGCGCCCCGGTGCAGGGCCTCGTCCGCCGCGGCGCGCAGCACCGTCACCGACCAGGGCCGGCCGAAGGCGGTGACGGCCATCAGGTGGGCGGCGACCTGTTCCGCGGGACGGCCGCACCGGTACAGCAGTTCCGCCGCGGCGTCGTGCGAGCGCTCGCGCTCCGCCACCGTCATCGAGGACTCGACGGCGTCCCGTACGACGCGGTGGACGAAGCGCGGCTCGCGTCCGTCGGCCAGCAGCCCGGTCGAGACCAGCGCGCGCCGCGCGGAGCCGAAACCGATGTCGTCCAGCCCGGCGAGTTCCGCGACGAGGGCCCGGTCGCCGTGGTCGCCGAAGGCCGCGATCGCGGCGGCGAGGTCGCGTACCGGCGGCGGCTGGGTCCGCAGGAAGCTCGCCAGCCGCTCGCGCAGTCCGGAGGGCCGCAGGGAGCGCACGCGGTCGGCGTGGTCCGCGGTCGGTGAGAAGCCGCGTGCCCGCATGCCGCGCAGCACCGACAGGAGGAACAGGGGGTTGCCGGCCGACGCTTCGTGGCAGGCGTGCGCGTACTCGTCCTGTCCGGGCCAACCGCACCGCTTGCGGATCACGGTCCTGGTGGCGTCGAGGGAGAGCGGCGCGGGGCGCAGGACGCGCGTGGCGGTGCCGGCGATCTCCCGCACCAGGGGATGCCGGGACCCGTGGTCTCCGTCGCGGAGCGTGCAGACGAGCACGGCGCGCAGTCCGTGCAGCCGTTTGGCGAGGTAGGCGAGCCAGCGCAGCGAGGGGGTGTCCGCCCGGTGCAGGTCGTCCACGAGGATGAGCAGCCGGGTGGTGTCACCGGCGTCGGCCAGCAGTGACCGGGTGCCGTGCAGCATCGCCTCGGAGGCGGCGAGGGCCGGGCCCGGGCCGGCACCCTGCCCGTCGGCGCCGGTGGTGGTTCCCGCGCCGACGGGCAGGGTTCCGGCGGTGAACATCAGCCGGGCGAAGTGGTCGGACACGGGAGAGCGCCGGCCACGCTCCGCCGCCGGGACACCGGCCAGCAGGCTGTCGAACAGTTGCCGTACGACGCCGAAGGCAAAGTCCTGTTCCATGGGCGCGGCGTTGGCGCGCAGGACCCGTACGTCCTCGTCGGCGACGAGGGAGGGCAGGTGCCGCAGCAGGGCGGATCTGCCGATGCCGAGCGGACCGGTCACCAGGATGGACGACGATGTGCCGTCGGCGGCGGCTCTCAGGGCGGCGCTCACTTGGGCGAGTTCGGCTTCGCGCTCAAGCAGCATCTGTCGGCCGTCCTTCCATGTTCCTTACCAGTGAACTCAGTTCCTCGCGCCCCGCGATGCGTAACTTTCGGTAGGTATTGCTCAGTCGCAGCTCCACCGTGCGTCTGCTCACCGACAGCAGTTCCGCGATCTCACGGTTGCCGTGCCCGTTCCCCGCGAAGGTCGCGGTATGCCGTTCGACTTCCGAAAGAGTGGTCCATTCCCGTGGCAGGGCGGCCGGTACGGGTCGGCCCGGTGCCCGGAGCCGCTCGGTGAGGCGGCGGGCGCAGTCGGCCAGCCGGCTCGACGGACAGGCGGCGGTGAAGGCCGAGAGCTCCGCGGCGGTACGGGCGGCGGCCTGGCGGTCACCCTCCTCCAGCTCGGCGGCGGCGAGCTGGAACAGCCCCCAGGCGTAGGCCAGTCGGGCGGGCGAGTCCCGCAGCAGACGTGTCGCCGCGCGAGCCCGGGCGACGGGTCTCCCGCCCTCCCCGGTCATCGGCCCGGCCCACAGGGCCGCCACACCGACCGCGCTCGCCGTGCCCCAGCGGCGGGCCAGCGCCACTTCCTCCCGGCTCAGGCGCGCGGCCTCCGTACGGTCGCCGAGGGTGTGGCACGCCTCGGCGGCGAGCGGGCGCCAGCCCAGCAGCGCCGGGTTGCTCCACTGCCGGCGCAGCAGCCGCCGGCCGCTCTCCCGGGACAGCTCCATCGCTTCGGACCACTGCCCGTCGGCGGCGGCGAGCCGTGCTCTGGCGAAGAGGAGCGCGGACCAGGAGACGCCGTCCTCCGCCCCGGGGGGCGGCGGCACGGCGGCGATCGATCTCGCCCGGTCGTAGCAGCCGGATTCGAGTGCCACGGAGACGCGCAGGGCTGTCAGGCCGGGTGCGGCCAGGGGATACCAGCTCGACGGCGGCAGGGCCTGTACGGCGGCTTCGACGTCGCGCTCGGCCTCGTCCAACTGCCCGCAGCGCAGGCCCAGTTCGGCGCGGAGGGTCAGCACCCGCGCGGCGACGGCCCGCAGATGGGGCGCTCGCCGGACCTCGGTCAGCAGCACGTCGAGTTCGATGCCGGCCTCTTCGCAGTCGTCGGTCAGGATCAGGGCGCCGCAGGCGGCGAGGCGGGGCAGCGTCAGGCCGGCGTCGGAGCCGCCGCGGGCCAGGGCGGTGCGGGCGAGCGTCCTGGTCGTCTCCAGGTCCTCGCCGCGTGCGGCGAGCTGCCAGGCGCGTACGCCCGCCTGCGCGGGTGATACGGGGCGGTCGGGCAGGGGGGCCACCTCGGGCACCGTCACTTCGGTGCCGTCCCGGGCCTGGTCGGCCAGCCAGAACAGCGCGAGCATGCCGTCCCGTTGGGCGTCCCCTTCGCCGTTCCGTTCGCCGTTCCGTTCAACGTCCTGTTCGCCGTCCCGGGTCCCGGACAGCGCCTCGGCCGCCGCCCGGCGTGTCCAGTCGCTGTTGCCCCGGGCCAGTCCGACATCGACGGCCCGGACGCGCAACGCGGCGGGAACGGGGCCGCCGGGGCGGGCGAGTCCGGCGAGGCGGCGGTCACCGGCTTCCGGCAGGGCCACCGCTTCGGCGGCGGCCAGCTCCAGGGTCAGCCGGGCTCGCTCGTCCGGTTCCAGGGGTTCGCGTAACGCGCGGGACAGGCACGCGTGCGCGCGCCCGTGGTCCTGGCCGCGCAGGGCGGCCGCGAAGGTCCGGCGCAGGAGGGGGACCACCCAAGGACTTCCGAGGGGAGGTGACATGAGCAGCAGGCGGGCGACGTCCTCATCGGCGGCGGATGCCCGGTGGGCCAGCTCGGCGGCCCGGGCGTGGAGGCGGGCCCGTTCACCGGGCGGCAGGTCCTCCAGTACGCGGTCCTTCACCGCCGGAAGACGAAGGCGCAGCTTCGTGTCCTCGAACACGGTGAGGCCGGACGCCTCCAGCACCGCGCCCGGTTCCACTCCGGGCGCCGGACTCCCCGGTGCCGGACTTCCGGGCGCCGGACTCCCGGACGGCAGGTCTCCGGGCGGCAGGTCTCCGGGCGCCGGGCGCGGGACGGCCAGTTCCTGGACGAGGGCGGAGTTCACCAGGTCGCCGCAGACGGCCACCGCTCTCAGCAGTGCGGTCGCCGGGGCCGGCAGGCCGTCCAGTACGCGCGTCACGTGCTCGCCGGCGACATCGGCGCAGATCGTGTGGAGTTCCGGCAGCCGGGCGGCGACCGGTTCGTGGCCGTGTCCGGTGAACCGGCGCAGCACCTCACCCAGGAGGACGGGGCTGCCTCCGGTGGCTGTCGTGGCGGCGGCGGTGAACCGCTCTTCTCCGGGGACCCCGCAGAGCAGTTCCACCGCGGCGGCGACGCCGCGTCCGCTCAGGGCACGCGGCACGAGCCGCCTCGGTGCGACCGGGCCCGGGGCGGCCGTACCGAACCAGTCCTGGCCGTCGGCGGCCGTTCCGCCGCCGCTCGCCATCACGGCGACCGGTGTGTCCGGGGTCAGCCGCCGCGCCAGGGTGCGGAGCCAGACCGTGGAGGCGGGGTCCAGCCACTGGGCGTCCTCGACAACCAGGAGGATGGGCACGGCCCGCGCCTGGTGCGAAAGGGTGTCGAACGTATCGAATCCCGCAGGACCGTCCGGCCGGCGCCCTCCGGTCGGGGTCCGGAGCGGCCCCCGGGCCGGCCCGTCGAGCGACGTCTTGAACTGAGCCGTCACGCCGTGCGGCACGTCGCGTTCGGACAGGGCGCCCCGGGCCCGCAGGACGCGCAGCCCGCTGTCCCGGGCGAGCCGGGCCGCCCAGCGCAGCAGCGCGTTCTGCCCGTGACCGGGTGCGCCGGTCACGGAGACGACCGCCGCGCTCCCCCCGCGCAGGCCGGCGAGCACGGATGTCAGCACCGCCTGCTCGTGCCGGCGCTCCAGCAGGGGCAGCGGCGGCTGCGTCCGCTCATCCCGGTCATCCCGGCGCAGGCCGGAGCCGTACATCGGCTCCCGCCTCTCCGGGTTCGGGCATCCCGGCTCCGGCCATCCCGGGTTCGGGCATTCGTCACCCCGGCCAGTCACGCGCACCGCCTCGCTCAGGTCGCTTCAGCGTCGCCGGCGGGAGTCGAACACCCAGCCCGGCGGCTGTCGGTCGGGGATGTCAGGAGTGTGCAGGACGGAGCCGAGTTCGGTACGCCTGCCGACGCCCAGCTTCCGGTACACACTGGTCAGATGTGTCTCCACGGTACGGACCGTGACGAAAAGGGACTCCGCGATCGACCGGTTGCTGGCTCCCGACGCGGCGAGGCCGGCCACTCTGCGTTCCATCGCGGTGAGCATGTCCAGCGGAGAGGCGCTCATCTTCCGCATCCTGCCGCCGGCGGTGACCAGCAGTTTACGGGCGGTGCCGCCGAGGGCGAGCGCCCCGCAGCGCTGGGCGAGGTCGGCGGCGGCGCGCAGGTGTTCGCGGGCGCCGCGCTGGTCGCCGGTCTTCAACAGCGCCCGGCCGAGGAGGTATTCGGCCCGGGCGTGCTCGGACCGGGCGGGCGAGTCGGCGAGGATCTTGAGGGATTCGGTGAGCAGTTCGACGCCGGCCCCGCCGGGGGTGATCACGCCGCGCGCCCGGGCGGCGAGGCCGAGCACCCGGGGCGTCCCCCAGCGGCCGGCCAGCTCGGTGCCGTACGCGGCGATCTCCCGGGCCTCGTCGGGGCGGTTCATGACGGCGAGGAGGCAGGCGGCCTCCGACCACCACGGCGCGAACGCCGGGTTGGTGAACCGGGCCTCCTTCAGGGACCTGCCGCAGGTGAGGAAGAGGGCGAGCGCCGCCTCCCGGTCGCCGAGCGCCCACCGGGCACGGGCGCGGGTCATCAGCTGCGTGTGGTACTCGATCACGAACCGGTCCAGACCGGGGCGCTTGATCCCGTCGAGCACCTCCTCGGCCCGCTGGGGCTCGCCCCGGTCGATGAGCACGGCAGCGAGGGCGGTCCGCGGCAGCGAGGCGGAGCCGCCCCACCTCTCCTCGCCGGTGATCTCCATCGATGTCTGGGCGTCGGCCAGCGCGTCGGGGACGGCGCCCACGGAGTGGAGCAGGAGGGCGCGGGTCGACAGGGCGATGACGTACGTCCAGACCGCGCCGTTCTCCTGGCCGTACCGGAGCATGCGGTCGAGCGCGTCGAGCGCGTCGCCGGCCTCGTCGGCGAGGCTGAGGGCGAACGACGAGGTGAGCACCGACCAGCCTTCCAGCTCGACGCCGGGGAAGCGCAGGGCGCGGCGGGCCTGTTCGACGGTCTGTTCGGCGCGGCGGCCGTCCATCGCGCTCAGCACCGTCATCATCCCGAGCATCTGACGCTGTGCGGGGGTGTCGCCCGGCGGGGGCGTCAGCCGCGCCGCCCGGTCCTGGGCGGCGCGGACGGTCGCCTTCTCGTCCGCCCCGGCGATCAGCAGGACGGACTCGACGAGGGTGCGCAGCTCACGGTCGGCGGGATCGGGCCGGGGGCCGAGTTCGGCGTCCAGGGCGGCCAGGACCTCACGGAGGACCCGTACGCCGGCGGGTGCTTGCTGGACGGCCAGGCTCACCATCCCGTACTGCACGGCGACGGTCGCCCTGGTGCGGGTGTCGGTGGCCCGTACCAGCGCTTCCTCCAGCATCCTGACGGCTTCGGGCGGGTCGGTCTCCGCCAGCGCCCTGGCCAGTTGGACGCGGACCGGCACGCTGTACGGCTCCACTTCGAGGACCCGGTGCAGGTAGCGCGCCGCCGCTTCGGGAGCGCCCCGGCCGCCGGCCTGGTCCGCCGCCTCCCGGAGTACGTCCGGCATCCACGGCTGGGTCAGTGACGGCAGCGGCATGAGCTGGCCCGCGACCTCCTCGGCGGGCCGGCCGGCGTCGCTGAGGAGCAGGGCCGCTCTGGTCCGCAGCCCGGCGAGTGCTTCGGCGCCGACGGGTTCGAGAACGGCGGCACGCACCACGTCGTGTGTGAAGCCGGCCCGGTCCGGGGCCAGTATCTCGGCGCGGCGCAGGACGAGCAGGCCTTCCGCGACGAGCGCGGCGGGCACCCCGGCCAGGGTGCCGACGAGCTCGGCGCTCTCCTCGCCGAGCACGGCGAGCGCCCTGGCCACCTCGCGTACCCAGGGGGGCCGGCGGTCCAGCAGCGCTCCGACGGAGAGCGCGATGACCTGGCCGCCGACCTCGGCGACCCTGTCCACGCCCTGTTCGTCCGGCCGCACGCCCTCCGCCCGCAGTTCGTTCAGCAGCCGGCCGAGGGTGAGGGGGTTGCCGCCGGAGACGGCCGCCGCGCGCTCGGTGAAGCACGGTTCGACGGGGGTGGGGAAGGACTGCCGCACCAGGCGGCCGACGTCCGCGTCGTTGAGGGCCGCCAGACGCAGGACGGTGGGTGCGCGCTGGGCGGCGAGATCCGCCAGGGCCGCGGGGGCGACGGGTTCGGCCTCGCCGCGCTGGGCGAGGACGACCAGCAGCGGCAGGTCGTCCGCACGGCGCAGCAGGAAGTCCAGCCAGCGCAGCGAGCGGGCGTCGCACCGGTGCGCGTCGTCGAGTACGAGCACGAGCGGGCGGTCCGCCATGAGGTTGGCGGCGAGCCAGTACAGGCCGTGCAGGACGGGGTAGGCGGCCGGGGTGAGCGGCGGGTCCTCGTCGGCCGCTCCGGTCCGCCCGGCGGTGAGCGCGGGCAGCGCGTGCCGGGCGAGGCCGCGCAGCAGGGGGGAGTTCCTGGCGTCCTCGCCGTCCAGTCGCAGCGGGCCGAACAGCCTTCTTACGCCGCCGTATCCGGCGTCCGTCGCGGCGTCGGCACCTGTCATGGCGTCGGCGCAGGATCCGTGGAGCACGGTCATGCCGCGGCAGGCGTCGCTCTTCAGGAAGGAGCGCAGCAGGCTGGTCTTCCCGATGCCGGCGGGGCCGGACACGATCACCAGTCCGGCCCGGCCGGCACGCGCGGCACGCGCGTGGCTGTTCAGGACCCGCAGTTCGTCGGACCGGCCGACCAGCGTGCTGGACAAACCGGTGAATTCGGCCTGGTCCAGCATCGGAGCCTCCTCGCGTCTCGGGAACACAAACAGGTGTGATGACGCGTCGGCGCGTCTCCTACGGAACAGTTGCAGCACCACGACAGGGAGCGCGAGGCTACATGATCACCGCGCCGGTGGCCGGGGAAACAGGCCGGATCAAGAACCGGCCGCGCGGGGCCCCGGGGGCCCGGCACGGATACCGGCGGTGGACCGTGGCCCCGGGGGCGACCGTCCGGCCGGACAGCTGTCCGGCCGGACGGTCCACCCTCGGGCCGCGGTGTCCGGCCGCCGTATCCCCGGACAGGCCCCCGGGCCGATCCACGAAGACCCGCCGGGCCGGGCCTAACGGGCCGCGGTGAGGTGTTCCCGCAGGAGCGCGAGGACCGCGGGTGCCTGGGAGCTGAGGTAGAAGTGCCCGCCGGGGTAGACCTTGAGGTCGAACGCTCCGGTGGTGTGACCGCGCCAGGCCTCGGCCTCGTCGAGGGTGGTCTTCGGGTCGTTGTCGCCGGTCAGAGCGGAGATCGGTGCCCGGAGCGCGGTCGTCGGCTCACAGCGGTAGGTCTCGATGGCCTGGTAGTCGCTGCGGATCGCCGGCAGGATCATCCGCAGTATCTCCTCGTCGCCGAGCAGCGCCGTATCCGTACCGGACAGCAGCTTCAGCTCCGCGACGATGCCGTCATCGCCGCGCCGGTGCACGTTCTCGTCCCGGTGGCGCGACGGCGCGCGCCGTCCGGAGGCGAACAGATGGGAGAGTTCACCGCCGTCGGCCTCGAAACGCCGGGCGACCTCGAAGGCGATCGTCGCGCCCATGCTGTGTCCGAAAAACGTCGTCGGCCGCGCGTGGAGCTGGTCCCGCAGGGCCTCGTAGACCTGGTCGGCCATGGTCCCGATGTCATGGGGGCTGGTCTCCAGGCGCCGGTCCTGACGGCCGGGGTACTGGAGCGAGAACACCTCGGCCACGGAGGACAGTTGAGCGGAGACCGGGAAGTAGAAAGACGCCGAGCCACCCGCGTGGGGGAAACAGAAGAGCTGCCTTTCGCTGTCCGGCGCCGGATGAAAGCGCCGTGCCCAAAGACTCTCCTCGGTGGACGTCGTCATGGTGTTGCATCCTCCTAGCGGTGGGCCGAGCGATCAGGACCGTCCGGCGGTCCTGGAAGCCTCCGGGCGCTGTTACCCGGCTGCGGTACACCGGACGCGTACCCGTCGGCACGAGATCCAATGGGAACGTGATCCAGTACCGGGAACCGTACGGCCTTCTCCCATCCGGCCGCATGTTCCCTGTGCTGCCCTGCCCGGCGGAGCGGACCTGCGGCTCACACCGCGTGTCACACCGACCGGCACCGCCGGCCCTGGGGCCGACCACCCCATTTCACTAGGGCGGACAGTGGGAAATTCCCTAGTCTCTGCGCACGCGGGGGTGATGGGCGGCACTCCCGGTGGACCCCGGGCCCGGCCGGAATATCATCCGGCCGGGCCCGGGGGGTGTGCTTCCCCTTCTCCGTGCTCCTCGCGCTTTCAGTGCTTCGTTCTCCGTGCTCCGTTCTCCCGTGCGGCGTTCTCCGTGCTCCGTTCTCCCGTGCGGCGTTCTCCGTGCTTCCCGGTTCCGTCGGTCAGGACAGGCCCAGCTCGTCGTCCAGGAGCGCGAACACGTCGTCGTCCGAGGCCTCGTCGAGGTCGAACTCGCCGCTGTCCGGCTTCGCGTCCTGGCGCAGTTCCGCCCACTTCGTCCTGAGTACCTCGATCCGTCCGGCGATGTGCTTGTACTCCTGGGCGTCGACAGTCATCTCCGTGATGGCCTTCTGCAGACCGTCGAGCGCGGCGAGCACCGATCCGGCGCCGGTGACCTCCTCGGTCACCAGCTGGGAGCGGAGGTGGTCCACGACGTCGGCCGGGGTGGGGTAGTCGAACAGCAGGGTGGCCGGCAGGCGCAGCCCGGTGGCCGCGTTGAGCCGGTTCCTGAAGTCCACGGCGGTCAGGGAGTCGAAGCCCAGCTCCTGGAACTGGCGCTTGGCTCCGATCGCCGTCCCGTCCGCGTGTCCGAGGACGACGGCGGCCTGGTCGCGGACCAGCCGGAGAAGAACGTCGAGACGCTCCTCCTCGGTCAGTCCGGTCAGGCGCCGGGCGAGTGTGTCGGCCGACTGCGGAGCCGCCGTGGCCGCGCGCCGGGACGGCGCCCGGACGAGGCCGCGCAGCAGGGCCGGGATCTCGCCCTGCGCGCGGAGCGCCGCGAGATCCAGCCGTACGGGCAGTGCCAGCGCCGCCTCGCCGGTGGCCGCCGCGTCGAAGAGGGCCACGCCCTGCTCGACGGAGAGCGCCGGCATACCCGAGCGCGCGAGGCGCCGCATGTCCTCCTCGCTCACGCTCCCGGTCATGCCGCCCACCTGGTCCCACGGGCCCCAGGCCAGCGACACACCCGGCAGACCCTCGGCCCGCCGACGCTCCACCAGAGCGTCCAGGAACGCGTTAGCAGCGGCGTAATTCGCCTGCCCCGCACCACCGAACACCCCCGCCACCGACGAGAACACCACGAACGCCGACAGATCCAGATCCCGCGTCAACTCGTGCAGATGCCACGCGGCATCCACCTTCGGCCGCAGCACCGTCTCCAGACGCTCCGGCGTCAGCGAACCGATCACACCGTCGTCCAGCACCCCGGCGGCGTGGACCACCGCCGACACCGGGTGTCCGGAGTCCACGGCCGCCAGTACGCCGGCCAGCGCGGACCGGTCGGCGACGTCACAGGCCGCGGCCGTGACCTCGGCGCCGAGCTGTTCCAGCTCGCCGACGAGGGTCGCGGCGCCCTCGGCACCGGGGCCCCGGCGGCTGAGCAGCAGCAGCCGGCGTACTCCGCGCTCCGCGACGAGGTGCCGGGCCAGTACCGCGCCCAGACCCCCGGTGCCGCCGGTGATGACGACGGTGCCGCCCCGCTCCCAGTCGTGTGCGGTGACGGTCTCGGGGAGGGACACGCGATCGAGTCGCGCGGCCCTGACCTCGCCGCCCCGGAGCACCAGTTGCGGTTCGTCCGATACGAGGACCTCCGCCGGCGGGAGCTGCGTGGCGCCGTTCGCGGGGTCGAGGTCCAGCAGGCCGAAGCAGCCGGGATTCTCCGTCTGCGCGGACCGCACCAGGCCCCATACGGAGGCCGCCGCCAGGTCGGCGACGCCGCCGCCGTCCACGGCCACCGCCCCCCGGGTGACGAACACCAGCCGCGAGCCGGTGAACCGGTCCTCGGCCAGCCAGCGCTGCACCTGGGCGAGTGCTCCGGCCGCCACCTCCCGTACGGCTCCGGGCACGGTGTCCGCCGCGTCGCCGAGGACGGGCAGCAGGACGACGTCCGGTACCGGTTCCTCCGAGGCGGCCAGCGACGCCAGGTCGGCGTACGTCTCGACGAGTCCGCCGGACGCGGCCACCTGCCCGGTGAGCGCGAGGTGATCCGGGCCCACCAGGGCGAACGGCTCGGGAGCCGGCGTACCGGACCCGGCCGGGGACGCGGCGGGCACCGGGACCCACTCCAGCCCGAAGAGCGCGTCCCCGGTCGTCGCGGGGGCATTCAACTGCTCCCCGGACACGGCGCGGACAAGCAGCGACTCGATGGAAGCGACGGGAGCGCCCGAGGGGTCGGCCACCGCGACGGAGATCGCGTCGTCGCCGGCCGGGGTGATCCGTACGCGCAGGGCGGAGGCGCCTGTCGCGTGCAGGGACACGCCCTGCCACGAGAACGGCAGCCTGGCGCCGCTTTCCTGGCCTTCCTCGCCGTCCCCGGCGAGCATCGACGCGTGCAGCGCGGAGTCGAGCAGCGCGGGGTGCAGACCGAAGGCCCCGCCGTCCGTGCCGTCCGGCAGGCTCACCTCCGCGAAGATCTCACCGTCCCGCCGCCAGGCCGCCCGCAGCCCCTGGAAGACCGGGCCGTAGGCGAATCCGATCTCCGCGAACCGGTCGTAGCAGCCCTCGGCGTCCAGCGACTCGGCCCCCGTGGGCGGCCACACCGTGGCATCGAAGCCGGTGTCCGTCGCCGGGGCGGCGCCACCGGTCAGGGTGCCGGTGGCGTGCCGCGTCCACGGCGCGTCCTGCGCGCCCTCGGGCCGGGAGTAGACGCCCACCGTGCGGCGGCCCGAATCATCGGGCGTACCGACCGCGACCTGCACCAGGACGGCGCCGTGCTCCGGCAGCGTCAGCGGTGCGGCCAGGGTCAGTTCCTCGACGCGGTCGCAGCCGGCTTCGTCGCCCGCCCGTACGGCCAGTTCCAGCAGGGCCGTACCCGGCAGCAGCACCGTGCCCATGACGGCGTGGTCGGCCAGCCACGGATGCGACTGCACGGACAGTCGTCCGGTGAACAACACGCCCTGTCCGGAGGCCAGTTCGACCGCCGCACCGAGCAGGGGGTGCGCGGCGGAGCCCAGCCCCGCCGCGCGCACGTCACCGGCACCGGACGGCGAACCGGCCGGCCAGTACCACTGGTGCTGGAAGGCGTACGTGGGCAACTCGACCCGCCGCGCGCCCGCACCGGCGAAGAACGCCGCCCAGTCCACGGTGGCGCCGTGGGCGTGCGCCCGGGCCAGCGCGGTGAGGGCGGTCAGCTCCTCGTCCCGGTTCTTGCGCAGGACCGGGACGGTCAGCGCGTCGTCCGGTACCGACTCCTGGGCCATGGCGGAGAGCACCCCGTCCGGGCCCAGTTCGAGGAACGTCACCACGCCCTGCTCGCTGAGTGTCGCCACGCCGTCGGCGAAGCGGACGGCTTCGCGGACGTGCCGGACCCAGTACCCGGCCGAGCAGAGTTCTTCGGCCGTGGCCAGTGCTCCGGTCAGGTTGGAGACCACCGGGATACGGGGCGCTGTGAAGGACAGGTCCTCGGCCACCGTACGGAACTCGTCGAGCATCGGGTCCATCAGCGGCGAGTGGAACGCGTGCGAGACGCGCAGCCTGGTCGCCTTACGGCCCTGAGTCTCCAGCTGTGCGGCGACCGCGAGGACCGCGTCCTCACTACCCGACACCACGACGGAGGACGGGCCGTTGACCGCCGCGACCGACACCTCGCCCGACAGCAGCGGGGTGACTTCCTCCTCGGTGGCCTGGACGGCGACCATCGCACCACCGGCGGGCAGCGCCCGCATCAGCGACGCGCGGGCCACCACGAGGCGGCAGGCGTCCTCCAGCGAGAACACCCCCGCCACATGCGCCGCCGCGATCTCACCGATGGAGTGCCCCGCCACGAAGTCCGGCGTCACACCCCACGACTCGACCAGCCGGAAGAGAGCGACCTCGACCGCGAACAACGCCGGCTGGGTATAGCCCGTGTCGTTCAGCAGCTCAGGGTCGTCACCCCAGATGACCTCACGCAGCGGACGGTCCAACTGGCCGTCCAGCTGGGCCAGTACGGCGTCCAGCGCGTCGGCGAAGGCGGGGAAGCGCCCGTACAGCTCACGCCCCATCCCCAGCCGCTGCGAACCCTGACCCGAGAAGAGCAGCGCGGTCTTCCCACCACTGATCGATCCCGAGACGGACAGGGGGTCCGGCTCACCGGCCGCCAGCGCGGCCAGCGCCCGCGCGGTCTCCGCCGGATCACCCGCCAGCACCACCGCACGGTGCTCGAACACCGACCGGCCCGTCGCGAGCGAGAACCCGATGTCCAGCGGCCGGGAGCCGGCCGTGCCCTCCAGCAGCGGCAGCAGCCTCGCCGCCTGGGCGGCCAGTGCCTCCGGCGTCTTGCCGGACAGCACCCACGGGACCAGACCGGTCGAAGGATCGGCCGGCGCGGGCTCCGAAGTGTTCTCGGTCACGGACTCGGGCTGTTCCAGGATGACGTGCGCGTTCGTCCCGCTGATACCGAACGACGAAACACCCGCACGCCGTACGCGGTCGCTCTCGGGCCAGGCGGTCTGCTCGGTCAGCAGCTCCACCGCGCCTTCGGTCCAGTCCACGTGCGAGGACGGCGCGTCGACGTGCAGCGTCCGCGGGAGGACCCCGTGCCGCATCGCCATCACCATCTTGATCACGCCCGCGACACCGGCGGCCGCCTGCGTGTGACCGATGTTCGACTTCACGGAGCCCAGCAGCAGCGGGCGCTCCGGGTCACGGTCCCGGCCGTAGGTCGCCAGCAGTGCCTGCGCCTCGATCGGGTCGCCCAGTGTCGTGCCCGTACCGTGCGCCTCGACGACGTCCACGTCGCCCGTGGCGAGCCCGCCGCTGGCCAGAGCCTGGCGGATGACCCGCTGCTGCGAAGGACCGTTCGGGGCGGTCAGACCGTTCGACGCACCGTCCTGGTTCACCGCCGAGCCACGCATCACGGCCAGGATCTCGTGGCCGTTGCGCAGGGCGTCCGACCGGCGCTCCAGCACCAGCATGCCGACACCCTCCGCCCAGCCGACACCGTCGGCCGAGTCGGAGAACGCCTTGCACCGGCCGTCGGGCGACAGACCCCGCTGCCGCGAGAACTCCACGAACGTGCCGGGAGTCGACATCACCGTCACACCACCGGCCAGCGCCAGCGAGCACTCACCACCGCGCAGCGCCTGGGCCGCCAGATGCATCGCGACCAGCGACGACGAGCAGGCCGTGTCCACCGTCATGGCGGGGCCTTCCCACCCGAAGGTGTAGGAGACCCGGCCCGAGGCCACGCTTCCCGCGCTGCCCTGGCCCTGGTGGCCTTCGTACTCCTTGCCGCCCAGCGTGGTCCCGTAGTCGTTGTACATGACGCCGGCGAAGACGCCCGTGGCGCTGCCGCGCAGCGACTGCGGATCGACTCCCGCCCGCTCGACGGCCTCCCACGACGCTTCGAGCAGCAGGCGCTGCTGCGAGTCCGTGGCCATGGCCTCGCGCGGGCTCATCCCGAAGAACGCGGGATCGAACGCGCCCGCCTCGTGCAGGAAGCCACCACTGCGAGTGGTGGACGTCCCGACGTGGTCGGGGTCCGGGTCGAAGAGTCCGTCCACGTCCCAGCCTCGGTTGACCGGGAAGCCGGAGATCGCGTCCGTGCCCTCCGTGACCAACTGCCACAGGTCCTCCGGCGAGGTCACCCCGCCCGGGAAGCGGCAGGCCATCCCGACGACCACGATCGGATCGTCGGCGAGCGGCGGCAGCAGCCGGACCGGGACCGACACCTCGTCCTCGGTGCCGAACAGTTCGTCCCGCAGATGGTCCGCCAGCGCCCGCGCGGTCGGGTAGTCGAAGATCAGCGTGGCGGTCAGCCGCAGGCCGGTCACCGTGCTGAGCCGGTTCCGCAGCTCGACCGCCGTCAGCGAGTCGAAGCCGAGGTCCCGGAACTGGGCGGTCGCGTCCACGGCTACCGCGCCGCTGTGACCGAGTACCAGGGCGGCCTGACCCCGTACGAGGTCGAGGAGTTCGGCCTGCCGTTCGGCGGGGGCCAGTCCGGCGAGCCGCTGCGCGAGGCCGGTCGCGGTGGCCGCTCCGGCCGCCGCCGTCCGGCGAGCGCGTGTACGGATCAACGAGCTGAGCACCGCCGGTACTTCACCCTGCGTACGGAGTACGGAGAGGTCCAGCCGCACCGGTGCGACCAAGGCCTCACCGGTGACCAGCGCCGCGTCGAAGAGGGCCACGCCCTGCTCGACGGAGAGCGCCGGCATACCCGAGCGCGCGAGGCGCCGCATGTCCTCCTCGCTCACGCTCCCGGTCATGCCGCCCGCCTGGTCCCACGGGCCCCAGGCCAGCGACACACCCGGCAGACCCTCGGCCCGCCGACGCTCCACCAGAGCGTCCAGGAACGCGTTCGCAGCGGCGTAATTCGCCTGCCCCGCACCACCGAACACACCCGCCACCGACGAGAACACCACGAACGCCGACAGATCCAGATCCCGCGTCAACTCGTGCAGATGCCACGCGGCATCCACCTTCGGCCGCAGGACCTTGTCGAGACGCTCCGGCGTCAGCGAACCGATCACACCGTCGTCCAGCACCCCCGCCGTGTGCACCACGGCGGTCAGCGGATGCGCGGCCGGCACCGACGCCAGCAGCTCGTGCAGAGAGGACCGGTCGGCCACGTCGCACGCGGCGACCGACACATCCGCTCCCCGGGCGGTCAGCTCGGCGACCAGCTCCGCCGCGCCGGGCGCCTCGGCGCCCCGCCGGCTCGCCAGCAGCAGATGCCGTACGCCGCTCTCGGCCACCAGGTGCCGGGCGAGCACACCGCCCAGCCCACCGGTGCCGCCGGTGATCAGGACCGTGCCTTCGGCGTCCCAGTCGGGTGCCGTGCCGGTCTCACCGACGGGCACCCGGGTCAGCCGTCCGGCACGGATCTCACCGTCGCGGAGCAGCAGTTGCGGTTCGCCGGACGCGAGAGCGCCCGGCAGCCCGGCGGCGGAGCCGTCCTCGGCGTCGAGGTCGACCAGGCCGAAGCTGCCCGGGTTCTCCGTCTGCGCGGACCGGACGAGACCCCGGACCGAGGCCGCCGCCACGTCGACGGCACCGCCGCCGCCGTCAGCGACCGCGCCCCGCGTCACGAACACCAGCCGCGAGCCGGTGAACCGCTCGTCGGCCAGCCACGACTGGACCAGCGCCAGAGCGTCGGTGGTCAGCTCGTGCGCCGACCCCGCCGTCTCCGCGCCGTCCTCACCGGTGATGCCGACAAGTACGACGTCCGGCACCGGGTTCTCTCCCGCCGCCAGCGACGCCAGGTCGGCGTGCGGCTCGACGACCGTGCCGGACTCGGCCAGCGGGCCGGCGAGTCCCAGCGCGTCCGCGCCGAGTACGGCGACCGGCCCCGCCAGGCCGGACGCGGTCGGTACCGGGGTCCAGGTCAGCTGGAACAGCGCGTCCCGGCTCAGCGCCCCGGTCGCGCTCAGCTGGTCGCGGGCCACGGCCCGTACGAGCAGTGAGTCGACGGAGGCGACGGGTGCGCCGGAGGGGTCGGCGACGGCGATCGCCAGAGCTCCCTCACCGGCGGGGGTGATCCGTACCCGCAGTGCGGAGGCGCCCGTCGCGTGGAGCGACACGCCCTCCCAGGAGAACGGCAGTGCGCCCTCCTCACCGTCACCGGCGAGCAGCGACGCGTGCAGCGCCGAGTCGAGCAGCGCGGGGTGCAGACCGAACGCGTCACCCTCCGTACCTTCCGGAAGGCTCACCTCCGCGAAGATCTCGTCACCCGCACGCCATGCGGCGCGCAGGCCCTGGAAGACGGGGCCGTAGGCGAAGCCCGCTTCGGCGAAGCGCTCGTAGCAGCCCTCGACGTCCAGCGCCTCGGCGCCCGTGGGCGGCCACACCGTGGTGTCGAAGTCCGTGGGCGCCGTGGAGGCTCCCTCGGCGAGGACACCCATGGCGTGCTGCGTCCAGGACACATCCGCCGCGCCCTCAGGCCGCGAATGCACGGTGAGGGTGCGCCGGCCGGCGTCATCGGCGACGCCGACGCGCACCTGCGTCTGCAGGGCGCCGTGCTCGGGGAGGGTGAGCGGCGCGGCGAGGGTCAGTTCCTCGACCCGGTCGCACCCGACCTCGTCACCCGCCCGGAACGCCAGCTCCAGCAGCGCCGTCCCCGGCAGCAACACCGTACCCATGACCGCGTGATCAGCCAGCCACGGATGCGACCGCACCGAGAGACGGCCCGTGAAGAGGACGCCCTCGCCCTCGGCCAGCTCGACCGAGCCGTTGAGCAGGGGGTGTTCGGCGGACGTGAGTCCGGCCGCCGCCCCGCCCGCCAGGCCGAGCGGTCCGGCCGGCCAGTACCACTGGTGCTGGAAGGCGTACGTGGGCAACTCGACCCGCCGCGCGCCCGTCCCGGCGAAGAACGCCGCCCAGTCCACGGTGGCGCCGTGGGCGTGCGCCCGGGCCAGCGCGGTGAGGGCCGAAGCCTCCTCGGGCCGGTCCTTACGCAGGACCGGGACCACGACTGCGTCGTCCGTGACGGACTCGCGTGCCAGAGCGGAGAGCACCCCGTCGGGACCGAGTTCCAGGAACGTGACGACATGCTCGTCGGTGAGGGTACGTACCCCGTCGGCGAAACGGACCGCTTCGCGGACGTGCCGCACCCAGTACCCGGCCGAGCACAGCTCCTCGGCCGTGGCCAGTCCACCGGTCAGGTTCGACACCACCGGGATACGCGGCGCCATGAAGGACAGGCCCTCCGCCACCGTACGGAACTCGTCCAGCATCGGGTCCATCAACGGCGAGTGGAACGCGTGCGAGACCCGCAACCGGGTCGCCTTACGACCCTGACCCTCCAGCTGTGCGGCAACCGCGAGAACCGCGACCTCACTACCCGAAACCACCACCGAAGAAGGCCCGTTGACCGCCGCGATCGAGACCCGGTCGGACAACTCGGACAGCAGCGGGGTGATCTCGTCCTCGGTCGCCTGGACCGCGACCATCGCACCACCCGAGGGCAGCGCCCGCATCAGCTTCGCCCGCGCGACGACCAGACGGCTCGCGTCCTCCAGCGAGAACACCCCCGCCACATGCGCCGCCGCGATCTCACCGATCGAGTGACCGGCCACGAAGTCCGGCGTCACACCCCACGACTCGACCAACCGGAACAGCGCCACCTCAACGGCGAACAACGCCGGCTGCGTGTAACCCGTGTCATTCAGCGCGTCGGCGTCCTCGCCCCAGATCACCTCACGCAGCGGACGGTCCAACTCACCGTCCAACTGGGCCAGTACGGCGTCCAGCGCGTCGGCGAAGGCGGGGAAGCGGCCGTACAGCTCACGCCCCATCCCCAGCCGCTGCGAACCCTGACCCGAGAAGAGCAGCGCGGTCTTCCCACCACTGATCGATCCCGAGACGGACAGGGGGTCCGGCTCACCGGCCGCCAGCGCGGCCAGCGCCCGCGCGGTCTCCGCCGGATCACCCGCCAGCACCACCGCACGGTGCTCGAAGGCCGCCCGGCCGGTGGCCAGGGAGAACCCGACGTCCACGGGGCGCGTTTCGGGGCTCGTCTCCGCCATGGAGAGCAGCCGGGCCGCCTGGCCGCGCAGTGCCTCGGGCGACTTGCCCGAGAGGACCCACGGCACCACACCCGGCTCGATGGCGGGGGTTTCGGTGCTGTGCAGCACCGTTCCCTGGATGACCGTGGCCGGCTGCTCCAGGATGACGTGCGCGTTCGTCCCGCTGATACCGAACGAGGACACACCGGCGCGTCGCGGGCGCCCGCTCTCGGGCCAGGCGGTCTGCTCGGTCAGCAGCTCCACCGCGCCTTCGGTCCAGTCCACGTGCGAGGACGGCGCGTCGACGTGCAGCGTCCGCGGGAGGACCCCGTGCCGCATCGCCATGACCATCTTGATCACGCCCGCGACACCGGCGGCGGCCTGCGTGTGACCGATGTTCGACTTCACGGAGCCCAGCAGCAGCGGGCGCTCCGGGTCACGGTCCCGGCCGTACGTCGCCAGCAGTGCCTGCGCCTCGATCGGGTCGCCCAGTGTCGTGCCCGTACCGTGCGCCTCCACCGCGTCGACGTCACCGGCGGACAGTCCGCCGCTGGCCAGAGCCTGGCGGATGACCCGCTGCTGCGAAGGACCGTTCGGCGCGGTCAGACCGTTCGACGCACCGTCCTGGTTCACCGCCGAGCCGCGCACGACGGCGAGGATCTCGTGGCCGTTGCGTACGGCGTCCGACCGGCGCTCCAGCACCAGCATGCCGACACCCTCCGCCCAGCCGACACCGTCGGCCGAGTCGGAGAACGCCTTGCACCGGCCGTCGGGCGACAGACCCCGCTGCCGCGAGAACTCCACGAACGTGCCGGGGGTCGACATCACCGTCACACCACCGGCCAGCGCCAGCGAGCACTCACCACCGCGCAGCGCCTGCATGGCCCAGTGCATGGCGACCAGGGACGACGAGCACGCGGTGTCCACCGTGACGGCGGGACCTTCGAAGCCGAAGGTGTAGGAGACCCGGCCCGAGGCCACGCTGGGCGCGCTGCCCTGGCCCTGAAGGCCCTCGAACTCCTTGCCGCTGAGGGTGCTGCCGTAGTCGTTGTACATCACCCCGGCGAAGACACCGGTCGTGCTGCCACGCAGGGAGCCGGGGTCGATGCCGGCCCGCTCGATGGCCTCGTAGGAGGTCTCCAGCAGCAGTCGCTGCTGCGAGTCGGTCGACATCGCCTCGCGGGGGCTCATCCCGAAGAACGCGGGGTCGAACGCGCCCGCGTCGTGCAGGAAGCCGCCCGAGCGGGTGTAGGACGTCCCGGCGTGGTCGGGGTCCGGGTCGAACAGCGCGTCCACGTCCCAGCCTCGGTTGACCGGGAACGCGGAGATCGCGTCCGTGCCCTCGGTGACCGCCCGCCACAGGTCCTCCGGCGAGGCGACCCCGCCCGGATACCGGCAGGCCATCCCGACGACCACGATCGGATCGTCGGCGAGCGGCGGCAGCGAGGACACCGGGACCTCGACCGCCGCCTCGGTGCCGAACAGTTCGTCCAGCAAGTGGTCCGCCAGCGCTGTCAGGGTCGGGTAGTCGAAGACCATCGTGGCGGGGAGTCGCAGGCCGGTCACGGTGTTCAGCCGGTTCCGCAGCTCGACCGCCGTCAGCGAGTCGAAGCCCAGGTCCCGGAACGCCCGTGCCGCGTCGATGTCGGCGCCGCTCGCGTGGCCCAGGACAAGGGCCGCCTGGCCCCGGACGAGGTCCAGGAGAACTTCGTGGCGGTCCGTCAGGCCGAGGCGGCCGAGGCGCTGGACCAGATCGGCGTCCGCGCCCGATCCGGTGATCGCGGCCCGGCGTGAAGGCGTACGGATCAGTCCGCGCAGCAGGGCCGGGATCTCGCCCTGCGCCCGGAGGGCCGGCAGATTCAGCCGCACCGGCACCGCGGCGGGTGCACCGGTGGCCAGCGCCGCGTCGAACAGGGCCGTTCCCTGCTCGACGGAGAGCAGCGGCATGCCGCCTTCCTCGGCCCGGCGCACATCGCGGTCGGTGAGACCGCTGGTCATGCCCACGCCCTGGTCCCAGGGGCCCCAGGCGAGGGAGACGCCGGGCAGGCCCTCGGCCTGCCGGTGCGCGGCCAGCGCGTCCAGGAACGCGTTCCCCGCCGCGTAGTTGGCCTGTCCGGCGCCGCCGAACACGCCGGACACCGAGGAGAACACCACGAAGGCGGTCAGGTCCAGGTCACGGGTCAGTTCGTGCAGATGCCACGCCGCGTCCACCTTCGGCCGCAGCACCGTCTCCAGACGCTCCGGCGTCAGCGAACCGATCACACCGTCGTCCAGCACCCCCGCCGTGTGCACCACAGCCGTCAGCGGATGCGCGCCCGGCACCGACGCCAGCAACTCCGCCACAGCGGAACGATCAGCCACATCACACGCCGCCACCGACACCTCGGCACCCGACTCCGCCAGCTCCGCCACCAACTCCGCCGCACCCGGAGCATCCGCACCCCGACGACTCGTCAACAACAGATGACGCACCCCACGCTCAGCCACCAGATGCCGGGCCAGCACACCACCCAGACCACCGGTACCACCCGTGATCAACACCGTGCCCCCGGCATCCCAGGCGGGAGCCGTCGCGAGGTCGGCGAGGGGCATCCTGGCCAGGCGTCCGGCACGGACCTCACCGTCCCGGATCACCACCTGCGGTTCGTCGAGGGTGAGAGAGCGCGACAGCCGGGCGAACGTCTCGTCCCCGGTACCGAGGTCGATCAGGCCGAAGCTGCCGGGGTTCTCCGTCTGGGCGGACCGCACCAGGCCCCACACCGAAGCCGCCGCCACGTCGGTGACGGCTTCGTCGCCGGCGCCCACGGCGCCTCGGGTGACGAACACCAGCCGCGAACCGGCGAACCGCTCCTCGGCGAGCCATTCCTGCACCGAGGTCAGGGCGCCGGTGCTCAGCGTGTGAGCGGATTCCGCCACCTCGGCGCCGTGTCCGGCCGAGCCGGCGACCCCGATCAGGACCGCACCGGGCACCGGGGTCTCCCCCGCCGCCAGCGCCGCCAGGTCGGCGTAGGTCACGGTCTCGACATCGTGGCCCGCCAGTCCTTCGGCCAGCCCGGCCAGGTCGGGACCGACCAGCGCGACCACACCGGAGACCGCCTCGGGGGCGGGCGCCACCGGCACCCAGTCCAGCCCGTACAGGGCGTCACGCGCCAGACCGGCCGCGCCGCTCAACTGCTCGCTCGACACACGCCGTACGAGCAGCGAGTCCACCGAGGCGACGGGGGCGCCGGACGGGTCGGCGACCGCGATCGCCAGAGCTCCCTCACCGGCGGGGGTGATCCGTACGCGCAGCGCCGAGGCGCCCGTCGCGTACAGCGACACACCCTCCCAGGAGAACGGCAGACCACCCGCGCCCTCCTGGCCGTCTCCGGCGAGCAGGGAAGCGTGCAGCGCCGAGTCCAGCAGGGCGGGATGCAGACCGAACCGGGCCGCGGCGCCCTCGGCGCTCTCCGGGAGGCTCACCTCCGCGAAGATCCCGTCACCCGCACGCCAGGCGGCGCGCAGGCCCCGGAAGACCGGACCGTACGCGAAGCCCGCTTCGGCGAAGCGCTCGTAGCAGCCCTCGACATCCAGCGCCTCGGCGCCCGTGGGCGGCCACACCGACGCGTCGAAGTCCGTGGGCGCCGTGGGGGCGCCGACCGCGAGCACACCCGTGGCGTGCCGCGTCCACGACCGTTCGTCGGCGCTGTCGGGCCGCGAGTACACCGCGAGCGTGCACCGGCCGGTGTCATCGGCGGCGCCGACGCGTACCCGCGTCTGCAGGGCGCCGTGCTCGGGGAGGGTGAGCGGCGCGGCGAGGGTCAGTTCCTCGACCCGGTCGCAGCCGACCTCGTCACCCGCCCGGAACGCCAGCTCCAGCAGCGCCGTACCCGGCAGCAGGACCTGTCCCATGACGGCGTGATCGGCCAGCCACGGATGCGACCGCACCGAGAGGCGGCCGGTGAACACCAGGCCCTCGTCCTCGGCCAGTTCGACCGTGGCGCCCAGCAGCGGATGCCCTGCGGAGCCGAGGCCCGCGGCGCGGACATCGCCCGTTCCGCCGAGCGGTCCCGCCGGCCAGTACCACTGGTGCTGGAAGGCGTACGTGGGCAACTCGACCCGCCGCGCCCCCGTCCCGGCGAAGAACGCCGCCCAGTCGGCGGACACGCCCTGCGCGTGAAGCTGGGACAGGGCCGTGACGGCGGCCGTCTCTTCCGGCCGGTCCTTGCGCAGGACCGGGACCACGACTGCCTCGTCCCCGACGGACTCGCGTGCCAGGGCGGTCAGGACCCCGTCCGGGCCGAGCTCCAGGAATGTGACGACGTGCTCGTCGGTGAGGGTACGTACCCCGTCGGCGAAACGGACGGCTTCGCGGACGTGCCGCACCCAGTACCCGGCCGAGCAGAGTTCTTCGGCCGTAGCGACCGCACCGGTCAGGTTGGAGACCACCGGGATACGGGGCGCCATGAAGGACAGGCCCTCCGCCACCGTACGGAAGTCGTCGAGCATCGGGTCCATCAACGGCGAGTGGAACGCGTGCGAGACCCGCAACCGGGTCGCCTTACGACCCTGACCCTCCAGACGGGCCGCGACCTCCAGCACCGCGACCTCATCACCGGAAATCACCACCGACGAGGGACCGTTGACCGCCGCGACCGACACCCGGTCGGACAACTCGGACACCAGCGGGGTGACTTCGTCCTCGGTGGCCTGGACGGCGACCATCGCACCACCCGAGGGCAGCGCCCGCATCAGCGATGCGCGGGCCACCACCAGACGGCTCGCGTCCTCCAGCGAGAACACTCCCGCCACATGCGCGGCCGCGATCTCACCGATGGAGTGACCGGCCACGAAGTCCGGCTTCACCCCCCACGACTCGACCAGCCGGAACAACGCGACCTCGACGGCGAACAGCGCGGGCTGGGTGTAACCCGTGTCGTTCAGCGCGTCGGCGTCCTCGCCCCAGATCACCTCACGCAGCGGACGGTCCAACTCACCGTCCAGCTCGGTCAGTACGGCGTCCAGCGCCTGCGCGAAGACCGGGAAGCGCCCGTACAGCTCACGCCCCATTCCCAGCCGCTGCGAACCCTGACCCGAGAAGAGGAACGCCGTCCTACCGCCCACAGCCGAGCCGGGCACCACCGAAGCGTCCTGCTCACCGGCCGCCAGCGCCGACAATGCCCGCGCGGTGCCCACCGGGTCACCCGCCAGCACCACCGCACGATGCTCGAACACCGACCGGCCGGTGGCCAGGGAGAATCCGACGTCCGCCGGGCGCAGTCCGGGGCTCGTCTCCAGCGCGGACAGCAGCCGGGCCGCCTGGCCACGCAGCGCCTCCGGCGTCTTACCGGACAGCACCCACGGTGCCACCCCCGGCTCGGTCACCGGGGTCTCGGCGCTGTGGAGGACACGGCCCTGGATGACCGGGGCCGGCTGCTCCAGGATGACGTGCGCGTTGGTCCCGCTGATGCCGAACGAGGACACGGCCGCGCGGCGTGCCCGGCCGGTCTCCGGCCACGCGGTCTGCTCGGTCAGCAGCTCCACCGCGCCTTCGGACCAGTCCACATGGGCCGACGGGGCGTCCACGTGCAGGGTGCGCGGCAGCACACCGTGCCGCATCGCCATGACCATCTTGATGATGCCGGCGACACCGGCGGCGGCCTGGGTGTGACCGATGTTCGACTTGACCGAGCCCAGCAGCAGCGGCTGCTCGATGTCCCGGTCCCGGCCGTAGGTGGCGATCAGCGCCTGCGCCTCGATCGGGTCGCCCAGTGTCGTGCCCGTACCGTGCGCCTCGACGGCGTCGACGTCGTCGGCGGACAGGCCGCCGCTGGCGAGTGCCTGGCGGATGACTCGCTGCTGCGAGGGGCCGTTCGGGGCGGTGATCCCGTTCGACGCGCCGTCCTGGTTGACGGCCGAGCCGCGCACGACGGCGAGGATCTCGTGGCCGTTGCGCAGGGCGTCCGACTGTCGCTCCAGCACCAGCATGCCGACACCCTCGGCCCAGCCGACACCGTCCGCCGAGTCGGAGAACGCCTTGCACCGGCCGTCGGGGGCCAGGCCCCGCTGCCGGGAGAAGTCCACGAACACCGTGGGCGTCGACATCACCGTCACACCGCCGGCCAGTGCCATCGAGCACTCACCGCTGCGCAGGGCCTGCATGGCCCAGTGCAGGGCGACCAGCGACGACGAGCACGCCGTGTCGACGGTGACCGCCGGGCCTTCCAGCCCGAGCGTGTACGACACCCGGCCGGACGCGAGGCTCGTACTGCCCCCGCCCTTGAAGCCCTCGAACTCCGGGCCTGCCAGGACATCGGTGTAGTCGCTGTACATCACCCCGGCGAAGACACCGGTCGCGCTGCCGCGCAGCGACGCCGGGTCGATCCCGGCCCGCTCGACGGCCTCCCACGACGTCTCCAGCAGCAGTCGCTGCTGCGAGTCGGTCGAGAGCGCCTCACGCGGGCTCATCCCGAAGAACGCCGGGTCGAACTCGCCTGCCTCGTGCAGGAAGCCGCCTTCGCGGGTGTAGGACGTGCCCAGGTGGTCGGGGTCCGGGTCGAAGAGCCCGTCCACGTCCCAGCCACGGTTGACCGGGAAGCCGGAGATCGCGTCCGCGCCCTCCGTGACCAGCCGCCACAGGTCCTCCGGCGAGGCGACCCCGCCCGGATACCGGCAGGCCATCCCGACGACCACGATCGGATCGTCGGCCACCGCCGCCTTCCGGGGGGCGGTGGGTGTGGCCACCGCCGCTTCGGAGCCGAGCAGTTCGTCCAGCAGATGGCCGACGAGCGTGTCGACCGTCGGATAGTCGAAGGCCATCGTGGCGGGCAGCCGCAGTCCGGTCGCCGTGCCCAGTCGGTTGCGCAGTTCCACCGAGGTGAGCGAGTCGAAGCCCAGCTCGCGGAAGGCGCGGCCCGGCTGGACCGCCGCGGCGTCGGCGTGGCCGAGGACGAGGGCGACCTGTCCACGGACCAGGTCCACCAGCACCTCGTGGCGCTCCACGGTGGTCAGCCCGGCCAGGCGTTCGGTGAGTCCGGTGGCGGTGGCCGATCCGGCACCCGCGCTCCGGCGGGAGCGGGTCCTGATCAGGGACCGCAGCAGCGGCGCGATGTCGCCCTGCCCGCGCAGTGCCGGCAGGTCGAGGCGCATCGGTGCCACCACCGCGTCCCCGGTCGCCAGCGCGGCGTCGAACAGGGTGAGGCCCTGCTCGACCGAGAGGGCGGGGACACCGGCTCGCGCCAGGCGGTCCGCATCGGCCTCCGCGAGGGTGCCGGTCATGCCGCCGGTCTGGTCCCAGGGGCCCCAGGCCAGCGAGACACCGGGCAGTCCTTCGGCCTGCCGGCGTTCCATGAGCGCGTCCAGGAAGGCGTTGCCCGCCGCGTAGTTGCCCTGTCCGGCGTTGCCGAAGGTGGCCGCCGCCGAGGAGAACACCACGAACGCGGTCAGGCCGAGGCCGCGGGTCAGTTCGTGCAGGTTCCAGGCCGCGTCCACCTTCGGCCGCAGGACGGTGTCCAGCCGTTCGGGTGTCAGCGAACCGATGATGCCGTCGTCCAGTACGCCCGCCGCGTGCACCACCGCGGAGACGGGGTGTTCGGCGAGCAGGGCGGCCAGCGCGTCACGGTCCGCCACGTCGCAGGCCGCGACGCGGGCGTCGGCGCCGTCCGCGGCGAGCTCCGCGACGAGTTCCAGGGCTCCGGCTCCGGCGCCGCCCCGCCTGCTGACGAGAAGGAGTTCCCGTACGCCGTGTTCGGCCACCAGGTGGCGTGCCACGACCGCGCCCAGACCGCCCGTACCGCCGGTGATCAGCACGCGGCCCTCGGCGGGCCAGACCGGGGCCGGCCCGGCCGCCTCGGCGGCCTCGGTCTCCTCAATTCCGGTCGTCGCGGTTGCCGGGACGGATTCGGCCGCCGGGCGCCGCACCAGGCGCGCGGCGCGGATCTCCCCGTCCCGGACGACCAGTTGCGGCTCGTCCAGGGTCAGCGCGGCCGGCGGCAGGGCGGTCCGCTCCCGGGGGTCGAGGTCGATCAGCCCGAAGCAGCCGGGGTTCTCGGACTGCGCGGACCGGACCAGACCCCATACGGCCGCGGCCGCCACGTCCTGGCCGCCGATGGCGCCCCGGGTGACGAACACGAAGCGCGAGGCGCCGAACCGCTCGTCGGCCAGCCGCTGTTGCAGCTGTTCCAGTACGTCGTGGGTGAGTGCGCGCACCGAGGCGGCCGGGGCGGCGGCCGGGTCCCCGGCGACGGGGATCAGCACGGTGCCGGGCAGCGGCTCTTCGCCGTCCGCCGCCGTGAGGGAGGTGCGGCTGTCCGTGTCGATGCCCGCGTCGCGCAGTTCCCGGGCGAGGCCGAGGGGGTCGGTGCCGAGGACCGCGACCGGGTCGCCGGGCGCCGTGACGGCGTCGGTCGCGAGCGGGACCCAGTCCAGCCGGAACAGGGCGTCCCTGGTCAGTGCGGCGGAGTCGGTCAGGGTCTCGGTGGACAGGGCGCGCATGGCGAGTGATTCCACCGAGGCGACGGGGGCGCCGGCGGTGTCGGCGACGTCGAGCGTGACGCCGCCGTCACCGTTACGGGTCAGCCTGACGCGTACGGCGGAGGCCCCGGACGCCTGGAGGGAGACCCCGCTCCAGGAGAACGGGACGCCTCCCCGTTCCGCGCCGTCGGGCGAGCCGGCGAACCAGGCCGCGTGCAGGGCGGCGTCCAGCAGGGCGGGATGCAGGCCGAACGCTTCCGCGTCGGTGCGGCCCTCCTCGTCCATGCCGACCTCGGCGAACACCTCGTCGCCGCGCCGCCAGACGGCCCGCAGGCCCTGGAAGGCGGGGCCGTACGCGAAGCCCTCGGCGGCCCGGGCGTCGTAGAAGCCGTCCAGGGCGACCGTCTCGGCGCCCGCAGGCGGCCAGACGGTGGCGTCGAAGGCGGAGAAGGCGGCGTCGGCCGCGGGGCCGCCGGGGGCCAGGACACCCAGGGCGTGCCGCGTCCATGCTTCCTCGACGGCGCCCTCGGCGCGGGAGTGGACGGTGACCGTGCGGCGCCCGGTCCCGTCTGCGGTCCCGACGCGTACCTGGGTCTGCAGGGCGCCGCTCTCCGGGAGTACCAGGGGGGCGGCCAGGGTCAGTTCGTCGACCCGGTCGCAGCCGACCTCGTCACCGGCGCGGATCGCCAGTTCCAGGAGGGCCGTACCGGGCAGCAGGACGCGGCCCATGACGGCGTGGTCGGCGAGCCAGGGGTGCGAGCGCACCGACAGCCGGCCGGTGAAGACCAGGCCCTCGCTGTCGGCGAGTTCGACGAGGCCGCCGAGCAGCGGGTGTCCCGCGGACATGAGGCCGATCGCGGCGGCGTCCGTGCCGCCCTGCCTGCCTCCGGGCCAGAACGACTGGTGCTGGAAGGCGTACGTGGGCAGGTCCACCCGGGTCGCGCCGGTCCCGGCGAAGAACCCGGCCCAGTCCACGGCGACGCCGTGCAGGTGCAGTTGGCCGAGTGCGGTGACGGCGGCGAGTTCCTCGGACCGGTCCTTGCGCAGCAGCGGGACCGTGACGGCCTCGTCCGCCGCCGTGGTCCGGGCGAGGGCGGACAGGACACCGTCCGGGCCCAGTTCCAGGAAGACGGTGACGCCCTGCTCGCCGAGGGTGGTGATGCCGTCGGCGAAGCGGACGGCTTCGCGGACGTGCCGCACCCAGTACTCGGGCGAGCGGAGTTCCTCGGCGGACGCGACCGCGCCGGTCAGGTTGGAGACGACGGCGATGTCCGGCTCGGCGAACGTCAGGCCTTCCGCGACGGTGCGGAACGCGTCGAGCATCGGGTCCATCAGGGGGGAGTGGAACGCGTGCGAGACGCGCAGCCAGGTCGTCTTGCGGCCTTGCTCCTCCAGCAGTGCCGAGACCTCCAGGACCAGTTCCTCGTCGCCGGAGATCACCACCGACGAGGGGCCGTTGACCGCCGCGATCGACACCCGCTCGGGCAGCAGCGGAGTGATCTCGTCCTCGGTGGCCTGGACGGCGACCATCGCACCACCGGCGGGCAGCGCCCGCATCAGCGATGCGCGGGCCACCACGAGGCGGCAGGCGTCCTCCAGCGAGAACACCCCGGCCACATGAGCGGCGGTGATCTCACCGATCGAGTGACCGGCCACGAAGTCGGGCTTCACACCCCACGACTCGACCAGCCGGAACAACGCCACCTCGACGGCGAACAGCGCGGGCTGGGTGTACCCCGTGTCATTCAGCAGCTCGGCGTCGTCGCCCCAGATGACCTCACGCAGCGGACGGTCCAACTGGCCTTCCAGTACTGCCAGTACGCCGTCCAGGGCACGGGCGAAGACCGGGAAGCGGCCGTACAACTCGCGCCCCATCCCCAGCCGCTGCGAACCCTGACCCGAGAAGAGCAGCGCGGTCTTCCCACCGGTGACCGAGCCGGACACCGCGAGCGGGTCGGGCTCGCCGACCGCCAAGGCCGCCAGGGCCCGCGCCGTCTCGGCGGGGTCGCCGGCCAGCACGGCCGCCCGGTGCTCGAACCGGGACCGGCCGGTGGCGAGGGAGAATCCGACGTCGGCCGGGCGCAGACCGGGCAGCGCCTGGAGGTACGACAGCAGCCGGGCAGCCTGGGCACGCAGCGCCTCGGGCGACTTGCCCGAGAGGACCCACGGCACCACGCCGGGCTCGACGAGCGGGGATTCGGCGCTGTCGAGCAGGGTGCCCGGGATGATCAGCGGCGGCTGTTCGAGGATGACGTGGGCGTTGGTCCCGCTGATGCCGAAGGACGACACGCCCGCGCGGCGGACCCGGCCGGTCTCCGGCCACGCGGTCGGCTCGGTGAGGAGTTCCACCGCGCCGGCCGACCAGTCGACGTGCGAGGAGGGCTCGGTCACGTGCAGCGTCCGCGGCAGGACTCCGTGCCGCATCGCCATGATCATCTTGATGACGCCGGCGGCGCCCGCCGCGGCCTGGGTGTGGCCGAGGTTCGACTTGACCGACCCGAGCAGCAACGGCTGCTCGCGGTCCCTGCCGTACGTGGCGAGCAGCGCCTGCGCCTCGATCGGGTCGCCGAGGGTGGTGCCCGTGCCGTGCGCCTCCACGGCGTCGACGTCGGCGGACGACAGTCCGCCGCTGGCGAGTGCCTGCCGGATGACGCGCTGCTGGGCGGGGCCGTTGGGCGCGGTCAGGCCGTTGGACGCGCCGTCCTGGTTGACCGCGCTGCCGCGCAGCACGGCGAGGATCTCGTGGCCGTTGCGCAGGGCGTCCGACCGGCGCTCCAGGAGCAGCATGCCGATGCCTTCGGACCAGCCGACACCGTCGGCGGATTCGGAGAACGCCTTGGACCGGCCGTCGGGGGCGAGGCCCCGCTGGCGGGAGAACTCCACGAAGGTGTCGGGGATCGACATGACCGTGACCCCGCCGGCGAGGGCGAGTGAGCACTCACCGGCGCGCAGGGCCTGCGCGGCCAGGTGCATGGACACCAGGGACGACGAGCAGGCCGTGTCCACGGTCAGCGCGGGGCCCTCGAAGCCGAAGGTGTAGGAGACCCGGCCGGAGGCGACGCTGAGCGCGCTGCCCTGGCCCTGGAACCCTTCGTACTCCTTGCCGCCCAGGGTGGTGTTGTAGCCGCTGTACATCACCCCGGCGAAGACCCCGGTCTGGCTGTCGCGCAGGGACGCGGGGTCGATGCCGGCCCGCTCGATGGCCTCCCAGGAGGTCTCCAGGAGGAGTCGCTGCTGCGAGTCGGTCGCCATGGCCTCGCGGGGGCTCATCCCGAAGAACGCCGGGTCGAACTCGCCCGCCTCGTGCAGGAAGCCGCCCGAGCGGGTGTAGGACGTGCCGGTGTGGTCCGGGTCCGGGTGGTACAGCGCGTCGAGGTCCCAGCCCCGGTTGTCGGGGAAGTCGGAGACGACGTTCGCGCCTTCGGCCACCACGCGCCACAGTTCCTCCGGGGAGCTGATGCCCCCGGGGAAGCGGCAGCTCATGCCGACGACCACGACCGGGTCGTCGTCGAGGACGGAGCGGGACAGCTCCGGCGCGGCCGCCTCGGCGTCCGCGTCCGGGCCGAGCAGCTCTTCGAGGAGGTGATCGGCGAGCGCTCCGACCGTCGGGTAGTCGAAGACCATCGTGGCGGGGAGCCGCAGGCCGGTCACGGTGTTCAGCCGGTTCCGCAGCTCGACCGCCGTCAGCGAGTCGAAGCCCAGGTCCCGGAAGGCGCGAGCCGGATCGACTCCGTCGCCGCTCGCGTGGCCCAGCACCATGGCCGCCTGGCCGCGTACCTCGCTCAGCAGTGTCTCGCGCCGTTCGGCACGCTCCAGCCGGCGCAGGCGCTCGGCCAGACCGGCCTCCGCGCCCTGGCCCGCCGTGGCGGCCACGGCCCGTCGCGTACCCGCCCGGATCAGACCGCGCAGGACCGGCGGTACGGCGCCCTGGGCACGCAGTGCCGACAGGTCCAGCCGTACGGGGATCACCGCGGGCTCACCGGTGGCCAGTGCCGCGTCGAACAGGGTGACGCCCTGGTCGACGGAGAGCAGCGGCATGCCCGCCTCGGCCGCCCGGCGCAGGTCGCGCTCGTCGAGGCCGCTCGTCATGCCGGCGCCCTGATTCCACGCGCCCCAGGCGAGGGAGACGCCGGGCAGGCCCTCGGCCTGCCGGTGCGCGGCCAGCGCGTCCAGGAACGCGTTCCCCGCCGCGTAGTTGGCCTGTCCGGCGCCGCCGAACACGCCGGACACCGACGAGAACACCACGAAGGCGGTCAGGTCCAGGTCACGGGTCAGTTCGTGCAGATGCCACGCCGCGTCCACCTTCGGCCGCAGCACCGTCTCCAGACGCTCCGGCGTCAGCGAACCGATCACACCGTCGTCCAGCACCCCCGCCGTGTGCACCACAGCCGTCAGCGGATGCGCGCCCGGCACCGACGCCAGCAACTCCGCCACAGCGGAACGATCAGCCACATCACACGCCGCCACCGACACCTCGGCACCCGACTCCGCCAGCTCCGCCACCAACTCCGCCGCACCCGGAGCATCCGCACCCCGACGACTCGTCAACAACAGATGACGCACCCCACGCTCAGCCACCAGATGCCGGGCCAGCACACCACCCAGACCACCGGTACCACCCGTGATCAACACCGTGCCCCCGGCATCCCAGGCGCGCGGCATGCTCAGCACGATCTTGCCGACGTGCTTGGCCATGCTCATGAACCGGAAGGCGTCCCGCGCCCGGCGCACGTCCCAGGTGCGGACCGGCAGCGGCCGCAGCACACCCCGGTCGAACAGCTCCATCAGGTCGAGGAACATCCGCTGGATGTCCTCGGGGTCCACCCAGCCGAGGTCGAACGCCTGGTAGGCGATGCCCTCGGGTACGTCCGCCGCTTCACGGATGTCGGTCTTGCCCATCTCCAGGAAGCGGCCGCCGCCTGCCAGCAGGCGTAGCGACGCGTCCACGAACTCGCCCGACAGCGCGTTCAGTACGACATCGACGCCCTGGCCGCCGGTGACCCCGGAGAACGCGTTCTCGAAGTCCGTCGTCCGCGAGGAGGCGATGTGGTCGTCCGCCACACCCAGCTCGCGCAGGACGTCCCACTTGCCTTCGCTCGCGGTGGCGAACACCTCCGCGCCCAGATGGGCCGCGATCTGGATCGCCGCCATGCCGACACCGCCGGCGCCCGCGTGGATCAGTACCTTCTCGCCCGGCCGCAGGTCACCCAGCCGCACCAGGGCGTGGTACGCCGTCAGGAAGACCAGCGGCACCGAGGCGCCCGTCTCCCACGACCACGCCTCGGGCAGTCGCACGAGAAGCCGTGCGTCGTCGACGCACAGGGAGCCGAAGCCGCCGGAGACCAGACCCATGACCTGGTCGCCGGGGCGCAGCCCGGTCACGTCGGGCCCGACCTCGACGACCACGCCCGCCGCCTCGCGGCCCATCCGCCCGGCGTCGCCGGGGTACATGTCGAGGGCCTTGAGGACATCGCGGAAGTTCAGGCCCGCCGCGTGCACGTCGACCCGTACCTGGTGGCCGGTCAGCGGCTCCAGCACCTCGGGGGACGGCACCAGGTTCAGGCCGTCCAGGCTGCCCTTCGTCCGGCTGTCCAGTCGCCACGGCACACCGGCCGGCGGCACCAGGCCCGTACCGGACTCCAGTCGTGCGAGGCGTCCCGCGTGGATCGCGCCGTCCCTGATCACCAGCTGCGGTTCGTCGTAGGTGAGAGCGGCCGGCAGTACGCCCGCCGACTCGTCGGGGGCGAGGTCGATCAGACCGAAGCAGCCCGGGTTCTCCGTCTGCGCGGAGCGCACCAGACCCCACACCGGGGCGGCGGCGAGGTCGGTGACGGCTTCACCGTCCGTGGCGACCGCGCCGCGCGTCACCAGCACCAGCCGTGAGCCGGCGAACCGCTCCTCGGCCAGCCACTCCTGCACCAGCGCGAGGGCGTGGGCGGCCAGCGCGTGCGCCGACCCTGTCACGTCAGTGGTGTCCGAGGTGTCCCCGGCGGCGATGCCGACCAGGACGACGTCCGGCACGGGGGTCTCCCCCGCCGCCAGCGACGGCAGGTCCTGGTGGGTCGTGATCTCGACGCCGGTCAGGCCCTCGACGAGCCCGACGGTGTCCTGACCGACCACGGCGATCTGGCCGGACAGGGCCTCGGGCGGGGCGCCGACCGGCACCCAGCCCAGGCCGTAGAGGGCGTCGCGGGCCAGCGCGGCGCTGTCGCTGAGCTGCTCGCGCGACACGGCCCGTGCGAGCAGTGAGTCGACGGAGGCGACGGGTGCGCCGGAGGGGTCGGCGACGGCGATCGCCAGAGCACCCTCACCGGTCGGGGTGATCCGTACCCGCAGTGCGGAGGCGCCCGTCGCGTGGAGCGACACGCCCTCCCAGGAGAACGGCAGTGCGCCCTCCTCACCGTCACCGGCGAGCAGCGACGCGTGCAGCGCCGAGTCGAGCAGCGCGGGGTGCAGACCGAACGCCTCACCCTCCGTACCTTCCGGAAGGCTCACCTCCGCGAAGATCTCGTCACCCGCACGCCACGCGGCGCGCAGGCCCTGGAAGACGGGGCCGTACGCGAAGCCCGCTTCGGCGAACCGCTCGTAGCAGCCCTCGACGTCCAGCGCCTCGGCGCCCGTGGGCGGCCACACCGACGCGTCGAAGTCCGTGGGCGCCGTGGAGGCTCCCTCGGCGAGGACACCCATGGCGTGCTGCGTCCAGGAGCGTTCGTCGGCGCTGTCGTGCCGGGAGTGCACGGTGAGGGTGCGCCGGCCGGCGTCATCGGCGACGCCGACCCGTACCTGCACCTGGACCGCACCACGCTCGGGGAGGGTGAGCGGCGCGGCGAGGGTCAGTTCCTCGACCCGGTCGCAGCCGACCTCGTCACCCGCCCGGAACGCCAGCTCCAGCAGCGCCGTACCCGGCAGCAACACCGTACCCATGACCGCGTGATCAGCCAGCCACGGATGCGACCGCACCGAGAGACGGCCCGTGAAAAGCGCGCCCTCGCCCTCGGCCAGCTCGACAGCCGCACCGAGCAAGGGGTGTTCGGCCGAGCCCAGGCCCGCAGCTCCTACATCGCCCGCACCGGGAGCCGGAGTTGTCGGCCAGAACCACCGATGCTGGAAGGCGTAGGTCGGCAGATCCACCTGCCGTGCGCCGGTGCCCGCGAAGAACGCCGACCAGTCCACGCGCGCCCCGGCGACATGCAGTCGGGCCGGCGCGGTCAGGGCCGTGGCCTCCTCCGGCCGGTCCTTGCGGAGTATCGGCACGGTCACGGCGCCGTCCGGCACGGACTCCTGCGCCATGGCCGACAGCACACCGTCGGGGCCCAGCTCCAGGAAGCGGGAGACACCCTGACCGGCCAGTGTCGCCACGCCATCCGCGAAGCGGACGGCTTCGCGGACGTGCCGCACCCAGTACCCGGCCGAGCAGAGTTCTTCGGCCGTAGCGACCGCACCGGTCAGGTTGGAGACCACCGGGATACGGGGCGCCATGAAGGACAGGCCCTCCGCGACCGTACGGAAGTCGTCGAGCATCGGGTCCATCAACGGCGAGTGGAACGCGTGCGAGACCCGCAACCGGGTCGCCTTACGACCCTGACCCTCCAGCTGTGCGGCAACCGCGAGAACCGCGACCTCATCACCGGAAATCACCACAGAAGAAGGCCCGTTGACCGCCGCGATCGACACCCGCTCCGTGAGCAGCGGGGTGATCTCGTCCTCGGTGGCCTGGACCGCGACCATCGCACCACCGGCGGGCAGCGCGCGCATCAGCGAGGCACGGGCCACCACCAGACGCGCGGCGTCCTCCAGCGTGAAGACCCCGGCCACATGCGCGGCCGCGATCTCACCGATCGAGTGACCGGCCACGAAGTCCGGCTTCACACCCCACGACTCGACCAACCGGAACAACGCCACCTCAACGGCGAACAACGCCGGCTGGGTGTACCCCGTGTCGTTCAGCGCGTCGGCGTCCTCGCCCCAGATCACCTCACGCAGCGGACGGTCCAACTCACCGTCCAGCTCGGTCAGTACGGCGTCCAGCGCCTGCGCGAAGACCGGGAAGCGCCCGTACAGCTCACGCCCCATCCCCAGCCGCTGCGACCCCTGACCCGAGAACAGGAACGCCGTCCTACCGCCCACAGCCGAGCCGGACACCACCGAAGCGTCCTGCTCACCGGCCGCCAGCGCCGACAGCGCCCGCGCGGTCTCCGCCGGATCACCCGCCAGCACCACCGCACGGTGCTCGAACACCGACCGGCCCGTGAGGAGCGAGAACCCGACATCCGCCGGGCGCAGTCCGGGGCTCGTCTCCAGCGCGGACAGCAGCCGGGCCGCCTGGCCACGCAGCGCCTCCGGCGTCTTACCGGACAGCACCCACGGCACGATGCCCGGCTCGGCCGCCGGGGTGTCGGCGCTGTCGAGCACCGTTCCCCGGATGACCGTGGGGGCCTGCTCGATGATGACGTGCGCGTTCGTCCCGCTGATGCCGAACGACGAGACACCCGCACGCCGTACGCGGCCGGTCTCCGGCCACGCGGTCTGCTCGGTCAGCAGCTCCACCGCGCCCGCCGACCAGTCGACGTGCGACGACGGTTCGGTGACGTGCAGGGTGCGCGGCAGCACACCGTGCCGCATCGCCATGACCATCTTGATCACACCCGCGACACCGGCGGCCGCCTGCGTGTGACCGATGTTCGACTTCACGGAGCCCAGCAGCAGCGGGCGCTCCGGGTCACGGTCCCGGCCGTACGTGGCGATCAGCGCCTGCGCCTCGATCGGGTCACCGAGCGTCGTGCCCGTACCGTGCGCCTCGATGACGTCGACGTCGTCGGCGGACAGGCCGCCGCCCGCCAGTGCCTGACGGATCACCCGCTGCTGTGCGGGACCGTTGGGCGCGGTCAGGCCGTTGGACGCGCCGTCCTGGTTGATCGCCGAGCCGCGCAGCAGGGCGAGGACCTGGTGGCCGTTGCGCTCCGCGTCGGAGAGGCGTTCCAGCACCAGCATGCCGACGCCCTCGGACCAGCCGACGCCGTCCGCCGACTCGGAGAACGCCTTGGAGCGGCCGTCGGGGGCCAGGCCCCGCTGCCGGGAGAACTCCACGAAGGTGCTCGGGGCGGACATCACCGTCGCACCGCCGGCCAGCGCCAGCGAGCACTCACCCGCGCGCAGGGCCTGCGCGGCCAGGTGCATACCGACCAGGGAGGACGAGCACGCGGTGTCCACGGTCACGGCGGGGCCTTCGAGGCCCAGGGTGTACGAGACACGGCCGGAGGCCACGCTGGGCGCGCTGCCGTTGCCGCGGAACGCCTCGTACTCCTCTTCGGTGAGGGCGTGGCTGTAGTCGTTGTACATGATGCCGGTGAAGACACCGGTGCGGCTGTCCCGCAGCGACACGGGGTCGATGCCGGCCCGCTCGATGGCCTCCCAGGAGGCTTCGAGCAGCAGGCGCTGCTGCGAGTCGGTGGCCATGGCCTCGCGCGGGCTCATCCCGAAGAAGTCGGGGTCGAACGCGCCCGCCTCGTGGAGGAAGCCGCCTTCGCGGACATAGGTCTTGCCGGGGCGGTCGGGGTCGGGGTCGTAGAGGCCCTCGATGTCCCAGCCTCGGTTGACCGGGAACCCGGAGATGGCGTCGGTGCCTTCGGTGACCAGTCGCCACAGGTCCTCGGGCGAGGTCACCCCGCCCGGGTAGCGGCAGGCCATACCGACGATGGCGATGGGGTCGTCGGCCACCGGGGGCAGGGCGCGGACCGGCGCGGCGGGCGCTTCGGTGTCGGCGCCGAGCAGTTCGTCGCGCAGGTGGTCGGCGAGGGCGTTCGGGGTCGGGTAGTCGAAGACCATGGTGGCCGGGAGCCGCAGGCCGGTGACGGTGTTCAGGCCGTTGCGCAGTTCGACGGCCGTGAGGGAGTCGAAGCCGAGTTCCTGGAACTGGCGGGAGGCTTCGACCTCCGCCGCGTCGGCGTGTCCGAGGACCTGGGCGACCTGTCCGCGTACGAGGTCGAGGAGGACCTCGCGGCGTTCGGCTCCGCCGAGTCCGGCCAGGCGCTGGGCGAGGCCGCCGGCGGTCTCGGAGACCTGGGCGGCGGCGCGCCGGGCAGGGGCCCGGATGAGGCCGCGGAGCAGCGGCGGGATGTCGCCCTGGGCGCGCAGGACCGGCAGGTCGAGGCGGACGGGGGCGACGGCGGCGACGCCGGTGGCGAGGGACGCGTCGAAGAGGGCCACGCCCTGCTCGACGGAGAGGGGCGGCATGCCGGAGCGGGCGATGCGTTCGACGTCGATGTCGGTGAGCGTCTTCGTCATGCCGACGCTCTGCGTCCAGGGGCCCCAGGCGAGGGAGAGGCCGGGCAGCCCGGCGGCCCGGCGGTGTTCGGCGAGCGCGTCGAGGAAGGCGTTGCCCGCCGCGTAGTTGCCCTGGCCCGCGCTGCCGAGGGTGGCGGCGACGGAGGAGAACACGACGAAGGCGTCGAGGCCGAGCTCACGGGTGAGTTCGTGCAGGTTCCAGGCGGCGTCGGCCTTGGGCCGCAGGACGGCGTCGAGCCGGCCGGTGGTGAGGGAGCCGATGACGCCGTCGTCGACGACGCCGGCGGTGTGCACGACGGCGGTCAGCGGGTGTTCGGCGGGGACCGTCGCGAGCAGCTCGGCGAGGGCGGCCCTGTCGGTCACGTCGCAGGAGGCGACGGTCACGTCGGCGCCCCGCTCGGTGAGGTCGGCGGCGAGCTGTTCCGCGCCTTCGGCGGCGGGGCCGCGGCGGCTGACGAGCAGGAGGTGGCGAACGCCCCGCTCGGCGACCAGGTGCCGGGCGAGGACGCCGCCGAGGCCGCCCGTACCGCCGGTGATCAGGACCGTGCCGTCGGGGTCCCACTCGGTGCGCCCGTCGGGCAGCGGGATCCGGGCCAGCCGGGCGGCGAAGGGTTCGCCGCCGCGTACCGCGAGGTCCGGCTCGTCGAGTGCGTACCTCGCGACCGCCGATACGGCCTCCGGGGTGACGGAGGCGGGGTCGGTGTCGAGGTCGATGAGGCCGAAGCGGCCCGGGTTCTCGGTACGTGCGGTACGGACGAGGCCGTGGACCGAGGCGGCCGCGAGGTCGCCGCCGGCGACGGCGCCCCGGGTCACGAAGACCAGGCGGGCGTCGGCGAACCGCTCCTCGTCCAGCCAGTGCTGGACCTGTCCGAGTACGTCGGCGCCGAGGGCATGGGTCGAAGCCACCACGTCCCCGGCGGCTTCGGGGCCGGCGACGGCGAGCAGGACCAGGTCCGGCACCGGGCCGTCCGTGCCGGCGAGTGAGGTGAGATCGGGGTGGACCGCGACGGGGGCGCCGACGGCGCGCAGTGCGGCGGTGACGCCGAAGGTGTCGGCGCCGACGACGGCGACCGTGTCGGGGCCGGCCGGGGTCCTGCCCCGCAGGGGCGCCCAGTCCACGCGGAACAGCGAGTCCGGGTGGAGGGTGCCGGTGTCGTCGAGCCGCTCGGTGGGGATCGCCCGGGAGACCAGGGAGTCGACGGAGAGGACCGGGCCGCCCGCGGTGTCGTACACCGCGATCGACACGGTGTCGTCGCCGGCCGGGGACAGCCGGGCGCGTACCGCCGAGGCTCCGGAGGCGGTCAGCGACACGCCTTCCCAGGCGAAGGGCAGGCCACCCCGGCTGATCGCGCCGAGGTCGGTGTAGGCGGCCGCGTGCTGGGCGGCGTCGAGCAGCGCCGGGTGCAGTCCGAAGGCGCCGGCGGCGGCGTCGGCTCCTTCCGGGAGGGTGACCTCGGCGAAGACGTCGTCGCCGAGGCGCCAGGCGGCCCGCAGGCCCTGGAACACCGGGCCGTAGTCGAAGCCGAGTCCGGCGAGGCGTTCGTAGCAGCCGTCCAGGTCGACGGGGTCCGCGCCGGGGGGCGGCCACACGGTCGCGTCGAAGCCGTCGGTCGCCGCGCCCGCGCCGGTGCCGGGGGCCAGGACACCGGTGGCGTGCTGCGACCACGGGTGGTCGACGACCCCTTCGACGCGCGAGTAGACGCCCAGCGGGCGGCGTCCGGCGGTGTCGGCGGCGCCGACCCGGACCTGGAGCTGTACGGCGCCGTGCTCGGGCAGCACCAGCGGCGCGGCGAGGGTCAGTTCCTCGACCCGGTCGCAGTCGACCTCGTCACCGGCGCGGATCGCCAGCTCGACGAAGGCCGTGCCCGGCAGCAGGGCGCGGCCGCGCACGCCGTGGTCGGCGAGCCAGGGGTGGGTCAGGACGGACAGGCGGCTGGTGAAGAGGGCGCCCTCGCCGTCGGCGAGTTCGACGGACGCGCCGAGCAGCGGGTGCCCGGCGGAGCCCAGCCCGGCGGCGCGCATGTCGCCGGCCTTGTTGAGGGTGACGGCGGGCCAGAAGCGCTGCTTCTGGAACGCGTACGTCGGCAGGTCGACCCGGCGGGCACCGGCGCCCGCGTAGAGGTCCGACCAGCGCACGGTGGCGCCGCGGACATGGATGTGTGCGAGGGCGGTGACGGCGGCGAGTTCCTCGGGGCGGTCCTTGCGCAGCAGCGGCACGATCACCGCGTCGTCGGGGAGCGAGTCCTGGGCCATGGCGGAGAGCACGCCGTCCGGGCCGAGTTCCAGCAGGGTGGTGACGCCGCGTCCGGTGAGGGTGCGGACGCCGTCGGCGAACCGTACGGCCTCCCGTACGTGCCGCACCCAGTAGGCGGCGGAGCACAGCTCCTCGACGGTGGCGATCCGGCCGGTCACGTTCGATACGACCGGGATACGGGGTTCGTGGTAGGTCAGGCTCTCCGCGACGGCTCGGAAGTCGTCCAGCATCGGGTCCATCAGCGGCGAGTGGAAGGCGCCCGAGACCCGCAGCCGGGTGGTCTTGCGTCCCAGGGCCTCGATGTGCGCGGCGATCTCCTGGACGGCGTCCTCGTCGCCCGCGATGACGACGGACCCGGGGCCGTTGACCGCCGCGATCGACACGCGGTCGGTGAGCAGCGGGGTGACCTCGTCCTCGGTGGCCCGCAGGGCGACCATGGCGCCGCCGCGCGGCAGGGCCTGCATGAGCGAGGCGCGGGCGGTGACCAGTCGGCAGGCGTCCTCCGGGGAGAGGACACCGGCGACGTGGGCCGCCGCTATCTCGCCGATGGAGTGGCCGCCGACGAAGTCGGGGGTGACGCCGAGCGAGGAGACGAGGCGGAAGAGGGCCACCTCGATCGCGAAGAGCGCGGGCTGGGTCGAGCCGGTCTCGTCGAGCGCGTCGGCGTCGGTTCCCCAGACGGTCTCGCGCAGCGGGCGGTCGAGGTGGGTGTCGAGTTCGTCGGCGATGGTGTCGAACGCCTCGGCGAACACCGGGAAACGGGCGTGGAGTTCGCGGCCCATGCCGAGCCGCTGGGAGCCCTGGCCCGAGAAGAGGACGGCGAGCAGGCCCTCACCGGCGACGCCGTGGGCGAGCTCGGTGACCGGGACGTGAGCGGTGGCGTCGGTGGCGGGGGCGCTGTCGGATGCGGGGGCGCTGTCGGATGCGGGGGCGCTGTCGGTGCCGCCCGCGAGCAGCACGGCCCGGTGTTCGAACACGGAGCGTCCGGCGGCGAGGGAGTAGCCGACGTCGACCGGACGGACTCCGGGGTTCCGCTCGATGAAGGAGAGCAGTCGTGCGCGCTGGTCCTGGAGGGCCGCGGCGGTCCGGCCGGCGATGACCCAGGGGATGACGGCCGGTGCCGGGGACTCCTCGGTGGGGGCGGCGGTCCCGGCCCGTGGCGGGGCCTGCTCCAGGATCACGTGGGCGTTGGTGCCGCTGACGCCGAAGGAGGACACGGCGGCCCGCCGGGCCCGGCCGGTCTCCGGCCACGCGACGGACTCGTCGAGCAGCTCCACCGAACCGGTCGTCCAGTCCACGTCGCTGGACGGCTCGGCCGCGTGCAGGCTGCGCGGGATCAGCCCGTGCCGCATCGCCATGATCATCTTGATGACGCCGGCGGCACCGGAGGCGGCCTGGGTGTGGCCGATGTTCGACTTGAGGGAGCCCAGGCGCAGCGGGCGCTCGCGGTTCTGGCCGTAGGTGGCGAGCACCGCCTGTGCCTCGATCGGGTCGCCGAGGGTGGTGCCCGTGCCGTGCGCCTCGACGACGTCCACCTCGGCGGGGGACAGCCGGGCGTTCTCCAGGGCGGCGCGGATGACCCGCCGCTGGGAGGGGCCGTGCGGGGCGGACAGTCCGTTGGACGCGCCGTCCTGGTTGATCGCGCTGCCGCGCAGCACGGCCAGGACGGGGTGGCCGGCGCGCTCGGCGTCGGAGAGGCGTTCCAGTACGAGGACGGCGGCGCCCTCGCCCCAGCCGGTGCCGTCGGCGTCCTCGGAGAACGACTTGCACCGGCCGTCGGCGGCCATGCCGCCCTGTGCGGTGAAGGACACGAAGGGGCCGGGTGTGGCCATGACAGACGCGCCGCCGGCCAGGGCCATGGTGCACTCGCCGTTGCGCAGGGCCTGCGAGGCCAGGTGCAGGGCCACCAGGGAGGAGGAGCAGGCGGTGTCGACGGTGACGGCGGGGCCCTCGGCGCCGAGCGTGTAGGAGAGCCGGCCCGAGATGACGCTGGCGGCGTGCCCCGTCGTCGAGTAGAGCTCGACGTCCTCGTCGGACGCCCGGATGACGGAGCCGTAGTCCTGCCCGGCGGTGCCGACGAACACGCCGGCCTGGCTGCCGCGCAGCGTGGCCGGGTCGATCCCGGCCCGCTCCAGGGCTTCCCAGGCGACCTCCAGCAGCAGCCGCTGCTGCGGGTCCATGGCGACGGCCTCGCGGGGGGAGATCCCGAAGAACCCGGGGTCGAAGTCGGCCGCGTCGTAGAGGAATCCGCCCTCCCGGGCGAGACTGCGCCCGGCGCCGTCCCCGGAGAGGCGGTCCGTGTCCCAGCCCCGGTCGGCCGGGAAGTCCCCGATGGCGTCGCGGCTCTCGGCGACCAGGTCCCAGAGGTCCTCGGGGGAGACCACGCCGCCGGGGAACCGGCAGCCGATTCCCACGACCGCGATCGGCTCCACCGCCGCGTCCACCAGCTGCTGGTTCTGCTGGCGCAGACGCTCGATCTCCTTCAGGGACGACCGCAGCGCCTCGACATACTTGTTAGTGGACGTGCTCATCGTTCTCTCCAGATCTCTTTCAGTTCGCCGAGTTCTCGGTGGCCAGCCGCAACAGGCTTTCGGCGTCCATGTCGTCGAGGGACTCCGGTTCGCCGTCTCCCGCGAGCGCGGGGACCTCGGCGTCGTCGGCGGTGGCGAGTTTCAGCACCATGTCCAGCAGGCCCGCCTTGCGGAGCCGGCTGATCGGTACGGAGGCCAGGACGTCCCGGATCCGCGCTTCCGGGTCGTCGGCCCGGTCCCCGGTGGTGTCGGGTTCGGTCACGGCTCCGAAGAGCAGCGTGCCGAGGTGCTGGGCGAGGGCGGCCGGGGTCGGGTGGTCGAAGACCAGGGCTGCCGGAAGGGGCAGGCCGAGGCCGGCCCGGAGCCGGTTACGCAGCTCGACCGCCGTCACCGAGTCGAATCCGACGTCCCGGAAGGCCCGGGTCGCCGGGATGGCGTCGGCCGCGTCGTGGCCGAGTGTGGCGGACGCTTCGGCGCGTACCGCTTCGATCAGGGAACGGCTTCGTTCGGCGGTGGGCAGGGCGTCGAGCCGCTGCCGCAGCGCCGGTACGGCCGTACCCGCGTCCGTCGCGGGTTCGTTCCCGGCGGCCAGCGCGCGGCCCGCCTCCGGGATTCCCGCCAGCAGGGGGCTGGGCCTGGTCGCGGTGAAGCTGGGGGTGAACAGCTCCCAGTCCATCAGTGTCACGGTGAGCGTGGTGTCGTCGTCCTCCAGCATCTGCTGGAGCGCGGCGATCGCCAGCGCCGGTTCCATGGCGGGTACGCCCTGGCGGCGCAGCCGCTCGTGGACCTCGGCGACGGTGGCCATGCCGACCTCGCCCCAGGTGCCCCAGGAGACGGACGCGGCGGTGAGGCCCTCGGCCCTGCGGTGCTCGGCCAGGGCATCGAGGTACGCGTTGGCCGCCGCGTAGCCGGGCTGGCCGCCGCTCCCCCAGACGGCCGCGCCCGAGGAGAACAGGACGAACGCGTCCAGGTCGAGGTCGCGGGTCAGCTCGTGCAGGTGCTGGCCGGCGGTGAGCTTCGACGCCATCAGCGCGTCGAGCTGTTCCAGGGTCAGTGCCCGTACGGCGTCGTCGCCGTCGGCCACGCCCGCCGAGTGGAAGACGGAGGCGAGCGGCAGATCGGCGGGGATCGCCGCCAGGACGGCGGTGAGCGCGTCGCGGTCGGCGGCGTCGCAGGCCGCGATGGTGACCTTGGTGCCCAGGGACTCCAGTTCGGAGCGGAGTTCGGCCGCGCCGGGCGCCTCCTCACCTCGGCGGCTGGTCAGGACGACGTGTTCGGCGCCGCGTTCGGCCATCCACCGGGCGACCCGGCCGCCGATGCCGCCGGTGCCGCCGGTGATCAGGGACGTACCGCGACCGGGCCGGCGGCGCTCCGGGCGGGGGACCGCCGGGGCGGCGTGCACCAGGCGGCGGCCGTAGACGCCGGAGGGGCGGATCGCGACCTGGTCCTCGCCGTCGAGGCCGGCCAGGACGGCGGTCAGCCGGGCCACGGCCCGGGCGTCCGCCGTCTCCGGGAGGTCGACCAGACCGCCCCAGCGGTCCGGGTGCTCCAGGGCGACCACCCGGCCGAGGCCCCACAGCGCGCCCTGGACGGGGTGGGTGAGACGGTCGTCCCGGCCCACCGAGACGGCGCCGCTGGTGGCGCACCACAGCGGGGCGCCGAGGCCGGCGTCGCCGAGTGCCTGGACGAGGGTGAGAGTCTGGGCGAGTCCGCCGGGGACCGAGGCGAAGCCGGGGTGCCGCTCCTCGACCGGGGCGAGCAGCGACAGCACGCCGGTGAACTCCGGTCCTTCGGAGGCCAGTCGCCGGATCTGTTCCGCCCAGGCGGCGCGGTCGGTGTCCTTGGCCTCGAAGCGGACGGTGTCCGGGCCGAGCGCGTCGAGCGCGGTACGGACCCAGGCGTCGTCGGCGTGGCCGGCGGCGACGACCGCGAGCCAGCGGCCCCCGGGGCGGGCCGTACCGGGCTCGGCCAGCCGGGCCCAGTCGACGCGGTAGCGCAGTTCGCCCACGAGCGATCGCTCCCGCGACTTGGCACGCCAGGCGGAGAGGGTGGGCAGGACGGCTCCGAGGGAGGAGCGCGCGCCGTCGGCGGGCACGCCGAGTTCGTCGGCGAGGGATTCCAGGTCCTCGTCCTCGACGAGCTGCCAGAACGCGGCGTCGGCCTCACCGCCGCTGCCGCCGCCGGCCGTGATCGCGGCGGGCTTCTGCTCGGGCCAGTACCGCTGGCGCTGGAAGGCGTACGTGGGCAGGTCGACCGGCGCGGGAGTGCCCGCCGGGAACGCCGTGCGCCAGTCCACCGGGGTGCCGTGGACGTGTGCCTCGGCGAGAGAGGTCAGGAAGCGCCTGGTGTCGCCCTCGCCCCTGCGCAGCGACCCGAGCACCACCGCGGAGTCGGCGACGGCCTCCTCCACCGTCTCCTGGGTCTCCTGGATGGGCGCGGCCAGCACCGGATGCGGGCTGACCTCGATGAAGACGCGGTGTCCCGCGGCGAGCAGCGCCCGGGTCGCCTCCTCCATCCGTACGGTCTGCCGGAGGTTCGTGTACCAGTAGTCGCCGTCGAACGCGGCGCTCTCCAGCCGTGCGCCGGTCACCGTCGAGTAGAACGGCACCTGCGGGGCCTTCGAGGTGACGGGGGCGAGGACCCGGGACAGTTCGTCGCGGACGGCTTCGACGTGCGCCCCGTGCGAGGCGTAGTCGACCGAGACCTTGCGGGCGCGGACGCCCTCCCGCTCGCACGCGGCGAGCAGTTCGTCCAGGGCGTCGGCGTCGCCGGACACGACGACCGAGGAGGGGCCGTTGACCGCGGCGACCGAGAGCTTCTCGCCCCACGGTTCCAGCAGCGCGGTGACCCGCTCGACCGGGGCGGCGACCGACATCATGCCGCCGAGACCGGAGAGCCGGGGCAGTGCCTGGCTGCGCAGGGCCACGACGGCGGCCGCGTCCTCCAGGGTGAGGGCGCCGGCCACGTAGGCCGCCGCGATCTCGCCCTGCGAGTGGCCGACCACCGCCGCCGGCTCGACGCCGTAGGAGCGCCAGAGCGCGGACAGGGCCACCATCATCGAGAACAGCGCGGGCTGGACCACGTCCACCCGTTCGAGCAGCGCGGGGTCCGCGTCACCGGCCAGCACGTCGTGCAGCGACCAGTCGATGTGCGGGTGGAGGGCGTCGGCGCACGCGTCCACGGTGGCGCGGAACACGTCGGAGGTCGCGAGCAGGTCGCGGCCCATGCCCCACCACTGGGAGCCCTGGCCGGGGAAGACGAAGACGGGTCCCGCCGCGCCGCCGCCGGCGGTTCCGCCGACCACACCGGCCGCGCTGCCCGCCGTGGCGAGCGCCTCCAGGCAGCGCAGGAAGTCCTCGCGGGTCTCGCCGAGTGCCACCGCGCGGTGGTCGAAGGTGGAGCGGGTGGTCGCCAGCGACCAGCCGACGCGGGCGGGTGACAGGCCGGGGTCGGCGTCGGCGCGGGCGAGCAGGCGGGCCGCCTGCTCGCGCAGCGCTCCCTCGGACTTGGCCGAGATCAGCCAGGGCACGACGCCCGTGTGCGGGGTGTCCTGCCCGGCGCTGTCGGCCGGCTCCCGCGCCTCGGCCGGCGGTGCCTGCTCCAGGATCAGGTGGGCGTTGGTCCCGCTGATGCCGAAGGACGAGACGCCGGCCCGCCTCGGCCGCCCGGCGTCCGGCCACGTGGTCTGCTCGCTCAGCAGCTCCACCGCCCCGGCGGTCCAGTCGACGTGCGAGGACGGGGTGCCCGCGTGCAGTGTCCTGGGAAGGACACCCTCCCGCATGGACATGATCATCTTGATGACACCGGCGACGCCGGCGGCGGCCTGGGTGTGGCCGATGTTCGACTTGAGGGAGCCCAGCCACAGCGGGCGCTCCGGGTCACGGTCCTGCCCGTACGTCGCCAGCAGCGCCTGCGCCTCGATCGGGTCACCGAGCTTCGTACCGGTGCCGTGCGCCTCCACCGCGTCCACATCGGCGGTGGTCAGCCCGGCGTTGGCGAGGGCCTGGCGGATGACGCGCTGCTGCGAGGGGCCGTTGGGGGCGGTGAGGCCGTTGGACGCGCCGTCCTGGTTGACGGCCGAACCGCGCACCACCGCGAGCACCGGGTGCCCGTTTCGCCGCGCGTCGGACAGGCGCTCCAGCAGGACGACGCCGACGCCTTCCGCCAGGGTCATGCCGTCCGCGGCCTCGGAGAACGGCTTGCAGCGGCCGTCGAGCGCGAGCGCCCGCTGCCGGCTGAAGCCCACGAAGGCGTGCGGGGTGGCCATCACGGCGGCGCCGCCGGCCAGCGCGATCGAGCTCTCGCCGCTGCGCAGCGACTGGCAGGCCAGGTGCATCGCCACCAGCGAGGAGGAGCACGCGGTGTCAACGGTGACGGCGGGGCCCTCGAACCCGAAGAGGTAGGAGACCCGGCCGGACAGCACGCTGGCCGCCGTCCCGGTGACCATGTGCACCTCGGAGCCCTCGGTCCCGTTCTGCACGCTCGTCGAGTAGTCCTGGTAACTGGCGCCGATGAACGTCCCGGCGGCGCTGCCGCGCAGCGAGTCCACTTCGATCCCGGCGCGTTCGAACGCCTCCCAGGAGGTCTCCAGCAGCAGCCGCTGCTGCGGGTCCATCGACACGGCCTCGCGCGGTGAGATGCCGAAGAACGCGGGGTCGAACTCCGCCGCTTCGTGCAGGAATCCGCCCTGGACCGAGTAGGTCCTGCCCTGCCGGTCCGGGTCGGGGTCGTACAGCCCCTGGGCGTCCCAGCCACGGTCGGCGGGGAATTCGGAGATCACGTCGGCGCCGTCGAGGACGAGCCGCATCAGCTCCTCGGGGGTGCCCGCCCCGCCGGGGTAGCGGCAGCTCATGCCGATGACGGCGATCGGGTCGTCGTCGGCGGCGGCGCCGCCGGACGTGCCGTGCGCGCCCGCCGCCGGGCTCTGCCCGCCGCCACCGAGAGCGGCGCTCCTGAGGAAGCCGGCCAGGGCGACGGCGTTGGGGTAGTCGAAGACCATGGTCGACGGCAGGGTGAGCCCGGTGGCCGCCACGATGCGGTTGCGCAGGTCCACCGCGGTGACCGAGTCGAAGCCGATGTCCCGGAAGGCACGCCGCTCGGGGAAGGCCTCGGCGGAGGCGTGGCCGAGGACGGCCGCCGCCTCGGCGCGGACCAGGGCCAGCAGCAGGCGTTCCTGCTCGGGGCCGGTCAGGTCGCGCAGCCGCGCGGCGAGGTCGCTCAGCTGCGGCCGTGCGACGGCCGCTTCGGCGTTCTCGGTGAGCTGCCGCCTGACCTCGGGCACCTCGTCGAAGAGGCGCGTGGGACGGCCCGAGGTGAAGACGGCGTGGTAGGTGTCCCAGTCGATGTCCATCAGCCCGATGACGGTCTCGTCGTCGTCGAGGACCTTGCGCAGCCCGCTCAACGCCAGCCGCGGGTCGAGGTATTCGAGGCCGCTGCGGCGGATCTGGTGCGGGTCGGCCTCCGCGCGCTCGGCGTCGTCGGGCCACTTGCCCCAGTGGATCGAGGTGGTGCGCAGGCCCCGGGCGCGGCGGCTGACCGCGAGGGCGGAGAGATAGGCGTTGCCCGCGACGTAGGCCGCGTGGTGGCCGCTGCCCCACATGCCGGCGGTCGAGGAGTAGAGGATGAAGTCGTCCAGCTCGTCGTCGTCGAGCAGTTCGTCCAGGTACCGGGCTCCGGTGACCTTCGCGTGCACGACGTCGGAGAAGGCGTCCAGGGTGGTGTGGTCGATGGAGTCCAGCTCGATGACGGCGGCGGTGTGGATGACCGTGCGTACGGTCCGTCCCTGGGCCCCCAGTCCGTCCAGCAGCGCGGCCAGGGCGTCGCGGTCGGTGACGTCGCACGCGGCGACGGTGGCTTCGGTGCCCCGCTCGGCGAGTTCGGCGACGAGTTCGGCCGCGCCGGGCGCGTCCATGCCCCGGCGGCTGAGCAGGACCAGGTGTTCGGCGCCCTGCTCGGCGAGCCAGTGCGCGAGTTGCGGGGCGAGGGTGCCGGAGCCGCCGGTGACGAGGGTGGTGCCGCGCGGGGTCCAGGTACGGGAGCGGCCGTGGCCGCCTGTTCCGGCGCGGACGACACGGCGGGTGAAGACGCCCGAGGCGCGGACGGCGAGCTGGTCCTCCTCGCCCAGTGCGCCCGCCAGTACGGACACCAGGCGGTCGCCCGCGCGCCGGTCGAGCGTGCCGGGCAGGTCGATGACGCCGCCGAAGCGGCCCGGGTGTTCCAGGGCCGTGGTCCAGCCGACCCCGGCGACCTGGGCCTGGAGGGGTGAGGTGATCTCGTCGGAGCGGCCGGTGGAGACCGCGCCCCGGGTGAGGAACCAGAGCGGTGCGTCGATCCCGGCGTCGCCCAGCGCCTGGACGAGCGAGACGGAGAGCGCCAGCCCGAGGGTGAGGCCGGGGTAGTGCCGGGCGGGCTGCTCGGCGCGCGCCAGGACGGACACGATCCCGGCGGACCCGCCGGCCTCGGCGAGGCGCCGCGCGAGCACCGCCCGGTCGGCGCACGACTCGTCCAGCACCAGGCGCCGGACCTCGGCGCCCGATCCGCTCAGGGCCGCCACGATGTCGCTGTCGTCGGTCCCCTCTGCGGAGACGATCAGCCAGTCGCCCGTCAGCGTCCTGCGCGGGACGTTGCCGGCCGGCGACCAGGAGACGCGGTAGCGCCAGGAGTCCACGGTGGAGCGTTCGTTGCGCGACCGGCGCCAGGAGGACAGCGCCGGCAGCACGGCCGCGACCGAGCCTTCGTCCGTACGGAGCGTCGAGGTGAGGGCGGAGAGGTCTCCCCGCTCCACCGCCGCCCAGAACTCCGCGTCCAGCGGGTCGGCCACGGCGGCCTGGTCCAGCACCGCGGCGGCGTTCCAGAAGCGCTCGTGCTGGAAGGCGTACGTGGGCAGGTCCACCCGGCGGGCACCGGTGCCCGCGAAGAGACCGGTCCAGTCGACCTCGACCCCCCGGACGAAGACCTCGGCGGCCGAGAGGAGAAAGCGCCCCAGACCACCGGTGTCACGACGGAGCGTCCCTGCGGCGACGGCGGGCTCGCCCGCGCCCTCGATCATGTCCTGTACGGACATGGTCAGCACCGGGTGGGAGCTGACCTCGATGAACGCGCGGTGCCCGGCGGCCAGCAGGTCGCGGACGGCGTCGGCGAACAGCACCCGCTGCCGCAGGTTGCGGAACCAGTAACCGGCGTCCATCCCGGAGGTGTCCAGCCAGTCACCGGTCATCGTCGAGAAGAACGGCACCTCCGACTCACCCGGAGACACCGGGGCCAGCACCTCGTGCAGTTCGTCGCGCAGATCCTCCACGTGCGCGGAGTGCGACGCGTAGTCCACCGCGATCCGGCGGACCCGCACCTCCTTCTCCGTCAGCTCCGCGAACAGCTCGTCCAGCGC
>NZ_JBITDJ010000023.1:0-106527 GCF_044454085.1 Streptomyces sp. NPDC051569
GGGAGTGCACACCGAAGAGCGTCATCGGCTGGTGGTCGATGAACACGATCACGGCTTCGTTCGGGTCGAGCAGGTTCTTGGGGCTGGTCATCGAATGCTCCCGGCTGAGTGGTGAAGCGTGACGTCGTCGCCGCGCATCTGGTTCAAGGCCGGGAGGGTGCGGATTCTTCGGGTTGCTTGAGCACGCAACCATCGAGCCGGACATTACCTGTCGATGCCCGCGCCCGCGCCGTCCGCGATGCGCTGGAGCCTGCCGAGGAGCGCACGGTGCCCGCCGCAGGTGCCGCGGATCTGTTCGGCGGCCAGCGGGAGGACGGCGTCCCGCACGCCCCTTCCCTTGTCCGTGAGAACCAGCTGCGTGACGCGCTTGTCCCAGGAGTCGCACGCCCTGCTCAACAGCCCCCGGTCGACGAGGCGGTCGACCAGGCGGGTCAGGCCGCTGGGCGAGAGTTCCACTTCCTCGGCGAGCCGGGAGGCGGAGCCACGGCCGACCGGCTGGGGCGTGGTGGGGACCACGGAGAGGACATGCAGCTCGGTGAGGTTGAGCTGATGTTCGCTGCGCAGCCACTCGTCGAACCGGCGCAGGCGCGCGTACATGGCGTTCAGGGCGCCGATGAACTCCCCGGTCTCGGCCGCGTCGTCCGATATGCCCACGGGCGGAACGGGTGACGCGGGCGGGACCGGCGGCGGGCCGGGCCGGCGCGCCGGGGCGGCGGGGCGGGCCTGGGGCGCCGGGGCCCTGGCTCCGAAGATCTGGCGCGCGCGTTCCACTGCGAACTCACTCATAGGTCCTCTTATCGCTGGTGCTGCACCGAGACAGACCCACAAATCCTATTACTTATTCCCCCATTACCCGGATTTCCCCGCGTCCGGCCCGACCTCCGCGGATCGTTGCACGGTCAATGATCAAGAACAGGATCCGGCACGGGCCCGTTGCACGGTACGGAAGCAGCTACGTCCCCCTGGTGACAGCCACGGCCCTGGAGGCACTCATGTCCGACCGACCCAGCACACCGCAGGACACCTGTGCCGCCTGGACCGCCTTCATATCCGGGGTCCGGCTGATGACCCGCGAGCTGGACAAGGGGCTCCGCCGAGATCTGGGAATGGGGTACAACTCGTACGTGGTCCTGGCCGCTCTCGCCGAGGCTCCCGGCCATCGGCTGACCATGACAAGCCTGGCCCACCGGACCCAGAGCCCCGGCGAACGCCTCAGCCACGCCGTCGTGTCGCTGCGCACGAACGGCCTGGTCACGGTCGAGAACGACAGCACCGACCGGCGGCTGCGCTACGCGGTGATCACCCCGGCCGGTCTCGCGACGGTGGAGAGGGCCGCGCCCGCGCATACCCTGCGCGTCCAGCGGCTCCTGCTGGGCGAGCTGGACGCGACAGGGATCGAGTCCTTGCGGCAACTGGGGCAGATCATGAGGGCGTCGTCCTCCCGGGAGGCCTGCGCGCCGGAGGCCGCCGCCGAGGCCGCTCGGCGCCCCTGAGGCGGGATTCCGGCACGGCCCGCCCGGAGTTCCTGTCCGCCCGCCAGAGCACCCGCACACGGACCATCCGGGCACCCGTACACGCGCCGCCCGGCCACCGCGCACGCGCCGTCCGGGACCGTCCGGGACCGGGTTCCCCTCCGCCGGACGGGCGAATCCGCGCCCGGCGATGCACGATGGCAACATGCTGCTGGCACCGCTCGCCCGTGTCTCCCGGGAGGTCGCCGAGACATCGGCGCGTTCCCGGAAGGTCTCCCTGCTGGCCGGACTCTTCCGTACGGCCGCTCCCGAGGACGTACCCGTCGTCATCCCCTACCTGGCCGGGCGGCTGCCCCAGGGCCGGATCGGGATCGGCTGGAACGCCCTCAAGGATCCGCCGCACGCGGCCGGCCGGGCCCGGCTGACCGTCCACGCGGTCGATGACACCTTCACCGCCCTCGCGGCCGTCGGAGGCCCCGGCGCCCAGGGCGAGCGCAGACGGCTGGTCCAGGAGCTGCTGGGCGCCGCCACCGAGGAGGAGCAGCACTTCCTCGTCGGACTGATCTCGGGCGAGGTGCGCCAGGGGGCGCTGGACGCCGTGGCCGTGGAGGCGCTGGCGGAGACCTCGGGCGCGCACGCCGGCGCCGTCCGGCGGGCCGTGATGCTGGCCGGCTCGCTGCAGGATGTCGCCGAGCGGCTGCTGGCCGACGGTCCGGCGGTCCTGGAGGAGTTCCTGCTGACGGTGGGCCGTCCCGTACTGCCGATGCTCGCGCAGAGCTCCGGGAGCGTCGCGGAGGCGGTCGGGCGGCTCGACGGATGCGCCGTGGAGGAGAAGCTGGACGGCATCCGGGTGCAGGTGCACCGGGACGGTGACACGGTACGGGTCTTCACCCGCACCCTCGACGACATCACCGACCGGCTGCCTGAGGTGACGGCGGTCGCGCGGGCGCTGGACGGCGACTGTTTCGTCCTGGACGGGGAGGTCATCGCGCTGGACGAGGCGGGCAGGCCCCGGCCGTTCCAGGAGGTCGCGGGCCGGGTCGGCTCACGTACGGACGTCGGTTCCGCCGCGGCGGCGGTGCCGCTCTCCCCCGTCTTCTTCGACATCCTCACGGCAGACGACGAGGATCTGCTCGACCTGCCGCTCGCGCAGCGGCAGGAGGCACTGGCGCGGCTCGTACCGGAGCCGATGCGGGTGCGGCGGATCATCGTCCCCGGCGGGAGCGGCGAGGACGGGCTGGCCGCCGAGGAGTTCCTGCGGGACACCCTGGAGCGGGGGCACGAAGGGGTGGTGATCAAGGATCTCGACGCCCCGTACAGCGCGGGCCGGCGCGGCGCCGGCTGGCTGAAGGTGAAGCCGGTGCACACCCTGGACCTGGTGGTGCTGGCCGCCGAGTGGGGACATGGACGGCGCACCGGCCGTCTCTCGAATCTGCATCTGGGCGCACGGCGCGACGACGGCTCGTTCGTGATGCTCGGCAAGACGTTCAAGGGACTGACGGACGCGCTGCTGGAGTGGCAGACGGAACGCCTGCGGGAGCTGGCGGTCCATGACGACGGCTTCACCATGACCGTACGGCCCGAATTGGTGGTCGAGATCGCCTACGACGGGCTCCAGCGGTCATCCCGCTACCCGGCGGGTGTGACGCTGCGCTTCGCGCGGGTCGTCCGCTACCGCGAGGACAAGGCGGCGGGGCAGGCGGACACGGTCGATACGGTCCTGGCGGCCCACGGCCAGGACCCGGAACGGCGGAGCTGAGGAGTCCGGGCGGCGGGGCGCGGGCGGTACGGTCGCGTAGCCGGTAGCCGGTAGCCGGTAGCCGGTAGCCGGTAGCCGGTAGCCGACAGTCCGTAGCCGGCAACCCGTAGCCCGTCAGGTGCAGGGCCGGCGCGACGCCGGCCCCGCACCCGGCCGGTCAGTTTCCGGCGGTGCCGCGCGGGACGACGGCCGAGAGCACCGAGGGCAGCGAACGCCAGTCGGCCGAGATCAGGCTGGCGTTGCGCTGGGCCAGCAGGTTGAGCCGGTCGCGGGCCTGCTGCTCGGTCGGGTTGGTGCCGTCGATGGCGGGCGCCACGTTCTGGGCGTCGGTCATCAGCGTGAAGTAGTGACGCTGGTCGTACCAGGCGGTGTCGATGCCGTTCGCGACCCAGGCGGAGGCGTCACCGTCGAAGAAGACGAACCAGGGGCGGATGGACGCGTCCGTGTAGCGGGTGCGCGGGTCGCCCGCCGCGACGTTGTGGACGGCGGGGAAGGCCGAGGCCTCGCCCAGCCGGCCGGCCGCCTTGAGGTCACGCAGGTAGGTGGCGTACTCCTTGTCGGTCCACAGGGAGTCGAGCGGGTTCTGCTCCTCGACCGTGCCCGGGATGAGCTCGACGATGAACTTGCCGGCCATCTGCGCGCGGGAGGGCCAGGCACCGGCCTGCGACGCCTCGTCGAGGTTGGCGCGGCTGCCGACCAGGTCCGCCGGGCGGAAGAGCGCGTTGCCGAGCTTGCTGGTGAGCAGGGCGTCGAACGCGGCCGGGCCGCGGCCGGACGACTGCAGGAAGCCGTCCTTCATCTCGACCTTGAGGACGATCGGCCGGTGGCCCGGGTTGGCGTCGTGCCACGTTCTGATGTCGGTCAGGCAGCCGGCCAGGTCGCGGTTCTGCGCGTTGGTACGGAGCTGGCTGACGCTGGTGGCGTTCGCGCAGTTGTTGTTGTTGCCGAGCGGGTTGTCGTGCGAGACGCGCCAGGAGGAACCGAACACGTTGGTCCACACGTCGAGTTCGAGCATTCCGGCGCCGGAGTCCAGGGCGTCCGCGAAGTACGTGAAGGCGGCCTTGTCGTACGAGTTGTGGACACCGACCCCGGTGGTCGAGGAGTACGGCAGCTGATTCGTGTCGACGGCCTGGGCCGACGTGGTGACGAGGGCGAGAACCGCGGCGGCGCCGGCCACCATCGTGTTGCGAAGGAGCTTTGCCATGTTCCTGATGCCTCCTGCTGCGGGTGTTTTGGTCATGTCAACCAGAACCGAGCAGGAGCGTAGGGGAGTTCGGTGACGTGCGGGAGACCGCGAGCTTACGTGATTGATCAGCGAAGCGACCGGCAGACGGCCATCAGGAGGCCGCCCCCGTGGTGACCGGCCGGCGAGGAGGGGCGACCCGTCACCAGAGCGCCGGGGCGGCAACAAGCGTGCCCCGCCGCTCAGTTGCGGCGGGGCACGCCCGGGTCCCGATCGCCGTCACCGCCCAGGGAGGTGACGGCGCGTTACGGCAGCTGCTCCTCGATGGCCGCGCGGCCCCGCTCGGCCAGCCGTCGCCTGGCCCAGGCGAGGTTCTCCGGGGTGAGATCGCGGCCGGAGGCCAGCGCGAGGTCCTCGGCCGTCACCTCCTCGGCCGCACCGGTGTGCAGCAGCCGGTCCGGGGTCACGCCCTCGGACTCCGGCCGCGCGTCGGACTGTGCGTTCATGCCGCCTCCTCGTTCATCCGGTGCCGCCATTCTCGTGCCGACCCACCCGGGCCGCATCCGCTGCGCCCGGACCACGCCGCCGACCACGCCGCCGACCGCGCCGACAGCCCGCGCCGACAGCCCGCCGGACAGCGTCCAGGGCCCTTCGTCCGCCCCGGAAGAGAACCTAACTCCGGCGGACGCGGGAGGCGGACCGCCGGCCGAGGAGCTCCGCCAGGCCCCGGCGGGTGGCCGCCAGGACCACCCGGTCCCGTGGGTGGAGCACATAGCCGGGGTGCAGGTCCCAGACGAGCCCCGCCGGACGCGGCCCCTCGCGGTCCAGCCGGGTGTCCGCCAGATCGGGCACCCGGTCCCCCGGGGCCGCGGTGTCCAGCGCGATGATCCGCCAGGCGCCGGGACGGAACACCTCCGCGATCGTGCGTCCTTCGAGCCGGGGATGGCCCGCCACGTCGATGGCGGCGACCAGCAGCACCTTGCGCTCCACCGGGATGGCCCCGAGTATCTGACGTCCCATCATGGCGATGGCGAAGGCCGGCGCGGCGAGCGTCGAGACACTGCGGCTGCGGGTGAGGGCCCCCGGGTGGGCGGCGCGCAGGGTGCGGTAGACGGCGGTCGCGAAGCCGTCGTCGTACACCCGTAGCGCCACCCGCAGATCCGGGGCGATGGAGCGGGCGTACAGCGCGGCTTCGAGGTTGGTGGTGTCGACGCTGGTCAGGGCGAGCAGGGCGTGTGCCCGTTCGATCTTGGCCGCCTCCAGGACGCCTTCCTGGGTCACGTCGCCGATGACCGTCGGCACGCGCAGGCTGCGGGCGAGCGCGATACCCCGCGCGTCGGGGTCCTCCTCGACGCACACCACGGGGATGCCCAGTTCCCGCAGGCGCACCAGGACCCGGCTGCCGATCTTGCCGAGTCCGAGCAGCACGACGTGGCCGGAGAGACCGCGCGGTGGCCGGCGCAGCGCCGAGGCCGTACGGAAGGTCCCGAGGGCCTCCAGGACGGCCGCGAGCACCACGGGCAGCAGCAGAAGCCCCGTGGTGCCCGCGAGGAGCTGGAGGATCTGCCGCTCGGTGGTGTCGTCGACCGCCGGGTCGTTGATGCCGAAGAGGTCGAGCAGCGTGAGGTAGGTGGCGTGCAGCGGGCGGGCCCCGGTGATCAGCGCGGAGGCGACGGCCAGGGCGAGGACCGCGAGGACGATCCCCGCGAAGGACCACCGCAGCCGCCGGGAGAACAGCGAGGAGAGCGGGGCGCCACGGCCCGCGAGCCGTCCGGGCGGCAGATCGGGTCCGGCGTGGGACACCGCCTCCAGCACCACCGTGCCGCGTCCGGTGGCGGCGGCCGCGCTCGCGTCGTCGGGCAGCAGGCGCGGGCCGTCCTGCCCGCTGTCGTCCGAACCCTCCTCGCCGGCCGGGTCGTTGGTGGTGGCCGAGAGCAGGGCGAGGGTGCACAGTCCCGGGTCGGCGACCTCGCCGGGGCCCGGTGGGTTACGCTCCACGGCGCGCAGCATGAGTCCGTCCGCTCTGATCACCTTGCGGGTCCCGGCGACGGCGGTGGCGGCCAGCGCGGGGGCCGCCGTGTCGGCGTCGGAGAGGACGGTCGTGGAGGCGTCCAGGGCCGCCGCGTCGAGCCCGGGGACGGCGACGGCCGCGGCCTGGTCGAGGAGTTCCTCCAGATGCTGGCCGAGCTTGCGGTTGTAGAGCCTGATGACGAGGCGGAGTTGGGGGTTGAGCCGGCGGGCGGCGAGAGCGGCCCGGATATTGATGTCGTCGTCGTCATGGACGAGGGCGAGCGCGGCGGCCTCCCGCACCCCGGCGTCCACGAGCACGTCCTCGTCGAGTTCCGGTGTCTCCAGAAGGCGCGGGCCGTCCGCTCCGCCGGCTCCTTCACCGGCGGGACCCGGTGGGATCGCGGCCGTACGGGCCACGACGGCCGACACCCGTCCGATGAACGACGAGGTCCTTCCCCGGCCGTCGACCGGGGCGGGCGGCAGGTGGGAGGCGCGTACGGGCGGGACGACCAGCGTGACCCGTTCGCCGTAGACCTCGCGCAGCTCGCCCGCGAGCCGGTGGGCCAGCGTGTCGTCGCCGCAGACGACCATGTGACCGGCCGGAGGACCGTGTGGTATTCGGTGAGGAAGTGAGGACACGGCATCAGTGTGCCGACGTACGGGCCGACACGGTACAGCGGGGCTGAACCGATGTCAGGACAGCGTGGGAAAAGAGCGATTGTCCTGCCCCGCCTCAGAGGGCGACGAGGGTCACCGCGGTGGCCTTGACACTGGTCCAGACCGACCCGCCGTCGGCCAGGCCGAGTTCGGCGGCGGCCTCGGGCGTGATCTCGGCGACCAGGTCGGGCGCTTCGTCCGAGGTGATCAGTACGCGCAGCCGGCTGCCGAGAGCGGTGATCTCCCGGACCGTTCCCGGCCAGACGTTGCGGGGGCCCCCGCCGGGCCGGACCCGGTGGACGGAGACCGCTTCCGGGGCGATGACCGCCAGGGCCGCCGTGCCCTCGGGCAGCGGGTCCGCCACGATCAGCCGGCCGCCGGCGGTCAGGGCGAGCGCGTCGGGGCCGAAGGTGCCGGGCCAGGCGTTGCGGCCGAGCATCCGGGCCACCCACGGGGAGCGCGGGTTGCGGGTCACCTCGGCGGGCGAGGCGTCCTGGAGGACCCGGCCGTCGTCGAGTACGAGGATCCGGTCGGCGAGCGAGAGCGCCTCGACGGGGTCGTGGGTGACGATCAGACAGACGCCGCCGAAGCCGTCGAGATGGCCGCGCAGCGTGTGCCGTACCTGCGCGCGGGTGGTCTGGTCGAGGGCGGCCAGCGGTTCGTCCAGGAGCAGCAGCCGGGGGCGGGCCGCGAGCGCGCGGGCCAGGGCGACGCGCTGCGCCTGGCCTCCGGAGACCTGATGGGGTTTGCGCCGGGCGAGGTGGCCGACGCCGAGCCGGTCGAGCCACTGCTGGGCGGTGCGGCGGGCCTCGGCGCGGCGGACGCCGTGGGCGCGCAGTCCGTACGCGGTGTTGGCGAGGGCGCTGAGGTGCGGGAAGAGCGCGCCGTTCTGCGGGACCCAGGCGACGCCCCGGCGGTGTGGCGGCAGGGAGGTGACGTCCCGGTCGCCGAGGCGGAGTTCGGCGTGGGCGCGCGGGGTGAGGCCGAGGAGTGCGCGCAGGAGGGTGGTCTTGCCGGCGCCGTTGGGGCCGACGACGGCGATGGTGGTGCCCCCTTCCGCGTCCAGGGTGAGCCGGTTGAAGCCGGTGACGTCGGCGTGCAGCCGCCGGCGCTCCTCCGGTACGGCCGCTTCGGCGGGGGCGGCGGGGGCGTGGGTCACGGCTCGGCCGGCGGCCGGGGGCCCCTCCGTACCCGCGTCGGGCAGCGGGCCGCGCCGGGACGGGCGGTCGGCGCTCCCGGCCGCGGCGCCGGTCCAGCGGCCGCGCAGGGCGATCAGTACGGCCATGGCGATGACCAGCAGGAGCAGGGAGACGGAGGTCGCGGCCTCCGGTGACTCCTGGAGCAACAGGTAGACCTGGAGGGGAAGGGTCTGGGTGGTGCCGGGGAGATTGCCGGCGAAGGTGATCGTGGCACCGAACTCGCCGAGCGCCCGCGCCCAGGTCAGCGCGGCGCCGGCGGCCAGCCCCGGCGCGACCATGGGGAGGGTGACGGTGAGGAACACCCGGAGCGGTGAGGCGCCCAGCGACGCGGCGGTCTCCTCGTAGACGGGCCGCAGGCCGGCGAGGGTGCCTTCGAGGCTGATGATGAGGAACGGCATGGCGACGAAGGTGGCCGCGGCCACGGCGCCCGAGGTGTGGAACGGCAGCGTGATGCCGAAGGTGTTCTCCAGCCAGGGGCCGAGGAGCCCTCTGCGGCCGAAGCCGAGGAGCAGTGCCACCCCGCCGACCGTGGGCGGCAGCACCATCGGGAGCAGGACCAGCGCCCGCACCAGCGTCTTGCCGGGGAAGGGCACCCGGGCCAGCAGCCAGGCCAGCGGCACCCCGAGGAGCAGGGAGAGCCCGAGCGCCCAGAACGAGACGAGGAGCGAGAGCCGCAGGGCCTCGACGGTGTCGGGGCTGGTCAGGTGTGCGCCGAGCTCGCTCCAGGAGGTCCGGGCGAGGATACCGATCAGGGGCAGCAGCAGAAACGCGATGGCGAGCAGGGCGGGCAGCGCCAGGGCGACGGGAACGCCGGGGCTGCGGGTGCGGAAGCGTCTCATCGGAGGTTCCTGGGGTCGGGAATCGCGGTGGCCGGTGTCAGGGGGCTGCCCGGTACCCCGATCCGGGCAGCCCCCTGGCACCGCTCAGCGGGTTACGGCTTCTGGAAGCCGGCGGCCCGCAGGATCCGCTGCGCCTCGGGGCCGCTGAGCCAGGCGACGAAGGCACTGGCGGCGTCCGCGTTCTTGGAGGCCTTGAGGGTGGCGGCCGGGTACTGGGCGATCGCGTTCTGCGCGTCGGGGATCTCGACGGCGTCGACCTTGTCGGGCGCGCTCTCGGCGTCGGTCTTGTAGACGATGCCCGCGTCGGCCTCGCCGAGCTCGACCTTGCTCAGGACGGCGCGGACGTTCGGCTCCTCCGAGACCGGCTTCACCTCGATCTTCTGGGCGTCGAGGATCTGCCTGCTGTACCGGCCGACCGGCACCTCGGGCGCGGCCAGGACGACCTTCAGCTTCGGGTCGGCGAGGTCCTTGAGGTTCTCGATCTTGTCCGGGTTTCCTTCGCCGGTGGCGATCACCAGCCGGTTCCTGGCAATGACGGTGGGGGTGCCGGCGTCGGCCTTCAGACCGTCCATGGTCTTGGTGTCGGCGGTGACCAGGGCGTCGGCCGGGGCGCCCTGCTCGACCTGCGCGGCCAGCTCCTGCGAACCGGCGAAGGAGAACGTGACCTTCGTGCCCGGGTGGGACTTCTCGTAGGCGGCGCCCGCCGTCTTGAACACGTCGGTCAGCGAGGAGGCCGCCAGCACGGTCAGGTTCGCCCGGGGGGCACTGCTCGTCGTCCCGGCGGCCGGGGCGCCGGTGTCCTTCTCGCTGTCGTCCTTGCCGCCGCAGGCGGCCAGCGGCACGAGCAGTGCGGCGGTCACTATCGCGGCCGCGGCGCGGCGCCGGTTGAAGGCGAAAGACATCTGGGTGGACTCCTTGGCAGTGCGGCCCGGGTGGGCGCGCGAACGGAAGGTGACGGGGAGCGCCGGGCTCGGAGAACCGCGGGACGACGAACAGGGCCGTCAGGTGCGGTCGATGTGCACGCTGGTGGACTTCACGCGGGCGGTGGCCCGCATCCCGACCTCCAGCCCCAACTCCTCGACGGCTTCCCGGGTCAGCAGCGAGACCAGCCGGTGCGGTCCCGCCTGGATCTCCACCTGAGCCGCGACGTCGCCGAGCTTGACGGCGGTGACGATGCCCGGGAACGCGTTACGGGCCGAGGTGTACGCGACGTCGTCCTCGCCGGTGGCGCTCTGCGCGACCTCGACGGAGAAGGCGGCGAGGTCGCGGCCGTCGATGAGACGGCGGCCGCCGTCATCGCGGTGGGTCGCGACGCGGCCGGCATCGGCCCAGCGGCGTGCGGTGTCGGGACTCACCCCGAGCAGCCGGGCCGCCTGACCGATCGTGTAGGACTGCATGTGCGCCACAATAGGCCGAATTCGCTGGCATTTACAAGGAACAGACACCTTCTCCGCAGCACATGAGAGCTTGCCCGCAGGAGCACCCTCCCTCGCCATGTGACTAAAGTCCGACTGGCGAATCGGTCGAAATTCCTTCATTTCACCCTGGTGAGGCGTTCTTCATGAGCTTGAGCATCCGGAACCAGCTCCCCGGCACCGTCACCGGTGTCACCCCCGGGGCGGTCCTGGCCACCGTGAAGGTACGGCTGGACGGCGGGCAGGAGATCACCGCCGCCATCACCCTGGAGGCGGTCGAGGAGCTGAGCATCGCTCAGGGCATGGCGGTGCGCGCTCTGGTCAAGTCGACCGACGTCTCACTGACGACCGGTCAGGTGACGGGCCTGAGTATCCGCAATCGCCTTCCCGGCACGGTCACCGGCGTCACGACCGGCGGCGCCATGGCCGCTGTGAAAGTCGCCGTGGACGGCGGCGAGCTGACGGCCGCGATCACCGGCGAAGCCGTGGCGGACCTCGCTCTGGCCACCGGCTCCCCCGTCACCGCGCTCATCAAGTCGACGGAGATCTCCCTGGCCACCGTGTGAAGGCCCGGCGGCACAGGAACGCCCCGGCGGACGTGCGACCGCCCCGGCGACGCGCTCCCGCCCGCCGTGTCAGCGCTTGACGGCCCGCAGGATGACGAATTTCGGGTCGCTCGTGACGACCTCGCAGTTGCCGAAGAGCCGCTTGAGCTTGGTGTGGTAGCCGAGGTGCCGGTTGCCGATCACCCACAGTTCGCCGCCGGGCCGCAGCGCCGCCCGCGACCCGGTGAACATGCGCCAGGACGTCGCGTCGGTCGTCGCCTGGTGGGTATGGAACGGCGGATTGTTCAGCACCAGGTCGACGGTCCCCGCCGCCACGCCCGAGAGGCCGTCGCCGAGGACGAACTCCGCCGCGCTCGCTCCGTCGGTGTTCTCACGGAAGGTGGCCTCGGCCGACGCCACCGCCGAGAACGACTCGTCGATGAAGGTCACCCGGGCCTCCGGGTTGTCCAGCGCCGCGGCCGTACCCACCACGCCGTTGCCGCAGCCGAGGTCGACCACGTGCTCGGGCCCCTTGCGGTGCGGCAGATGACGCAGAAGGAACCGCGTGCCGATGTCGAGCCGCTCCGCGCAGAAGATCCCCGCGTGGTTGACGACGGTGCGGCCCGATACGGCTCCGATCCCGTCCGGCAGCGCGTAGCTGTGCGGCCACGGGCTGGGCGTCCGTACACGGCTGGGGGTGGGCTCGCAGAAGATGAGCCGCGCCTTCTTCTCCGCGAGCGAGGTCCTGGTCGGGCCGAGAAGCTGTTCGAACAGCTTCAGCGTCGAGGTGTGGATCTCGGTGACCCGCCCCGTGGCGACGACGACGGTCCCCGGGTGGACGGCGGGAGCGAGGCGGTGCAGCTGGTCCTCCAGGAGCGCGAGGCTCTTGGGCACGCGGATCAGCAGGACATCGATCCGCTCCGGCGGGGTGTCCCTGGCAGAGAGCAGCCGTACGGGCTCCGCGTCCGCGCCCGGGTTCGGGTCAGCGCCCGCGTCCGGTTCAGCGCCCGCCTCCGGTTCAGCGCCCGCCTCCGCGACGGCCCGGCGCAGATTGGCGCGGGTCGCCTGCTGGGTGAGGTACGAATCGGTGATCTGGACGAGGGGCCCCGAGCCGGGTTGTTCGAGCCGGCGGGCGGCGAGCGCCGTGGTCAGGGCGCCCCACCGGTCCCCCACGACGACCACGGTGCCCGACAGGTCGACCGGCTCCGTGTCGGCTCCCGCGAGGTGCCGCAGCAGATATTCGTCGGCGGTGTCCCAGGCGCGCAGCGTCTCGCGGGGATGCTCGGGGAATCGGGTGAGGCCGATCTCGCCCCATGGTGTCGTCAAACGGTTCATCGTGGAGTCAGGCTAACCGGCCCGGCGGGGTGCGCCCGCCGCGAGGCCCCTGGCCAGGGCGGCGCGGCGGTCTTCCGTACGGCTCGGACACAGCCCCGGACCGGCTCTCGGACCGGCTCTCGGACCGGCTCTCGGACCGGCTCTCGGACCGGCTCTCGGAGCGTGCCACGGACGGGAGGACGGGGCCTGGACAAGGCCTAAGGCGCCGGGCTGTCCCGGGCCGCCCGGCGGGCGCGGTCGAGGGCCGCCCGGGCCTGGCCGACGGTGAGGAACGCGGCGAATTCGGCGCGGGCGATCTCCAGGACGACATCGGCGTCGGGCGGCGGATGGGGGTGGTCGCGCAGGGCGATGTCCGCGGCGGCTCGTGCCAGCAGATCGTCGTCGGGGGACGTTCCGGGCTGGCTCATGGTGCGCAGGACCTGGTGCCAGAGTCCGGCCATCGCGTCACTTCCCTTCGTCCGTGGGGATGCCGAGGGTGGCGAGGATGTGGTGGATCAGTTCCCGGGCCAGCAGTTCCCGGGAGAGCGAGGCGCTGTTGCGGGCCCAGTGCGCCAGAAGTTCGTTGATGGCTCCGATCAGGGCGACCGTGGCGAGGGTGTAGTCGCGCGCGACGGCCTCCCCGCGCCGCACGGCGCGGTCCGCCTCCGCGGTGAAGAAGTCGGTCCACAGGCTGCGCCACAGCAGCCGGTGGTCCTCCACGGTGCGGCCCGCCTCGATGACCTCGACGGAGGCGATCCGGGTGGCCACGGGGTCGGCGGTGACGGCTTCGACGTAGGCGCGGACCAGGGCCGTGATCCTGTCGCGGGTCCCGGCGGATTCCATCGCCGGGTCGCCGAGAACCGCCAGGGTGGCTTCCATTCCGTCACGGGCGACGTCATTGTGCAGCGCGATCAGCAGGGCCTCCCGGCCCTCGAATTCCTCGTAGAAAGCGCGATTCGACACGTGGGCGGCGGCGCAGATCCGTTCGATGGATGTCCCGGCGAAACCGCGGCTGTCGATCAGCGTGGTCGCGGTCGCGAGTATCCGCTCACGGCGCCGCGCCCTGCGGGCCGGTCCTGGGGGGGCCGAGGACGGATCCATCCGGTCTCCTTGAAATGCCTTGTGATCAGGGGGGGTTGGCGCCGGGTAAGGGCGCTTACCGAGCATGCCACGCACAGCGGGGCCGCACAGGCTGTTCCACGAATGCGCCCCTTTCACCACGGGGCACAACCCCTGGGGGCTTTCGACGTTTCGGTGTCGCGATGGTGCGATGCCGTTGTTGTTGCTGCTGCTGCGCCGTCACTCGAATGGCTGTCACACCGGGCATCCCGTCCGCCGGGGCGGAAAGCTGTGCGGAACAGCTGTGACCCGGCACCGACCATCGGAGCGAGAGAGGCAGCATGACCACTCCCGCGGAACGAGCGGAGCACGGCCGGGCCGCGCGCAAGCAGGCGTCCCGGTCGTCACACGGACTGTGGATACCGGCGGCGGACCGTCTCGATCCGCTCACCGTGCTCGCGCGGCAGGCCGCCACCCGCGCCCCTGAGCTGCTGCACCTGCGCTACGAACGGATGGCCGCCTCCCCGTTCGCCTTTCTGCGCGGCGCGGCCGCCGTGATGGCCGCCGATCTGGCCACGCAGCCCCGCACGGGCCTCACGGTCCAGCTGTGCGGGGACGCGCATCTGCTGAACTTCGGGGTCTTCGCCGCGCCCGGGCGCACGCTGACCTTCGATCTCCACGACTTCGACGAGACCCTGCCGGGACCGTTCGAATGGGACGTCAAGCGCCTCGCGGCGAGCATCGTGATCGCCGCCCGCGACAACGGCCAGTCCGAGGACCGTGCCCGGCGGGCCGTGCACGGCGCGGCCAAGGCGTACCGGGAGTCCATGCACCGGCTGGCCGGTCTCGGTGAGCTCGACGTCTGGTACGAGCAGATCGACACGGCGGAGATCCTCCCTGTCGTACGGAGGAGGCGCCCCGAGCCTCCGGAGCCTGCCGGGGCGGACGGACCGGACGGTCCGGACGGTCCGCCGTCCGGCCGGCGGACCAGCCTGCTGCCCCTGGAGCGCCTCACCGACACCGACGCGCCGGGCGGGCAGCGCAGGATCGCCCCCGACCCGCCGCTGCTGGAACCGCTCAACCGGCTGGACACGGCCACGCTGCGCAGGATCTTCATCGGCTACCGGTCCACGCTCCCCGAGGAGCGCCGCATTCTCCTCGACCGTTTCCGCTTCGTCGAGGGGGCCCGCATGGTCGTGGGGGTCGGCGGTATCGGCGTCCGCTGCTATCTCGTGCTGCTGGAGGGCCGCAACGACGATCCGCTGCTCCTCCAGATCAAGGAGGCCGAGCGGTCGGTGCTGGAACCGCAGCTGCGGCAGAGCGCGTACGCCCACCAGGGCCACCGGGTGGTGGCGGGGCAACGGCTGCTGCAGGCGGCGGCCGACATCTTCCTCGGCTGGGTCACCGGTCCCGAGGGCCGCCACTTCTACTGGCGCCGGCTGCGGGACCTGCGGGAGCCCACGGCGGTCGAGGACCTGTCGCCGTCCCTGCTCCACGACTACGCGGAGCTGTGCGGTACGGCCCTGGCCCGCGCGCACGCCCGGTCCGGCGACCGGGTGGCGATCGCCCACTACCTCGGGGGTTCCGACACCTTCGACCGCGCCTTGGCCGATTTCGCCGTCCGCTACGCGGACCGGAACGCGGCCGACCACGCGGCGCTCGCCGCCGCCGTCGCGGCGGGCCGGATCCCGACCGAGGGGCCGGGCCCCGTCAGGAGGCTGTGACGCGCGGAGGGCACGAGCACGAGAGGGACGCGCGGAGGACGCGACGAGCGGAACGGGTCACTTGTGCGGAGCCGGCCCCGCCGTGTCGAGTGCCGTACCGACATCGTCGGCGAGGGTCACGGCGACCAGGCGGGCCTGACGGGAGGGGACGGTGCCCGGCTCGGGGCGGAACATGAAGCGCCCCCGGTAGTGGCCGTTCCCGGCGGCGCGCAGTTCGATCTCGCCGTCCGGCCAGCCGCGCCGTCCGACATCCCACGGCTCGCGGTCCACGACGACCGTGCCGTCCTGCTCCAGCCGTGCCGGGTGGCCGAGGAGAGTGCCGTACTCGAAGCGGCAGTCGCGCAGCCGCAGTATCTCGGTGAGCTGGCCCTTGACGAGGCCGACGACGGCGTCGGCCGATCCGGCGGACTGGGCCAGCCGCGCGGTGTCGTGCACGCGGGCGAGGAGTCCGGCGTCGGTCACGGTGATGACCTTGAGTCTCCGGGCGCGCGCGGCCAGCTGGGATACGGCGAGACCCACCGCGAGGAGCAGCACGGCCGTCGTGAGGTCGTTCGAGTCGGTGATGGAGAACCGCTCGAAGGGTCGCGTGAGGAAGAAGTCGAACCAGACGGCCGACGACAGCGCGGCGACCGCACCGGCGAGACGGCTGCCCAGGGCGGAGACCGCCACGACGACCACGACGAGGATCAGCGCGAGATTGGTGCTCGCCAGTCCGGTACGGAACGGCACCAGGATCAGGGCCACCGCGAGCGGCGCGGCCAGGGCCACCCCCAGTGCGATGCGATCACGAAGCGCGTATCTCATGGTCCACCTCTCCGTCCCGTAAGCCGGTACCTCCCGGTACCTCTGAGCACCCTCATCTCCATGGTCCACCCGGCGCCCCCGTACGGGCGGGAGCGCCGGTGGCCTTGACACCGTCTTGTCGGAGCGGCGCAGGAGCGGCGCCGGGCCGGCGGTGCGCCGGGTCAGCGGCGGCTCAGCGGCGGCTCAGGAGCCGTACACCTCCATCTCCCAGAGTGAGTAGCCGTACGGCGTCGCCCGCTGCGTCCCGTAGAACCGCACATAGCGCGCCCCGACGGCGGCGAAGGTGAGGTCGTCCGTGCCGCCGTCGCCCCCGCCGGTGGAGTAGGCGGTGGACCAGGCGCTGCCGTTGACCGATGTCTGGATCTGGTACGCCCTGCCGTACGCCGCCTCCCAGGTGAGCCTCACCCGGTTGACGGAGCGGACGGCGCCGAGGTCGACCTGGAGCCACTGCGGATCGGTGAAGCCGCTCGACCAGCGGGTCCCCGCGTCGCCGTCCACCGCGGCGGACGCCGGGAAGGCGGCGCTCTCGGCGGTGGAGGCGGTGGCCGGGCGGCCGGTGGAGAGCAGGCCGCCCGCCGGCGGCGGGGTGCCCGTCCCCCCGCCGAACGGTGTCAGGGTCAGCGTCATGGCGCGCGGCGCGTTGTCCTGGATGTAGGACGCCTGGTCGCCGACGTCGTCGAACGGGAATCCGTACGCTTTGCCGTTCACGGAGTTCTCGTGGATGACCCGGGAGTAGTGGTTGCTGATCGTCTGCCGGTAGTACAGCGACGGGTCACTGACCGGCTGACTGGCGTAGTCGCGCAGCGTGGAACGGTTGAACGCGGCGCCGAGCTGCGCGGCGACCGGCCCGGTGAGCCCGTCGTTGGGCGCGCCGAGGGCGCCGTTGCAGTAGAAGACGTCCAGCGTCTTCGGCTTGGGGATCGGCGCGACCCCGCCGGTGAAGCGCAGCACCCCGCCGGAGACCCGTCCGGTGTACGTGGTGGCGTTGATCCGCACGTTCAGGTCGCGGTTGGTGTAGGTGTCCCAGACCTGGCTGATGTACGGGTCGAAGTACGTGGCCGGGAAGAGGCCGCCCTCGATGCCGTGGCCCGGCGCGAGCACCCGCAGGCCGTTCGCGCTGACGAGGGAGGAGAAGTCGGGCTGCGCCCGGAGGGCGGAGAAGATCGCGTCCCGGCCGCCGGGCTTGATGGTGCCGGTGGTCTGGTCGGCGTTCCCGACCAGGTTGATCGCCATCGGGACGCTGAACATGTCCACCATGGTGATGTTGCAGTACATGCCCGAGGAGTTGTACGTGAACTCCATGCAGTCGTGCAGGACCTGATAGCTGGGGTCGGTGGTGACCCAGGCGGCCGGGTACTGGAAGGCGGAGTTGCCGTTGCCGTCGGTGACCACCCGGAACTTCAGCTTCGCGTTGATCGAGAAGTAGATCCGTCCCGACATGTACGGCAGGTTGACCAGGGAGTTCCCCGACGCGCTGAACGGGATGGACAGGTCGGCGTAGCCGTCGGGTCCGTTGAGTCCGGGCGCGGCGGGCACCTGGGCGCCGTCGGCGCGTACGTAGCACTGCTGGCCCGCCGTGTTCGTGCCGACGACGTACATCCAGATCGCGGCGTTGCCGTACGTACCGGTGTTGTTGACGACGGTGATCGGCAGCGACGAGGCGGCGGAGGCGCCGCCGCTCGCGCCGAGGTCCAGGACAGGGGCTGCCGCGAGCGCGGCGGCCCACCCGAGAACGCTTCTTCTGCTGGGCACGGATTTCCTTCCTCTCGACCCGCCGGGCGGCGGGGTCGGCTCGGGCCCGGCGCGGGCCGGGTGCGGCGCCGTCGGGTGATCGCGAGGTCAGCCCCCTGTGGAGCTGCGGTCGCGTTCACTTCTTGACGGCGCCGGCACCCGGCTGTCAGCTGCCGGCTACTGGGAAACGCGCACGTAGTCGACCAGCATCTTCTGCGGGAACGTGGTCGAGGCGTCCGGACTGCCCGGGAAGTCGCCGCCGATCGCGTTGTTCAGGATGATGAAGAACGGGTGGTCGTACACCCAGGGACCGCGCGTCTGCTCCAGCGTGGAACGGTTCACCGTGAAGAAGGCGTTGCCGTCGACCGTGAAGGTCATGTGGCTGGAGTCCCAGTCCACCGCGTACGTGTGGAAGGCACTGGCGAAGTCGGTGCCGGCGACGGTGTAGGGAGCGCCGTAGCCGTTGCCGCCGTTGTAGGCCGGCGCGTGCAGGGTCGAGTAGACGGTGTCCGCCGCCTTGCCGACGTGCTCCATGATGTCGATCTCACCGCTGTTGGGCCATGGGGTGCCGGTCTTGAAGTTCGAGCCGAGCAGCCAGAACGCGGGCCACAGTCCCTGGGTGCCGGACACCTTGATCCGTGCCTCGACGTGCCCGTAGGTGAAGTTGAAGTGGTCCGCGGTGTTGAGCCGGCCCGAGGTGTACTGGCACGTGGTGCTGCCGCTCAGCGGGTCGCGCGGACAGGCGGAGCCGGCCGTGGCCTCCTTGCGGAGTTCGATGTTGAGGTTGCCGGTGCCGTCCATCGTGGCGTTCTTGTTGTTGGTGTAGTACTCCAGCTCGTTGTTGACGCCGGGGCCCGTCTCCGCCGTCCACTTGGCCGGATCCGGGGTGGTGCCGGCCGCGCCGTTGAACTCGTCGCTCCACACGAGGTGTTCGGGGTTGCCCGGGTTCGGCGGCGGGGGCGGCGGCGCGGTCGGGCTGCCGCCGGTGCCGTACACGTCGAAGCCCCACAGCGAGTAGCCGTACGTGCTGACGCGGGCCGTGCCGTACATCCGGACGTAGCGGCCGGAGCCGGTCACGTTCAGCGTCTCCTTGAACCCCTTGCCGGTGGTGGTGGAGTAGACGCTCGTCCAGTTGTTCCCGTCCGGCGAGGTCTGGATCTGGTACGCGGTCGCGTACGCCGGGTCCCACTGGAGGACGACCTTGTCGATCTGCGCGGTCGCGCCCAGGTCCACACGGATCCAGCCCGGGTCCACCCAGCCGTTGGTGTCACTGGTCGCCCAGCGGGTGGCGGGGTCGTTGTCGAACGCCTTGGCCGGGGTGCAGCCCGAGCAGTTCGCACTGTCCTGGTAGGTGGATGCGGTGGCGGGCTTGTTGTACGAGAGCAGGGCCGAACCGCCCGCGGGCGGCGGGGTGGTGCCGCCACCGGTGGTGAAGACCTGGAACTCCCAGAGGGAGTAGCCGAATGCGGTGGCACGCTGGGTGCCGTACATCCGCACGTAGCGGCCCGAGCCGGTGAGCGTGATCACCTCCGTGGCGCCGGGGCCCGTGGTGGTGGAGTAGACGCTCGTCCAGTTGGTGCCGTCGGTGGACGTCTGGATCTGGTACGCCTTGGCGTAGGCCGCTTCCCAGCTGAGCTGGACTCCGCAGACGGACTGCGTGGAGCCGAGGTCGACCTGGAGCCACTGCGGGTCGGCGGCGGCACTGGACCAGCGGGTCCCGGCGTTGCCGTCGACGGCGGCCGAGGCCGGGCTGCCGGCGTTCTCCGTGGAGGACGCGGTGGCGGGCTGGTTGAGCGCCGCGTTGGTCTGGCTGCAACCGCCGCCGGTGGCGCCGGAGTTGCCGTAGACCTGGAATTCCCAGAGCGAGACACCGTACTGGGTGGCGCGCTGGGTGGTGTACACCCGCACATAGCGGCCGGAGCCGGTGACGGTCAGTGTCTGGTTGCCGCCGGGGCCTGTGGTGGTGGAGTAGACGCTCGTCCAGTTGGTGCCGTCGGTGGACGTCTGGATCTGGAACGCCTTGGCGTACGCCGTCTCCCAGTTGAGGGCGACCTGGGTGAGGGACGCGGTCGCGCCGAGGTCGACCTGGAGCCACTGCGGGTCGGCGGCGGCACTGGACCAGCGGGTCCCGGCGTTGCCGTCGACCGCCGCGGAGGCGGGGGTGCCGACGTTCTCCGTGGAGGACGCCGTGGCCGTCCTGCCCTGCGACAGCAGGGTTCCCGCGGCCCGGGCGGGGGTGGTACCGGTGAAGGTCAGCGCCAGAGCAGCGAGGACCGCCGTGACGGTCACGAGAACGAGGGCTTGTCTGTGCCGTAGGGCTAAGAGGAAGTGACTGCTTCTCATGGCGTCTCCTGGGTGGTCGCCAATCCTGAGAGAGCGCTCTCTGGATGAAGCGATGATTACGGCGTTGTTGCCGAGGCGTCAAGAAGTTGAACGCGTTCCGGAACAAGCATTCGTTATTGATTCAGGTGTTGACGTCCGGCCACTTCTCGCCCCGCCTGCCCCGCCCGCGCGCCCCGAGGGGCGGACCTGCGGAGTCGGCGAAACGCCGGTGAGGGCCCCCGGCCACGTGATACGTCTGCCGTCATGGACGACCTTGTGACAGAGCGGCTGGTGCTTCATCCACTGAGTGCCGTGGAGGCCGAGCGGGTGGCGGCGGGTGAACCGGAGGACGGAGACCGGTGGGCGCCCGGGTACCCCGCCGAGGGGGACATGGTGGGGGCCAGGCGGTACGTGACGACCTGCGCGATCACCGGTGACCCCCGGCCCTTCGGCGCGTACGAGATCCGGCTCCGCGAGGACGGCCGGGCCGTGGGCGGCCTCGGCTTCCACGGAGCCCCGGACGAGGATCTGCGCGTGAGCATCGGATACGGCCTGATCCCCTCGGCGCGGGGCCGGGGATACGCCTCCGAGGCCCTGCGCGGGCTGCTGGAGTTCGCGCGGGAGAGCGGCATCGCGCGCGTGGAGGGGGATGCCGATCGGGAGAACACCGCGTCCCAGCGCGTCATGACGGCGGCCGGTATGCGGCTCTTCGCCGAGGACGAGGAGCTGAAGTACTACCGGATCGCCTGGACCGACGAGGGGACCGGGTGACCGACGGGCCGGCACGGACCGGGTGACCGACCTGACGGACCGGACGCCCGACCGGCCGACGCCACGGCCACCGGCCGGCGGACCCGACTGACCCGACAGACCCGACTGACCCGACAGACCGGACGGTCAGCCGGCCGGGTGATCGCCCGGCCCGTCGCGCCGGTCCGCGAGCGGTGTGGGCGAGAGATCCGTGCTCTCCTCGCCCGGTTCGAGCAGGGTGTCCGCCGGTCCCGCGATCAGCCGGTCCGGTTCGCCGATGGCCCCGGCGTCCTGGTCGGGGTAGTCGAAGCGCCACAGCAGGCTGCGCATCGCCTCCAGCCGCCCCCGCCTCTTGTCGTTGGTCTTGACGACGGTCCAGGGCGCGGAGGCCGTGTCGGTGGCCCGGAACATATCGATCTTGGCGGCGGTGTACTCGTCCCACAGGTCCAGCGAGGCCAGGTCGGTCGGCGACAGCTTCCACTGGCGCACCGGATCGATCTGGCGGATCGCGAATCGCGTGCGCTGCTCGGCGCGGGAGACGGAGAACCAGAACTTCACCAGCAGGATGCCGTCCTCGGTGAGCATCCGCTCGAACACCGGGGCCTGGCGCAGGAAGTGCTGGTACTCGGCCGGGGTGCAGAATCCCATCACGCGCTCCACGCCGGCCCGGTTGTACCAGGAGCGGTCGAAGAAGACGATCTCCCCGGCCGACGGCAGGTGAGCGACGTACCGCTGGAAATACCACTGCCCGGCTTCGCGCTCGGTCGGCTTCTCCAGGGCGACCACGCGGGCACCGCGCGGATTGAGCCGCTCGGTGAACCGCTGGATGGTGCCGCCCTTGCCCGCCGCGTCCCGCCCCTCACACACCACGATCAGCCGCTGACCGGTCTCCTTGACCCAGTGCTGGAGCTTGAGCAGTTCGATCTGCAGGACCCGCTTGTGCTGCTCGTACTCCCGCCGCCGCACCTTCCGGTCGTACGGGTAGTTCTCGCGCCACGTCCGGATGGGCCGCCCGTCGTGGTCGAGCAGCACCGGCTGCTCGGGCCGCCGGTCGTCCACCGTCAGCCCCGCCAGCAAGCGGTCCCCATCCTCCGTGGTCATCGGCCGGCCCCTACCCCCGTCGCGCGGTGGGCGTGCGCCGGCGCGCCGGGGCACGGTCGAAGACGACCTCGCCCTCGCCGTCGATGTCGTCCTCCGAGAAGGGCGGCAGCTCGACGGTGTAGAGAGGTTCGAGAAAGATGTCATGGTGCTGCGGGCGCGCGGTCGGCGCGGCCGTGGCGGTGGGTCCCTGCATCGGTTCCTGGCGGGACGGTGAAGAAGGCATGCACAACCGTTCGGAGAGTCGAGCGGCCGCACGGCCTGAATGCCGATCGACCCGCTGGAAAGGTGTCTACCTCATCATTCCCCGTCATGCACAACCGTGGGTAGCCGGAGCGCGGCGCGGCAGGACCGTACCGTCCGTTCAGCGGGCTCCGTCCGGCCGCCCGACCGGGCCACCGGCCACCGCCGGCAGAGCGTCGGGCCGGCTCCGGATCCGTCGTCTCACCGGTCGGTGAGCATGCCCGTACGGAGTCGGGTCAGCGTACGCGAGAGGAGGCGGGAGACATGCATCTGCGAGATGCCGAGCCGCTCGCCGATCTCGGACTGGGTCAGTTCCTGGCCGAAGCGCATCTCGATCATGTGGCGCTCACGGTCGTCGAGTTGGCCGAGGAGCGGGGCGAGGGTGTGGAAGTCCTCGACGAGATCCATCGCGGGGTCGCAGCCGCCGAGCGTGTCGGCGTAGGTGCGGCCGCTCTTGTTGACCTGACCGTCGTCGCCGCTGTCGCTCGGCGCGTCGAGGGAACCGGCGCTGTAACCGTTGGCCGCGACGAGCCCCTCGACGATCTCCTCCTCGCTCAGCCCCAGATGCGCGGCGAGCTCCGCCACGGTGGGCTCCCGGTCGAGGACCACGGCGAGGTGCTCTTTCGCCTTGGCCAGCTCGACGCGGAGTTCCTGGAGCCGGCGCGGGACGTGCACGGCCCAGGTGGTGTCGCGGAAGAAGCGCTTGATCTCCCCGACGATGTACGGGACCGCGAAGGAGGTGAACTCGACCTCGCGGGACAGATCGAACCGGTCGATCGCCTTGATCAGGCCGATCGTACCGACCTGGAGGATGTCCTCCATCTCGTTGGCACCCCGGCTGCGGAACCGCCCTGCGGCGAACCGGACCAGTGACTGGTTCATCTCGATCAGGGTGTTGCGCGCGTACTGGTACTCGTGCGTGCCCTCCTCAAGAACCCGCAGCTGGTCGAAGAACATCTTCGACAGTGCCCGCGCGTCCTTCGGCGCGATCTTGCCCGCGTCCTCGATCCACGGCAGTTCGCCCACGTAGACATCGGCCGGAGCCGGGTCGACCGCCGCCGGCTGTACGGATGTACCTGCGGACTGCGTCGATATGGTCACGTTCGTCATCGCCTTAGGGGTCGCCGGGTGTGCTGTCGGCTCACCTGCCCGGCCGGCGCACACCTACGCCCCCGTCGGCGGACAAGTTGAGATCGACCTGCCGACAGGGGCGGAACCAGCCCTTATGGGCGGCTTTGCGAGGGGGGCCCGGGGGCACGTGACCTCAGGCGGGCGGGACCATGTCAGGCGAGGTGACCGCCGTAGTAGCCGCCGACCTGCTCGTGGTAGCCCGCGTCACCGGGATGCTTGTCCTTGTCGAACTCGGGCGCGTCCTTGATCTGGGCCTTCGTCCGGTCGACGTAGATCTTCTCGTCGGCCGTGTCGATGCGGCTCACGGTGCCGGCCGGCAGCAGTACGTGCTTGCCGAAGATCCAGACACCCGTGTCGACGACGAGATGGGCGGCACCCACGTCGTCGGAGTGCTTGTCGACCTTGCCGATGGACCCGTCGGTCGCCTCGACCGTGAATCCGACCAGGCTGATTCCGGTGGAGTGCCCACTCGTCGGCTGGTAGCCCCAGATGTTCTCGCTCATGAAATGGCTCCTTCATCGACGGATGGTTACCAGGGAATTCGGTTGCCGCGTGAACGGTGACCGTCCCTCGATCTTTCGGGTGCCCCGACTTCCTTTTCCTACACCCGCCATAAAGAATGCGGGTGCCCGGACGATGTCGTCCGGGCACCCGCATGGTCGTGCCGTTCAGGGAATTGTCACGCGGTCCGCCAACCGCACGGACCCCGCCCTACCGGCGACTGCGCCGACTGTCACCGCTGGCCCGCCGTACCAGGAAGCCCACCAGCCATACCACCACGACGACCACCGCGAGCCACCACAGGGCGTGCAGCACGAAACCCACGCCGAGAATGATCAGAATCAGCAGCAGAACGAGAAGCAGAGCACCCATGGTCATCAGCCTCCAAGCCGACATCTGCCCGGAGGCGGCGCGGTCACGCGGACGAAACCAGGCATTACCCCACTCTACTCCGGGGCATTCGGACGCGCCGTCCGGGAAATCAGGCCAGGGATTCGACAGCGGGCGCTTCCGTGATGTCGAGAAATACGTGGTCGGCCTCCGGCCAGGTCCCCGACACGGACTCCTTGATACGCACGGAGATCAGCTCGACGGATTCGCTGTCGAGCCCTGGCACGAGGTCGATACGGGCCGCCACGAGGGTCGAGTCGAGACCGAGCTTCATGGTCAGCAGGGTGTCCACGTTGTCGATCTCGGGCTGCGCGTCGAGCAGCGCGCGGATCCGGCCGCGCAGTTCGGGGTCGACCGCCTCGCCGATCAGCTGGCCCCGGGCCTCGGCGCCGAGGCGGTAGGCGATGTAGACGAGGAGCAGCCCGATCGCGAAGGACGCGCCGGCCTCCCAGACGATGTCCCCGGTGATCAGGTGGAGCACCATGCCGGCCATGGCGAGGAGCACGCCGAGGACGGCGGTCGAGTCCTCCGCGATGACGGTACGCAGGGCGGGGTCGCGGGCTCCCTCCTTCGCGCCGCGCACCTGCAGCAGGGCCCGGATGAGCGAGATTCCTTCGGCGAGCAACGCGACGACGAGGACGGTCAGACCGATCGCGTAGCCGCCGGATGATTCCTTCTCCTCGGAGCCCAGTGACTCGAAGCCCTGGAAGAAGGAGAAGCAGCCGCCCATGACGAAGATGCCGACGGCCGCGAGGAGAGCCCAGAAATAGCGTTCCTTGCCGTATCCGAAGGGGTGGCGTTCGTCGGCGGGGCGGCGGCTGCGGCGCAGGGAGGCGAGCAGGAACACCTCGTTCACACTGTCGGCGACGGAGTGCGCGGCCTCGGAGAGAAGCGCCGGGGAGCCGGTGAGCAGACCGCCGACGGCTTTGGCCGCGGCGATCACGAGATTCGCGCCGAGCGCCATCAGGACGGTCACCCGGGTCTTGGCGTCGGACTGACGACCGGTGGGCTTCTCGCGGTCGGATTCTTCACGGCTCTCGCGGTCGGGTTCCTCATGGTTCTCGCGGTCGGGATCTTCACGGTTCACTGCGGTTCACCTTGGGTAGGAGGGGGCCGGTCCGGTGCGCGCCGGCGGGGCGGCGGCGAGAAGCCCCGGGCCGTACCGCCGGGGTGCGGATCTCGGCCGCCCGGCGCGCTTCGGGGACCTCACCCCCGGTGGGCGGTGGCGGCTCGTCCACGGGCGGCGGCAGGATGAATTCCTCGAAGCGGCCCAGGGCGAGCAGGCCCACCAGCATCAGAGGCGCGAAGAGCACGGAGATCAATACGGCCGTCAGCTCCATGGCCCAGACCTTTCCTCGTCCTGTAGCCACCCGACCCGTTTTCGGGTGCCTCCTCCGCGCGCTCCCAAACGTCCCGCGCCGCCAGGAATTCGTCCCTCAGAGTGAAGAATTCGCGGCCCCCGGCGCAGTGACCGACTGACGGCCCCGGCAGTGGGTACGCGGATGACCATGAACCCACTGAACACGTATCACGGCGGCGGGGCCGTCCACCTCGCAGCGAGCGGTGTCGGGACGGACGTCATCGCGTTCATCGTGGGGCTGATCATCGTGGCAGCGCTGATCGGCGGTTTCATCCTGGGCGGGCGGCTCCGCGCCAAGCGCGCCGCTCCGCCGACCCCGGAGGAGCAGCCGCACCGGCCCGAACGCACCACGCACATCGAGGAGAACGTGGAGCCCTCCGACAAGTTCTTGCCGGGCGGCGAGCGGCTCATGCCGTACCAGCTCGGCGGGCACGGCGACGAGGCGTTCCAGCCGCCGGAGGAGCCGGAGAGCCGGGCCGGACTCGGGGATGGGGACGACGAGCCTCCCGCGCGCCCCGGGGGCGGCTCGCACCCCGCCTGACGGCCACACACCGGCACACGCCGGTCGGTGAGGCGTACAGGGCCCGGCGGCGGCCGGCTCCGTCAGCTCCGCCGGTCGCGGCCGGCGTGCTGGCAGTGAGGTTTCACGACGGAAGAGATCGGCTGAGCGCAGATCATGGTGCACATCGGATACACGATGATGACGGAGCAGGCCGGCCCCCGCGCGCTGGTCGAGCACGTGGTGGGCGCGGAGCGAGCGGGATTCGACTTCTCGGTCACCTCCGACCACTACTTCCCGTGGCTGGAATCGCAGGGCCACGCACCGTACGCGTGGAGCGTGCTGGGCGCGGCGGCCCAGGCCACCTCCCGTATCCCTCTCATGACGTACGTGACGTGTCCGACGACGCGCTACCACCCCGCGGTCGTCGCGCAGAAGGCCGCGACGATGCAGTTGCTGTCGCAGGGGCGTTTCCGGCTCGGACTCGGTTCCGGGGAGAACCTCAACGAGCATGTGGTGGGCGGGGGCCGGCCCGCCGCCCCTGTGCGGCAGGAGATGCTCGAAGAGGCCGTCGAGATCATCCGGGCGCTGTTCGCCGGGGGCTACGTGAATCATCACGGCGCCCACTTCGATGTGGAGAGCGCCAAGCTCTGGGATCTGCCCGACGAGCCGCCGCCGATCGGGATCGCGGTCTCCGGGAAGCGGTCGTGCGAGCTGGCCGGGCGGCTGGCCGATCTCGTCATCGCCATCGAACCCAAGAGGGAGCTGGTGGACGCCTTCGACCGGCACGGTGGGGCGGGAAAGCCCCGGGTCGGCCAGTTGGCGGTCTGTTACGACCCGGACCGGGAGACGGCGATCGCGCGAGCGCACGAGCAGTTCCGGTGGTCCGTCGGTCCCTGGCCGGTCAACGCCGAGCTGCCGGGTCCGGCGGCGTTCGCCGGGGCCACGCGGTTCGTACGGCCCGAGGATGTCGCCCGGAGCGTTCCGTGCGGTGACGACGTGGACGCGTTCGTCGAGGCGGTGAGGTCGTACGCCGAGGCGGGTTTCACGGAGGTCGCACTGGTCCAGATCGGCGGGGACCACCAGCAGCCCTTCCTCGACTGGTCGGAGAAGACCCTGCTGCCGGCCCTGCGGCAGCTCTGAGGACGGAAGTCCGGACGGCCCCGGGCGGGCCCGCCGGAAGCGGCTCGCGCGGGGCATTCCGTATCGGGGCCTGGGCAGGCCTTCGCGTCAGGACCGGCCGGCCACGTCCTTCGGCAGCCGTTCCAGCAGTCCGCGCAGATCGTCGGCGTGTTCCTCCTCCTGCGCGAGCAGGTCCTCGAACACCCGGCGCGTGGTGGGATCGCCCTGCCCCAGCCACTGGGCGATCTCCGTGTACGACGCGATGGCCACTCGCTCGGCCACCAGATCTTCCTTGATCATCTCGATCAGGTCCGCGCTCGCGTCGTACTGCGCGTGGGAGCGCCGGGTCAGCGTGTCCGGGTCGAAGTCGGGCTCCCCGCCGAGCTGGACGATCCGCTTCGCCAGCTTGTCCGCGTGTTCCTCCTCCTCCCCCGCGTGCTCCAGGAACTCGGCGGCGACCGGCTCGGAGTACAGCCCCGTAGCCGTGTAGTAGTGCCGCTTGTAGCGCAGGGTGCAGACGATCTCCGTGGCCAGGGCCTCGTTCAGGACCTGGAGGACGCGCCCGAGGTCGGCGCCGTACGCGTCGGTCACCGGGCCCTTGTCGATCTCCTTGCGCGCCCGGGCGCGGATGGTCTCGATGTCGGTCAGGAACTCGGCCATGGCCGTGCACTTCCTTTCGTACCCCACGGGCATTGTCGGCGTGAACATCCGCCTGCCCCCTCCCTTCCCCGCGCACGCCTGCGACGCTGTCGTTCTCGTACCCGGCTCATCCACACGGCCCTGTCCCGCCCGCCCGGTTCCCGGAGTCCGGCGGGCGGGGCCGGGACCTCGCGGAGCACGGCGGGGGATAGCCGCCGGGACCCGGGGTAGTCGCGGAAGTCGGACGACCGAGCGACACCGGAGGCGACCCTGACGAACGGGACGACGGATAGGACCATCAGGGCACTGTTTCGGTCCGGAGGCCTTCAGCGCGGGAAGAGACAGCTCGTGCTGGAAGTCCGAAACACCGTAAGCGCCCCGGTGGCCGAGCTCGTGAAGCGGCGCCGGGAGCCGGTCGTCGTACAGACGCTGCGCTCGGCCGCGGCCGCGACGATCGCCTATCTGGTCGCGCTGTGGCTGAGCAGCGAGTCCGCGCCGCTCACCGCTCCCCTGACCGCTCTGCTCGTGGTGCAGGTCACCCTCTATTCGACCTTGACGACGAGCGTCCGCAGGCTGAACGCCGTCGTGGCCGGCGTGCTGGTCGCGATCGGCTTCAGCGCGCTGGTCGGGCTGTCCTGGTGGAGCCTCGGACTGATCATCCTGGCTTCGCTCATCGTCGGTCACCTCGTCCGCGTGAGTGAGTTCGTGCCCGAGGTGGCGATCAGCGCCATGCTGGTGCTCGGGGTGACCCAGGTGGCGTCCACCGCCTGGGACCGGGTGCTGGAGACCCTGATCGGCGCGGTGGTGGGGCTCCTGTTCAACTTCCTGTTCGTACCGCCGGTGTGGGTGGGCACGGCGGGCCAGTCCATCGTCGGGCTCTCCCGCCGGATGCGCCAGCTGCTGCTGCGTGTCGGGGAAGGACTGACCGACGCTGTCCCCGTCGAACGCGCCGCCGCCCGCCTGCACGAGGCACGCCGTCTCGACCACGACATCAGCGAGGTGGACGCGGCCCTGCGGCAGGCGGAGGACAGTCTCCGGCTCAACCCCCGGGTCAAGGAGGGGCTGCTGCACCGGGTGGTGCTCCGTACCGGTCTCGACACGCTGGAGATCTGCACGGTGGTGCTGCGGGTTCTGGCCAGGACCCTCACCGACCTCGCCAAGCAGCGCACGAACGAGCCGATGTTCCCGGTGGATGTGGGGCACGCCCTGGAGGAGCTGCTCGGCCATGTCGCCGATGCCGTCGTGAGTTTCGCCGTCCTCGTCACCACACAGGTGAGCGAGAGCGCCGAGATGGCGGAGTCGCGGCTGACCGAGGACCTCGCCGCCGCGGGCAGCAGCCGGGAGAAGCTGGCGGATCTCCTGCTGGCGGGCGTCCAGCGGCACCCGCGCCAGTGGCAGCTGCACGGCGCGCTGCTGGCCGAGATCGACCGGATCCTGGACGAGCTGGACCTGGAGAACCGTTCCCAGCGTTTGCTGGAGGAACTGGACCGGGCGTCGCGCGAACAGCGGGAGCGGCATCCCCGGGTGGCCGCCGCTCGGCAATGGGCGAAGGAGGCGTTGTCGCGATTGCGGAGTACCTCATGAAACGCGGAAGTCCGATCAATCTTTTACCGGCCATCTTCGCGGCGTGAATCGATCGTTCCGAGAGCAACAGGAAACCGGCGGACGATTATTGACGGAACCTTTGCCCGTTGCCCGATGAACCCGCCTGTATTTGTGCGGAGATGATCGCTCTCTCTCCTGCGGAAGCCCCTGGCCATGGGCGTCATCAGCGGTGACGGCATGAGGCCGGGGCATGTCCCGCTGTGATCATGATCTCCTCGCGCATCCTCCGAGCGGGACCTGGAGGCCGACATCCGGCCTCTCACCAGGCACATGAGGCGCGCGGAGAGGGCGAGTTGGGTGGGCCGGTTGAAGAGATCCGCGTCAATGGCGGTACTGTGCGCGCGCGCCGTCATCGTCGGCGGCGCGGTTATCGCGGAGGATTCTGTGACTGTATTCAGCGGATCGTGGCGGCGCAGAGGCGCCCTCATAACGATCGCGACGGCAGGCGCAGTCGGGGTTGGCCTGTCGGCCGCTCCGGCGTTCGCGCACACGCCGGTTTGGAGTGTGACCTGCAGTGAGGTGAAGGTGGACCTCACCGCTTACGGCAACAGCGACAAGAACACGGTGAACATCACCGTGGACGGCAAGGACCTGCTGCCGACCGAGTCGTTCAGGAATGATTTCCACACCAAGCTCTCGCTCCCCGATCACACGAGCGAGCTGTCCGTCCGTCTCGTGGTGAAGGCCGCCGACGGCGACAAGTACTCGCTGGACGCCGTGCAGACCGCTCCGGTCTGCGAGGCGCCCACCACCCCGCCGACGGAGGACACGCCGTCTCCGACGCCGTCGGAGACGGTCTCCGAGACGCCGTCCCAGAGCCCCTCCGAGGAGCCTTCCTCGTCGGCGCCCACGCCCACCGAGGAGCCCTCCAGCTCCGCGGCCGTGGTTCCGACGTCGAAGCCGAGCCCCGCCGGGGACCTCGCCGAGACCGGTGGTTCCAGCGCCACGCCGATGATCGCCGGCGCGGCCGGTGTCGTCCTGGTGGCCGGTGCCGGCATCATGTGGGCGGCTCGCAAGCGTCGCACCGTGCAGGGCTGACCCATAGCGGTACGCACCACCCGGCCGCCACGCTCGGATCCGCCGTGACCCGGCTCGCCCCGCCCCTGTCGCCACGCCGGACGCCGTCCAGAACTTCCACCGCCAACACCCGGCGGCCTGGACGACGCTCCCCCGGCCGAGAGGCATGGACCGGACGACAGCTCGCCCCGTACGGGGCGCCGTCCGGACCCATACGACAGGGGTCGTGCGTGTAGCCGCGCCGGCCGTCGGCATACGACAGGATCCGGTCGGGGCCGGCCCCGGGGAACGTACGGCCCGGCCCGTCCGACCTGCGGTCATGACAGCCTGGTCGAACCTTCTTCGAGCAGTGTGAGGCCCCGCGGCGTTCCATGCCGCGGGGCCTCACTCCGTTCCCGGGCACGGTCCGGCCCCGTACGGCCTGGGCACCGGGTCAGGTCCGCCGGATCAGGTGTCCCGCCCGTGCCCGGGTGCACGGCGGCGCGGCCGCGCCGACAATGAACGGAAGTGACCGACACAGGGGGCGCCCATGGATCCGGTGGAGGCTCTCGACAGGATCGCCTTTCTGCTGGAGCGCTCACGGGCCGAGACCTACCGGGTCCGGGCGTTCCGTACGGCCTCCGCCGCGGTGGCGGGCCTGTCCCCGGACGATGTCGCGCACCGCGCCGCCCGGGGAACCCTGGCCCGCGTGCCGGGGATCGGTCCCCGGACGTCGCAGGTCGTGGAAGCGGCGCTGGAGGGTGCCGTACCGGCCTATCTGGAGCGTCTGGAGCGGGAAGCCGACGCACCGCTCGCCGCGTCGGGGCAGGCGTTGCGCGCGGCACTGCGCGGGGACTGCCATCTGCATTCGGACTGGTCGGACGGCGGGAGCCCCATCGAGGCGATGGGGCGCACGGCCGCGGCGCTCGGGCATGAGTGGGCCGTGCTCACGGACCACTCCCCCCGGCTCACCGTCGCCCGGGGCCTGTCGCCGCAGCGGCTGCGCGAGCAGCTCGACGTGATCGCGGAGCTGAACGAGAGCTGGGCTCCGTTCCGGCTGCTCACCGGTATCGAGTGCGACATCCTGGACGACGGTTCGCTGGACCAGGAGCCGGAGCTGCTCGACCGGCTGGATCTGGTGGTGGCGTCCGTCCACTCGAAGCTGCGGATGGATGCCGCCCCGATGACCAGGCGCATGATCGCCGCCGTACGCGATCCGCTGACGGATGTGCTCGGGCACTGCACCGGGCGCCTCGTGACGGCGCGCCGGGAAACCGGGCGCGGCGGAGGCGGCGCGCGGCCGGAGTCGGCGTTCGACGCGAAGGCGGTGTTCGCCGCCTGCGCCGAGTCCGGTACGGCCGTGGAGATCAACTGCCGGCCTGAACGGCTGGACCCGCCCCGCCGGCTGCTGCGCGAGGCGGTCGCGGCCGGGGTCTTCCTCGCCATCGACACGGACGCGCACGCACCCGGTCAGCTGGACTGGCAACTCCTGGGGTGCGCACGGGCACAGGAGTGCGGCGTACCGGCCGACCGGGTGATCAACACCTGGACGGCCGAAGGGCTGCGGGAGTGGACGCGGACCCGGCGGATCCCGCCCGCGTCGGCGCGGTAGGCGCCTTCACCGCTCTTCGAGGTCCGCGAAGACACTGGTGTCGAGGCGGGCGAGCAGATCGGTCGGATTCTCGTAGATCGCTTCCGCTCCGGCCGACTCCAGGGCCATGCGCGGGATTCCGCCGGACAGTACGGCGACGGCGCGGACGCCGGCCTTCGTCGCCGCTTCCATGTCCCAGGCGGTGTCGCCGACGAATACGGCCCGCTCCGCCGGAACCCCGGCGAGTTCCAGAGCCCGGCGCACCGGATCGGGTGCGGGCTTGCCGGCGGCCACGTCGTCCGCGCTCGCGGTGCTCGTGATGACGTCGTCGGCGTCGATCGCCCGGCGCAGCGCGTCGAGCTCGGCCCCGCCCGCCGAGGTGGCGAGGACGATCCGCCAGCCGCGGTCGGCCAGGGACCGCAGGAGGTCGGCGGCCCCCTCGAACGCGGGCAGCCGGTCGAAGTACGTCCCGTACAGCGTCGTGTGCGCGGCACTGATCTCCGCGTCCTGGTCCCGGTCCCGCTCGTCTCCGAGGAGATGCGCGACGAGGTCCTGGGAGCCGAGGCCGACCGCCCGGTGGATGGCGGACATCTGGACCAGGTGCCCGGCCTGGCGGAACGCCTCCCACCAGGTGATCACATGAAGGTGATTGGTGTCGGCGAGGGTCCCGTCGACGTCGAACAGCGCGGCGCGCGTCGTCATATGTCCCGCTCCCGTTCTCGTGCTCCAGCCCGTTCTCGTACCGTTCCCGTACTCCTCCTGCCCGCTCCGGCGCCCGTTGTCCCGCTCAGGCGAACAGGTCGCCCAGCCGGCGCTGCCAGGCGTCCGTGATCCGCGGGCCGTCGGCGCCGGGGGCGAAGTCGTGCACGCTGACGCCGACCGGCGCGCCGAAGTGGTTCCTGCCGAAGAGCCGGTACATCGCGGTGCCGGTGCGCAGCCCGATGAAGTAGGGGTCGCGGTAGTCGATCACGGCGTCGGCCGGCCCGCTGCCGGGGAGATCGATCCGTACGGTGTCGCCCTCGGCCGCCTCGTCCGGCAGCCCGAGCCCCCGGCTCGCCACCTCGAAGGCGCCCTCCGCCGCGCCGGCGGGCGGGGCGTCGGCGGCGGCGAAGACCGCGGTCCGTCCGGTGAAGTGGAGCAGGTACTGGCGCAGGGTGTGCAGGTAGAAGTCGGTGTGCTTGGTGGCGCCGTCGTACTGGTTGTCCCAGTCGTCGACGAAGATGCCGCTGTGCACGTAGCGCACCCGGGAGCCGCCGCCCTCGCGCTCCTCGATGACGTGGTCGAGCTGGTTGAGCGTCTGGTGGGAGACACCCTCCGGGATCTCCACGCGGCCGGTCAGGCGCTTCGGCGGGTCCCAGGCGGTGACGGTGCCGCCGAACGGGGCGGCGCCGCCCGCGCGGGGCTCGTACTCCATGGGCCACAGCCAGCCCGCCGTGCCGGTGGTGATCGCTTCCCAGACCTGCTCGGGACTGGCGTCCACCCCGAACTCGCGGACGATCTCGAATTCCTTGGACATGATGGCGCTCTCCTTAGTGCCTGCTCGGGGGCGCGGACGGGGCGCCGGCTCCCTTGGGGTGAACATACGGAACGGAACGACCGTGCGCGGGGTCCGGTCGAGGCCCTCCCGGACGGCCCGCCGGACGCCTGCCCGGCGGGCCGCCGGCGGTCAGGATCCCGGTGACGACCCGTTTCCTGACGACGACTCCTCCACGGGGGCGGCGGAGGCGCCCGGGAGGGAAGCCGGTGCGGGTGTGGTGCTCAGCTTGACGGTGGGATGGAGCGCGACGACGATCCGGTGATCGCGGCCCGCTTCGGCGTGTTCGTCGTGGTACTTGGCGATCAGGGTGCTCACGCCACGCGTCAGCTCCTCGACGAACGCCGCCCGGTCGGCCGCGGAGCCGAAGCGCACCTCTCCGTCGAGGGCATAGGTCGCGAGGCGCTTGCGGGCCTTCGTCGCGCCGGTGAGCAGGGCGCCGACGTCCCGTACGAGCCGAGCGGCGACAGCGAGCAGCCAACGCGCGGACAGCTGGTCGCGGAAGCGGGCCGGGTCGGGCTGCACCTCGGCCAGGGCGAGCGGCGAGATGACGTACGAAGCGGCCGTGGCCCGCATGAGCCGCTCGGTGACGTTGCCTTTCCTGCGTTCACCGGCCAGCTCGACCAGGCCGTGCCGCTCCAGCGCCTTGAGGTGGTAGTTCACCTTCTGCCGGGGCAGTCCGACCCGCCCGGCGAGCATCGTCGCCGAGGCGGGTCCGGCGGCCAGCTCGGCGAGCAGCCGGGCCCGCACAGGGTCCAATGAGGCGGCCGCTGCCGCCGCGTCCTCGATCACGGTCACGTCCCACATGACTCAAGACTCGCACCGAACACTTTTTTTGTCCAGGAGGATTCTTCCGTCGGTCTCGGCCGGGACGTACGGTCGTCAGCAGCGCGGATGAGCCCGGAACCGGCCACGGCCACGGCCACGGCCCGGCATGCCTCGCCGCCACCATTGAAAGCGTTCAATTCTCTTCCGCAGCAGTCGAGTTGGGCAGGCCTCATCCGTTGTCGCCGTTTGCCTCGGAGCAGCCGAGAAAAGGCCCGCGGACTCGTTGACGCACACGTCATGCGCCCCTACGGTCACACGATGAATCGATTCACTCCACACTGTCAGGGGCCGCTGTGATCAGTAGAAGGAACATCCTCGCGGGCGCTGCGGCCACGGTGGGCGCCGTGGCCGCCGGAGCCGGGCCGGTCGTGGCCGCCCCCGCGTCGGCCGCGTTACGCGCCGGCGAAAGCGCCTTGCGGATCGCCTCTCCGACCGTCGAGTACGTCCGGCGGCCACTGGGCCTGGACACGGCCCGTCCGCGCCTGAGCTGGCCGATGGCGTCGGCCGAACCGGGGCAGCGGCAGAGCGCCTACCAGGTGCGTGTCGCCTCCAGCGCCGCCGGTCTGTCCCGCCCGGACGTGTGGGACAGCGGCAAGGTCGTCTCGGGCGATTCGGTCCTCGTCCCGTACGCCGGTCCCCCGCTCGAACCCCGGACACGCTACTTCTGGTCGGTGCGGGTGTGGGACGCCGACGGCGGCGTCTCGGAGTGGAGCGCGCCGTCGTGGTGGGAGACCGGTCTGATGGACGCGGAGCAGTGGTCGGCGCGGTGGATCTCCGCTCCCCCGGCCCTCACGGACGCCCCGTCCCTGGAGGGAAGTTCGTGGATCTGGTTCCCCGAGGGCGAACCGGCCAACAGCGCTCCGGCGGCCACCCGTTGGTTCCGCCGTACCGTCGGCCTCGCGGACGACATCACCGCGGCCACGCTGGCCATCAGCGCGGACAACGTGTACGCCGTCTCCCTCAACGGCACCGCGATAGCGCACACCGACCTGGAGACGGACAACGAGGGCTGGCACCGCCCGGCCGTCATCGATGTCCTCGACCACGTCCGCCCCGGCGACAACACCCTGGCGGTCTCCGCGACCAACGCCACCGACGGGCCCGCCGGCTTGATCTGTGTACTGGTCCTCACCACGGCCTCGGGCGAGAAGAAGATCTTCACCGACGCCCAGTGGAAGTCCACGGACCAGGCTCCGGCCGACGGCTGGCGCGCGCCGGACTTCGACGACAGCGGGTGGCCCGCGGCACGGGTCGCCGCCGCCTGGGGAGCCGGGCCGTGGGGCCGCGTCGTGCCGGTCGTGTCCGCCGCGAACCAGCTGCGCCACGAGTTCCGGCTGCCGGGAAAACCGGTGCGCCGCGCCCGCCTGTACGCCACGGCTCTGGGCCTGTACGAGGCGCACCTGAACGGCAGCCGGGTGGGACGCGATCAACTCGCCCCGGGCTGGACCGACTACCGCGAGCGCGTGCAGTACCAGACCTTCGACGTCACCGGCTCCGTCCGCCCCGGCGCCAACGCGCTCGGCGCCTACCTGGCCCCTGGTTGGTACGCGGGCAACGTCGGCATGTTCGGCCCCCACCAGTACGGCGAACGCCCGGCGTTCCTCACCCAGTTGGACATCGACTACGAGGACGGGACGAGTGAACGGATCGCCTCCGGGCCGCGATGGCGTGCCGCCTCAGGACCGATCGTCTCCGCCGACCCGCAGTCGGGCGAGACGTACGACGCGCGGAAGGAGACGGCGGGGTGGACCTCACCCGGCTACGACGACCGGTCGTGGCTCCCGGTGCGCGGCGCCGACAACGATGTCCCGAGGCGGATCGTCGCGCAGGTGGACGGTCCCGTGCGCATCGCGAAGGAACTTCCCGCCGAGAAGGTCACCGAACCCGAACCGGGGGTCTTCGTCGTCGATCTGGGCCAGAACATGGTCGGGTCCGTGCGACTGCGCGTGTCCGGCGACGCGGGCACGACGGTGCGGTTGCGGCACGCGGAGGTCCTCAACCCGGACGGCAGGATCTACACGGCGAATCTGCGGACGGCCGCCGCGACCGACACGTACACCCTCAAGGGCCACGGTGAGGAGACCTACGAGCCGCGTTTCACCTTCCACGGGTTCCGCTACGTCGAGGTGACCGGGTTCCCCGGCACACCCTCGACGGAGTCGGTGACCGGACGGGTCATGCACACCTCCGCACCGTTCACGTTCGCGTTCGAGACGAACGTGCCGATGCTCAACACACTGCACAGCAACATCACGTGGGGGCAGCGCGGCAACTTCCTCTCCGTCCCGACGGACACCCCCGCCCGCGACGAGCGGCTGGGCTGGACGGGCGACATCAACGTCTTCGCGCCCACGGCCGCCTACACGATGGAGTCGGCCCGCTTCCTCACCAAGTGGCTGGTCGACCTCCGTGACGCGCAGACCCCGGAGGGCGCGTTCACGGACGTGGCACCCATGGTCGGCACCGTCGGCAACGGTGTGGCGGGCTGGGGGGACGCGGGTGTCACGGTCCCCTGGGCCCTCTACCGGGCGTACGGCGACCGGCAGGTCCTCGCGGACGCGTGGCCGTCCGTCCAGGCCTGGCTGACCTATCTGGAGAAGCACAGCGACGGGCTGCTACGGCCGGCCGAAGGATACGGCGACTGGCTGAACGTGTCGGACGAGACGCCCAAGGAGGTCATCGCGACCGCCTACTTCGCGCACAGCGCGGACCTGGCGGCGCGCTTCGCCACGGAGCTGGGCAAGGATCCCGCGCCCTACGCCGACCTCTTCGCACGCGTACGCGAGGCGTTCCGGACCGCGTACGTCGCGTCCGACGGCACGGTGCGGGGCGACACGCAGGCGGCCTACGTCCTCGCACTGTCCATGAACCTGGTGCCGGACCCCTTGCGCCAGGCGGCAGCCGACCGCCTCGTCGCCCTCATCGAGGCGAAGGACTGGCACCTGTCGACCGGCTTCCTCGGCACTCCGCGCCTGCTGCCCGTCCTGACCGACACCGGTCACACCGATGTCGCCCACCGGCTGCTGCGTCAGCGCACCTTCCCCAGCTGGGGCTACCAGATCGACCGGGGCGCCACGACCATGTGGGAGCGCTGGGACTCCATCCAGCCGGACGGCGGCTTCCAGACCCCGGAGATGAACTCCTTCAACCACTACGCCTACGGCTCGGTGGGCGAGTGGATGTACGCCAACATCGCCGGCATCGCCGCGGGCCGAGCCGGCTACCGGCGGATCGTCATCCGTCCCCGCCCCGGCGGGGATGTCACCTCCGCCCGGGCCACGTTCGCCTCCCCCTACGGCCCGGTGTCCACCGACTGGCAGCAGCGGTCCGACGGCTTCACCCTGTCGTGCGGTGTTCCGCCCAACACCACCGCCGAGGTGTGGATCCCCACGGCCCGTCCCGACCGCGTGCGGCGCACGCACGGGACGTTCGTGCGCGCGGAGGACGGCTGCGCGGTGTTCGAGGTCGGTTCGGGAACGCACCGCTTCACCGTATGACGTGTCGGTTCACCGTACGACGGGTCGGCGGTCCGCCCCCCGGCCCGGACGGCGGACCGCCGACGGCGGACGGGACTCGACCACCGGAGCGGCGTTCCGGCGCGTGGCGCCGTGTGTCCTCGGTCGGGGGACGGGCTGGATCTGCCGGGTACGGGCCAGGTCAGCCGCTCAGTGACGAGTCGTCCGCCACCCGTGCACCGGGCAGCCGGTACGTGGCGGCGATCAGTGCCGCGTCGACGTCACTCGTGCCGGTGGCCACGCAGAGCAGGGAGGAGACGTCCTGGAACTCCCGCCGGGCGGTGGAGACTCCGGCTTCGTCGTGCCGGGCGGCGAGGCTCCGGTAACGCTTCACCAGGTTGCGCAGGATGACAGGGTGAGCCAGCAGCACGTCGGTCTCCACGGGTGAGAGGGAGCGAGTCGATCACCGGATGCCCCACCGCCGCCTTGTGATGCCCTTCATCCCCGTGGAAGTTGACCGCCGGGTGAGCCCGCGGGTGCATCCGGGGGGCCGCCGCCCGTCCGCGCCCTGTGACGGGCGAAGGCGGGAAGCACGAACCAGCACAGGACGAACCACGTGACCATCGCGCCGACCAGCCAGCCGGCGAGGAAGTCGGCCACCGCCAGCCGCAGGATGAGCAGCAGGGCCGAGGCCATCGTGCCGAGCAGAAGCAGGAGTCCCACGACGGTCAGGCGCGACGCCCACCGCACCGTCTGGGGCTTCATCCGGTGCCCGGTCAGCAGGCGGTGGAACGAGACAGGCCCGATGAGCGCGCCGACCGCGGAGGCGCCCAGCATCACCGTGACCGTGTAGATGGTCCGGTCGGTGTCCGACAGATGGGAGAACCGCGCCTGGAAGACGACGGTGAGCAGGAAGCCGAAGAGGATCTGCACCCCGGTCTGCGCCACCCGCAGCTCCTGGAGCAGCTCGCCCCACAGCCGGTCCGCGCGCTGCTCGACCGTCTCGTCCCTGCCGTGTTCCCGGCTGTTCGCCATCGCCTGACCGCTCCCGGGGAGGTTGCGCTCGCCTTGCCCGCCCGCCCTGCTGACCGGCCCTGCCCGATGCTAGAACTCGATCGCGCCGCTGCTCCGGATGTCCACGTCCATGGTGCGCCGCGGCTCCGCGTCGGCGAGGCGTGGATGCGTGCGTGGGTGCGGGCGACGGCATCTCAGGGGAAAGGCGCCGAGCCTCCCTCTCCAGCTCAGGGGCCGGGGTCGGGCCGGCTCAGGGGCCGGGGTCGGGGCACACCGGTTCGGCGATACCCGCCCTGGCGGCCTCCAGCTGGGCGGCGAAGGCCACACCCAGGAAGAGCACGATCCCGGTCAGATTGGCCCACAGCAGCAGGGCCACGAAGGCCGTCAGCGGCCCGTACACCGCACCGAAGGAACCGCTCCTGCCGACGTAGAACGCCAGCAGCCAGGTGGCCGCCACCCACAGCAGCAGATGAACGGCGGAGCCGAACGCGAGCCAGGTGTAGCCGGGTTGGTCGCGCCGGGGCGACCAGCGGAAGATCACCGCGGAGGCGGCCCCGGCCAGGAGCACTCCGAGGGGGATCTCCAGCGGTCCCCACCACGCGAGCCAGTCCCGGGACCAGCCCAGCGCCTCCACCACGGAGTCGCCCACCGCCCTCCCCGCGACCAGGACCAGGAAACCGAGCGCCATCGGCACCCCGGCGGCGAAGGCCAGGACCAGGCCACGGGCGTACTTGGCGAGGAAGGGCCGGTCCCGCTCGACGCCGTAGACGCGGTTGCAGCCGCGTTCGATCTGGCCCATCGCCGACGCGAGGTTCAGTACGGCGAAGCCGAGACCGAGCCACATCGCCACGGCCCCCGACACATCCGCTCCGGCGCTGCGCCGGGTGTCACGCAGCGCGCCCCGGACCAGCTCCGCGCTGTCGCCCGGTACGATCCGGCCGAGCGTCAGCTCGATGATCCTGCCCAGGCTCTCGGTGTGCACGGTCGTCGTCACCCCGACGAGGGCGATGGTGAAGGGCACCATGCCCAGGACCACTTGGAAGCCGAGGGACCGGGCCTGGCTGAACCCGTCGGCGTAACGGAACCGGGAGAAGGCGTCGAGGAGCAGCTGCCGCCCCCCGTAACGGCGCAGCGCGGTCAGCGCCTCGTCCCCGGACAGTTCCTCACCGATCATGTCCCGTGTCTGCGGCACCCGTGTGACCGTCCCCATGCCCACCCTCCCCTGCGCCCCGGGCCGCTGCCGGATCCGGTGGCGACCGTCTACCCCGGGAGGAGCCGCGGACCCGTGGGTCGCGGACCCGTGGGGCGCGGTACGAGGTCCGTCAGCCGCGGGACGGGGCCGGCGGCAGGCTCAGGTGGGCCAGATCGCTCGGCACCGGGCCGTCGGGGCGGAAGAGCGGGGCCGGTTCGCCGTCGGCCGCCGCCGCCGGCGCGTCGGTGAGCCGGAAGCGCTCGCGCAGCCTGCTGTAGAAGTCGGTCGGGCCCAGCCGGACCAGGCGCAGCCGGTAGCGGGCCCCGTACACGCCGACCCAGTCGCCCGGTTCCAGTACGCCCCGCAGCTGGCCGTCGATGCTGACCGCGACCTCCCCGGAGCGCGGCAGCACGCGCAGACCGACCGGCTCGTGGGCCGCGGCGACGACCGTGCGGTTGAACGTCATGTGCGCGGCCACGGGCGTGAAGACCACGGCGTCCATCTGCGGGGAGAGCACCGGTCCGCCGGCCGCGAAGCTGTAGGCGGTGGAGCCGGTCGGGGTGGCCACGATCACGGCGTCGGCCGAGTAGGCGGCGAGCAGCCGGCCGCCGATGTAGACGCCCAGGCTCGCCTGCCGGTCCCGGGCGAGCTTCTCCAGGACGACGTCGTTGACGGCGGTGACGTCCAGTGCCATGCCCCAGCCCTCCTCCTCGGTGGTGTCGGGGCGGACCGGGGGCGGCGGCAGGGCGGGGCCCCGGCCGTAGCGCAGCAGTGCCTCCATGCCGGGCGGCAGCGTCAGTGCGCGGGAGGACCGCATGGTGAGGGTCATCCGCTCCTCGATCGTGGCGCGTCCCTCGTGGACCTTGTCCAGGGCCTGTGTGACCTCCTCGGCGGGGACCTCGGTGAGGAAGCCCACCCGGCCCAGGTCGACTCCGAGCACCGCGGCGTCGTTCGTGGCGGCGATCCGCGCCCCGCGCAGGAAGGTGCCGTCGCCGCCGAGCGTGACGACGAGGTCGGGGCTGCCCGCGGCGAACGACTCCTCCTGGCCCCCGTGGCGTGGCTCGTGCTCCTTCCAGACGTCGATCTCCTTGCACGGGACGCCATGTGCGTGACACCAGGCATGGACCGCGTGAGCCGCTTCGACGGCCGCCGGGCGGCCCTGGTGGACGACGAGGCCGATACGTTCCACAGACATGCTCGCGCTCTCCGTACGTCGGGTTCCCCGGGTCGGGTCCCGGGCTCCGGCTGTTTCACGGGCCGGGGACGACCGAGTCTCGTGGCTCGCGCCGGGGGTGCCGGGGCGCCGGGGTCGCCCCGCCCTTTCATTCACCCGAATGGCGGATAGCACTGACGTCGCGCTTACACGGTGAATTCCGTACGGACAGCGGAATGCGCTGGTCTGCGGGGTCTCCTCGGGTTGCCGCCGGTCCCGCACGGAGGCGCGATGGATGTGCGCGCCTGACGCAGACGCGCTTCCCCCACGCGAGGAGTGATCGCTGATGTCAGCCGATGGCGTCTTCAACAGCCCCAGTGAGCTGAACGGCTTGACCGCGTACGACAAGGAGGGCGACAAGATCGGCAGCATTGGCCAGGTCTATGTCGACGACCGCACGAACCGCCCGGAGTGGGTGACCGTGAAGACCGGCATGTTCGGCATGAAGGAAAGCCTCGTGCCGCTGTCCGGGGCCCGCCGCAGCGGCGAGGGCCTGCACGTGCCGTACCCGAAGGAAACCGTCAAGGACGCGCCGCGCCTGGACGCCGACGAGCACCTGGATCCGGGCCAGGAGAAGCAGCTCTACCAGCACTACGGTCTGACCGGGTCGGGCTCCGGCATCGGCACGCCCACGGGCCGGACCACCGGCACGGGGACGGGCACGACCTCCGGCAGGACGACCGGCACGGCCGCCGCGACCGGCACGGCCGCCGGTGCGGCCGCCGGTGCGGCCGCGGGATCGCGGGCGGGCGGACGGACGGACATGCCGGCGAGCACCGGAAGGCCCACGACCACGCCGACGACGGCGGGGAGCGCGGGACGCGTCCCTGCGGGGGTGCGCGGCGCCGACCCGGGTGGCAGTCATGAGGCCGAGTACCAGCAGAGCGAAGAGCTCATCCGCTCGGAGGAGCAGCTCCAGATCGGCACCGAGGAGCACGAGGTCGGCCGGGCCCGGCTGCACAAGGTCGTCGTGACCGAGAACGTCACCACCTCCGTGCCGCTCAGCCACGAAGAGGTCCACGTCATCCACGAAGCGATCCTGCCGGAGGACCGCGCGGCGGCGAGTTCCCGTATCGGTGAGGCCGAGGCGGAGGTGACGCTCCACGCCGAGCAGCCGATCATCCGCAAGGAGGCCGTCGCGGTGGAGCGCGTACGCATGGAGACGGAGCGGGTGACGGAGACGAAGGAGGTCTCCTCCGACGTCCGCAAGGAGGAGATCGAGTACGACTCCGGCCGGACCGACAAGGGCATGGGCGACGACCTGGGCGGCAAGCGCGGCCCCCGGCACTGACGCCCGTCCCTGACAACCGCCGCTGATCCGCCACCGGTACCCGCCGCCGCCGGCCACCCACACGTGGCCGGTGGCGGCGGGTACCGGCCCATGAGGTGGCGCGGGCCGTCATCGGTCGCGGGCGCGCCGGAGTGTCAGGCCGCGAAACGGGAGTGCCGCGAGACGTGCGGGATAGATGTGGGGTATGACCAGTTACGTAGTGACGATCCCCGGCACGCTGCACGAGACGCTGACCGACGAGGCGCGGTCCGTTCTGCTCGGAGCGCTCCGGCCGGCCGATCCACAGGGTACGGACTTCGGGGCGGCCGAGGAGCTGGATCTGCTCTCGGTCGACACCGAGCACTCCAGGTTCACGATCCGGCTGGAGGTGGAGGCCGACGATTCGAAGGGGGCGGAGGCGGCCGCGCGGCGCATCGCCGCGGGCGCTCTCGACAAGGCCGGCTTCACCATCGACAGCGCGCCGCTGGGAGAGCCCGTCATCACCGGTATCGACGCCGGGTAGTCACCGGTATCGACGCCGGGTGGCGAGCCGGAACCGGGGCGGCACGACCCGTGTTCAGCCGCGCGGGCCGCGGTCCGCGAGCTCCGGCAGGGCGCGCATCCAGGTGTCGAGCAGCGGGATGTCGTGACGCGGCCCCTCGCCTGCCACGGGTACGCCGTCGCGCGCCCGTTCCGGTGACTTCGGCAACGGCCCCGGGCACGGAGCGGTGTGCAGTACGGCGTCACCGGAGGCCGGCCAGTCCCAGCGCACGCGGCCGGGGGCCAGGACGTCCAGGGCCTCGTACCACTCACGCAACGCGCCGGCCAGACGGATGTCGACCTCGACGTCCCGGCGGCCGCGCGTGCGATCGCCGTCCCGTTGCCGTCGCAGCGCTTCGGGCGTCGGGATCCGGCAGGCGACGAGGTCGGCCATCCCCAGGCGGCCGTCCGCCATCGCCGCGCGGGTGTGGCGCAGCTGCGTGCGGAAGACGTTCGGCGGAAGCAGCCCTGTCCTGGCCAGGGACCAGCTGTGGTGCAGTTTCAGCGGGTCGGTGTCGCAGACGGCCATCCCGGTCGTACCTTCCGCGTGCACCGCCCGGGACCACCGGTCCTCGTTGCGCTCCACCCAGAACCGGCACGTCTCCTCCAGGGACAGACCGGCGGCGGGGCGGATGTCGGCTCCCAGCTCCTCGACGACCCGCGTCCGGGGGAACGCGCGGCAGTAGGTGGTCCTGCCTACGGCGCCAGGTCCTTCCACCACAAGGATCATGGGCCAAGTATCGGCTCAGGCCGGGCCGGCGGCACCCGGACAGCCGGGCGCCCGGTCGCGCCGGGCCGGACCGTCGGCCGGCGCCGCTCCGGCCGGTACGCCGTGGGCGCGTTCCAGCGCCTCGGGATGGTGGACGAAGCGCGGGCTGCGTTCGGTCGCGTCGTACGTACGGTGGAAGACCGGGGTCGTCGCACCGGACATCGGCGGCACGATCCAGGCCCAGTCGGCGTGCACCTCACGGCCCTTGCGCGCTTCGCTCTCCATGTGCCGTACGAAGTGCCGTGACTCGGCGTGGTGGTCGGCCATGGTGACGCCCGCGCGGTCGAAGGAGTGCAGGACGGCCCGGTTGAGTTCGACCAGGGCGCGGTCCTTCCAGAGCGACCGGTCGGTGGAGGTGTCCAGACCCAGGTCTTCGGCTATCCGGGGCAGCAGGTCGTAGCGGTCGGTGTCCGCGAGGTTGCGGGCGCCGATCTCGGTGCCCATGTACCAGCCGTTGAACGGCGCGGCCGGGTAGCAGATGCCGCCGATCTCCAGACACATGTTGGAGATGGCGGGCACCGCGTGCCAGCGCAGCCCCCACCGGGCGTTCCAGGAATCGTCGGACCCGTCGGCGTGGTCGGGGTGGTCGACCGGTACTTCGAGCACGGCGTCCGGGGGCAGTTCGAAGGCGCGTGGTTTGTCGTCGACACCCTCCACGATCAGCGGGAGGAGGTCGAAGGCGGTGTGCGGACCGCCGGGCCAGCCGAGCCGCAGGGCGAGTTCGGTGATCCCGGCGTTGCGCGGGTCGCCGAGCGTCCCGCCGTCGGCGGTGCGGTAACCGGCGTACCGGATGAGCTGCTCGTTCCAGAGCCGTGGCCCCGGGCGCTGCGCGGTGTCCGGTGCGAAGACCGAGATCAGCGGCCGGATGCGGCCGCCGTTGGTGGCCGTGCGCAGATGGTCGGCGCAGGCCTCGGCGATCGGTTCGGCGTCGGTGAGATGACGCAGGTCGCGGACCCGCAAGGTGCGCCAGTAGAGGCGGCCGATGCAGCGGTTGCTGTTGCGCCAGGCGAGGCGGGCGCCGAAGGTCAGCTCCGCGGAGGTGTGCCGGTACGTCCCGGTGTCACGTATCTCTTTGCGTACGGCCCTGAGCCGGCCGCCCGGCGAGCCGAGGCCCGGTTCCTCGTGACGGTGCTTACGGATGAACTCCTCGGCCTCGCGCCACAGCACCGGCTCCGTCGCCGTCCGCCCCGATTGGTGATTCCCTGCCCTGCTCAGGAATCTCCGCATCACACGCACCCCCGGCCCAGCGATGAACGTTGTCGGCCGATGATGCCTGCCGCTTCCCGGCCACGGAACGCCCGTGTGACTCAGTGATCACCGATTGCGAAAGCTGACCATAAATGCGCAAACATTCGACCTATTAGTGTCGCATTATGATCGCTTTTGACTTGTCCGATGCGGGCGGGTCCTTGTCCGATGCAGGCGGGTCTGCGGGCCGACTGCTCCGGCCCGACGTCGGGGGTGCCTTTTGAGACACCCCCGAGCGGGTCAGTAGCCGCCGCCGGAGTTCTGCTGCGGGGTCGTGTTCTTCTTGCCGGAGCTGTCCAGGACGTACCACTTGGCACCGAAGGCGCTCACGCCCTGGCCATTGGTGTTACCGGGGTTCATGTCCCCCTTGAACATGTACACGGGGTGGCCGTTGTAGGTGATCTGTTTGACGCCGCCACTGCGGGTGGTGCTCGACAGCAGACTGTCCTTGACACCCTTGCCGGCGGTGGGCTTTCCCGTGGTGAGCAGGGGCGGCCACGTCAACGCGCAGGCACCTTCGCAGGTGGACTTGGTGGTCTTGTCCTTCTCGAAGAGGTAGAGCGTGCGGCCCTTGCCGTTGACCAGGACCTTGCCCAGCGAGGTGGACTTCAGGTCCACCGTCCCCGAACCGGGGGCGGCCGAGGAGGTGCCGGCGGACGGGGAGCTCGACGCGCGCGCCACGTCCGCGGCCTCGGCGGGCGCCGCAGCCGGGGAGCCGCCGCTGCCGCCGCCGGAACATCCGGCGACCGCCGCCGCGCACAGCATGGCCGCGACAGCGGCAGCCGCTGTCCTGGTATCGCTCTTCATCGAGGCTCCTCAGATCCGGCCGCCCCTCGGGCAGCACGCCGACCGGCCGACCACGGCCGCACCACCCACTACACGGGAGGGCCCGCCCCCGAGCCACCGGACAGAGCCGTCCGACGTACGGCCGCCACCGGACCGGGTCTGACCTGCGGTACTCCGACGCCCACTGCCGGGCCGAGAAGGAGGGTGGGGTATTCTTGGCGCCTGCGAAGGGGAGTAGCCCCGCAAACCGGTCGTCGACACGCTGGAACCTCCGGGTTCCCGGTGGCCGGGCCCGCTCATCCGGCGGGCGGGCGAGACCTTCGGTCAGGCATTGACGCACCCGCACCCCTGCGGGCGCACCGTCGTGCCGGGCCGAGCGGTCCTCTCCTGGCGCGTCGACGTGCCGCGCGAAGGCCCGGGTCCGGCCCTCAGAGAAAGCCACCCGGAATGCATCTCGACCCCCTGGCGATCCTTACCGCCTTCGGGCTGATCTTCCTTGCGGAGCTCCCCGACAAGACCATGTTCGCCTCCCTGGCCATGGGCACGCGCATGAAGCCGCTCTACGTCTGGTTCGGCACGTCGACGGCGTTCCTCGTGCACGTCGCCATCGCGGTCGGGGCCGGCAGTCTCATCGGGCTCCTGCCCGACTGGATCGTCAAACTCGTTTCCGCCGTCCTCTTCGCCTTCGGCGCCTTCATGCTGCTGCGCAACACGGGCGGTGACGACGACGAGGAGGGCGAGACCAAGACCGTGACCGGCTTCTGGCCGGTGTACTCCACCGCCTTCATGGCCGTGTTCATCAGCGAGTGGGGCGACCTCACGCAGATCACCACCGCCAACCTGGCCGCCGGCAACGGCACCTGGTCGACGGCCATCGGTGCGGCCGCGGCGCTGATGTCCGTCTCCGCCCTGGCCCTGCTCGCCGGCCGTTTCATCGCCACCCGCGTGCCGCTCAGGACCGTCCAGCGCATCGGCGGTCTGTGCATGCTCGGCCTCGCCATCTGGTCCACTGTCGAGATCTTCATAGGCTGACCACCGCCGGACTCCCGCAGGCGGACCGGGACCCCGTCCGGCGGGGTCCCGCGATCACGGCGCGGCGCGGGCGGCGTTCGCTCCGGCACCTCGATTCCCCGCGAGGAGCCGGAGCGAACGTGCGTCCCGGCCGGGGAAGAACGGCTTCGCGGCCGGGACACGCCGGTGGGTCCGTCAGGAGCGGGAACCGGACCACTCGCGCTCTCGCTCCCTCCCACCGCACGCCATTCGTTCCCCGCGTCCCATCGGATTGCCGCCTGCGGACAGATGGAGCCGTTTTCACTCCATGGGGTGAATGGCGACCGGCCGGACCAGGGGACTCCGCCGGACCGGCCGGGACCGCCCCCGGCCGCTCGATAGCCTGCCGGAATGAACCGTGCCCGCTCACGCGCCAACCGCCCGGACGCCGTGGACTCCGGCTGGGCCACTCCCGCCGGAGCGGGCGCGTGCGCCGTGGCTCCCGGGACGGGGGCAGAACCGGGGCCGGGGGCAGGACCGGCTCCGGGGCCAGGACCGGGAGAGAGCCTGGACGATCTTCTGGTGCAGATCGCCGACGGCAGCCGCACCGCCTTCGCCCGGCTCTATGACCGCACCGCCGGGCTCCTGTTCGCCGCCGCCGTCGCGGCCACCCCGTCCCCCACCGCCGCCGAGGAGCGACTGGCCGTGGCGTACGTACGGATCTGGAAGTCGGCCGGCAGCTATCGGCCGGGCACGCACGCGCTCGCCTGGATCCTGCATCAGACGCGCTCGTCCGGCGGCTGACGGGCCACCGCCCCGCTGCCCCAACTGAGCACCATCCCGCGCATATAGTGCGACAAAGCGCCTGTGCCTACCGATCGGCCCAATACGGCCGCACCGTGTCGCCGAGAGTTCTCCGCCTGGACAGAACCCACGCCAACCGGCTCTCACCTGCGGCTTTTCCCCGATCCCCAGCAACGCCTCGCTGATCACCCCGCCAGGAGTGGGCATTTCCTCCCTCCTTCTCGTGGTTTTCTGCGTTCTGCGCATCGACCTTCGGTGCGCGGTGCCACGCCGACCGGCGAATGCCTCGTGCCTTCGTGGAAGCCGCCCGGACACGTTCTGATGTCCCGCCCGCTGGGTCGACCGGCCACCTCCCTCACACCTGGACCCGCTCGCGCTCCCTCGCGGTGGGAACCCGCATACGAATGCGGGCGGGTTCGCAGACGAGAGGAATCCTATGAAGTCCCCTTCATCACGGCCTCGTTCACGGCGCGTCCTCGATCACTCCCTGCTCGTCCTCGGTACGGGGGCACTGGCCACCGGACTGGCCGTACTGACCCTCGCCCCGGGGATCAGCGCCGCCTCCAGCCACCGTGAGGCGCCGCAGATCGCCGGCGACCCCCGGGCGGACAACACCGATGTGTACGCGTTCACCAGTCCGGACCGCTCCGGCACGGTGACGATGATCGCCAACTGGATTCCGTTCGAGGAGCCCAACGGCGGCCCGAACTTCTACGCGTTCGCCGACGACGCCCGCTACCACATCAAGATCGACAACACCGGCGACGGCCACGCCGACGTCACCTACACCTGGCGCTTCCGCAACGAGATCCGCGATGCGGCGAACCAGTTCCTCTACAACACCGGACCGGTCCGCGGCTTCAACGACCCGACCCTGAACTTCCGTCAGGTGTACGACCTGACCGTCACCGATCAGGGAGGCACCCGTACCCTGCTGCGCGACGCCCCGGTCGCCCCGTCCCGGGTCGGCCCGGCGTCGATGCCCGACTACCCGGCCCTGCGCGCCGAGGCCGTACGGAACGCGCCGGGCGGCGCGAAGGCGTTCGCCGGACAGGCCGATGACCCGTTCTTCGCCGACCTGCGGGTCTTCGACCTGCTGTACGGCGGGAATCTGAGCGAGCGCGGCCAGGACACCCTCGCCGGTTACAACGTGAACTCGATCGCCCTCCAGGTGCCCAAGAAGGCGCTGGCCCTGCACGGCGACACGGGCCGCAACCCGGTCGTCGGCATCTGGTCCACCACCGAGCGCCACGGCGTGGAGGTCACCGACAGCCGTGCCAGGAGCGGCGGCAAGGGCCGCGAGGAGTGGCGCCAGGTCTCCCGCCTGGGCAACCCGCTGGTCAACGAGGTGGTCGTACCACTCGCGTACAAGGACGCCTTCAACTCGATCTCGCCGTACCAGGATCACACGGTCCAGCCGGTCGTCGACAAGGTCTACGACCCGATCCTGCCGCAGCTGATCCAGAAGGTGTACGGGATTCCCGCCCCGAAGACGCCCCGGAACGACCTCGCCGAGATCTACCTCACCGGAATCTGCAAGGCCTGCGGCCCGATCCAGGCGGATCTCAACGCGCAGAGCCTCAACAAGGACGCCGACCCGCGCCGCATCATCCCGGCCGAGGAACTACGGCTGAACATGTCGGTCCCGCCGGCCAGGACGCCCCAGCGACTCGGCGTGCTCGCCGGTGACCTGGCCGGCTTCCCCAACGGCCGCCGGCTGACCGACGACGTCATCGACATCTCCCTGCAGGCTGTGGAAGGCGCGGCCCAGACGGGCAAGCTGGTCCCGGCACTGGCCGAGGGCGACAAGGTCAACACGAACGACGTGCCCTTCGGCGCGCACTTCCCGTACCTCGCGCTGCCGCACACCAAGGCCGTGAACTCCGCGCGCTCCGGTGCCGGGCCGGCCGCCGCACGGACAGCCGACAACGCCGCCGCGTTCGGCGGGGTGGGCGCGCTGCTGCTGGGCACCGGCGGATTCCGGCTGTGGCGTCGCCGTACCACCGGCTGACACTCCCGTTCCCCGGCCGTGGGCCGGGCGGGCCTCCGTAAAGAACCCGCCCGGCGCACGGCCGGCAGCACCCCGACCCGACCCGATGACCTATCCAGTCCCGACATACCCGCTCCCGACGTACGCGCTCCGGCGTACGCGCTCCGCGAGGAGGACCGTGACCCGGCCGCCGACCACCGACCCGACTCCCCCGCCCGCCGGTCCTCCTCCCGCCGGCCGCAGACGGCTGCGCGGTACGGCCGTCACGCTGGCGCTCGGGACGGCGCTGTTCGCCGCGGGGGCGGTCGGTCTGGCACCACAGAACTCCGGTCCCTCCGAAGCGGCTCCGGGGCCCGCACCGGGCAACGCGGCCGCCGGGCACCCCGGTTCGCTCCCCGCGCTGCGGGCGCGACTGCGCCGGCTCCCGCAGGACGACGCGGCGTGGGCGCAGCTGGGCATGGCGTACGTGCAGCAGGGCCGCACCACCGCCGACCCCGCCACCTACGCCAAGGCGGAGTCCGCCCTGCGGACCTCGCTGAAGGTGCGGCCCGACGACAACTACCCGGCACAGACCGGCATGGGGGCGCTGGCCGCGGCCCGGCACGACTTCGCGGCGGCCCTGGCCTGGGGCCGCCGGGCCGCCGCCGTCAACCCGGCGGGACCAGGGGCTCAGGGCGTCCTCGCCGACGCCTACACCCAACTCGGCCGGTACGAGGAGTCGTACCGGGCGGTGCAGCGCATGGCCGATCTCCGTCCGGACACCGCCTCCCTGGCCCGCGCCTCCTACACCTGGGAATTGCGGGGCGACGTCCCGAGGGCCCGCGCGCTCATGGAACGGGCACTGGACGACGCCTCGACACCCGGCGACCGCGCCTTCGCCCACGCGCATCTCGCCACGCTGGCCCAGGAATCCGGGGACGCGCGCACGGCGCTGCGGGAAGCGGAGGACGGCCTGCGGGCCACCCCGCACGACGCGCCGCTGCTGGAAGCGCGGGCCCGCGCCCGCGGCGCCCTCGGAGACGGCACACGGGCCGTGGCGGACTACACGGCGGCCATCGCGATCACCCCGCTGCCCCCGTACGTGATGGGTCTCGGCGAACTCCAGCAGGCTCTCGGTCACCCGGCGCGGGCCCGGGTCCAGTACGCGCTGATGCGCGCGCAGGAACAGCTGAGCCGGGCCGGCGGAGCCGCGCCCGACGTGGACGCCATCCTCTTCGAAGCCGACCACGGCGACCCGGGACGGGCCGTCGCGATGGGACGCGTCGCGCTGCGCGGCCGGCCCTTCATCGCCGTGCAGGACGCCTGTGCCTGGGCGCTGCACCGCGCCGGACGGGACGCGGAAGCGCTGCGCCACGCGGACCGGGCCCTGGCCCTCGGGACCCGCAGCGCGCTCTTCCACTACCACCGGGCGGTGATCGAGGGCGCCCTCGGGGACCGGGTCGCTGCGCGGCGGGATCTCGTACGCGCCCTCGCCGTCGACCCGCACTTCCATCCGCTGCACGCCCCCGCCGCGCGCTCCGCACTTCAGCGAATCGACTCCCTTTCGTGAATCTCCTGACGAATCCGGCGCTTCGGCGCGCCCTCGCCGTCTGCGCACTGGCCGCCGCGCTGACCACCGGGTCGGCGGCGGGCGCGCCCGCCGCCTCCGCGCACCCGCTGGGCAACTTCACGGTGAATTACCACACGGGACTGACGCTGCGTCAGGACCGTGTCGACGCACGCCTGGTCGTCGACCGGGCGGAGATCTCCACGGCCCAGGAACGCGCGCGTGTCGACCGTGACGGAGACGGCGCCGTGGACGCGGCCGAGGCCCGCGCCTACGCGCGCGCGTCCTGCGTGGCGGCCGCCGGGCTGTTGCGGGTGAAGGTCGACGGCCGACGGCTGGAGTGGGCGTCGCGGGAGAGCACGCTCACCTACGGCCCCGGCGAGGCAGGGCTCAGGACGAGCCGGCTCGGTTGCGCCCTGACCGCCCCGGCGGATCTGCGGCACCCGTCGGACATCAGCGTGCGGACCGGATACGACAGCCGCCGTATCGGCTGGCGGGAGATCACGGCCCGCGGCCGCGGGGTTGTCCTCACCGCGTCCGGCGTACCCGCCGTGTCGGCCACCGACGAGCTGCGCCACTATCCCGCGGACCCCCTGGCGAACCCGCTCGACCAGAGGTCGGCCACCCTGCGGACCGCGCCGGGGAGCGGGGGCGCCGCACCGGCGGCATCGGCGGCCGTGCCCGGCGCGGGCCCCCTGACAGCGGCCCTCACGAAGGTGTCCGGAGTCTTCGACACGCTGGTGGGGAGCCGCGAACTGACTCTGCCCGTGGGTCTGTTGGCGCTGCTGCTCGCTGTGGTGCTCGGCGCCTCGCACGCGGCCATGCCCGGCCACGGGAAGACCCTCATGGCCGCCTATCTCGCCGGGCGCCGTGGTACCCCCAGGGACGCGGTCACCGTGGGTGCCACCGTCACGGTCACCCACACGGCCGGGGTGCTCGTGCTGGGGCTCCTGCTGCCGGTGGCCACCGGTCTCGCCGGTGAGACGGTGCTGACCTGGCTCGGAATGGCCAGTGGCCTGCTGGTGACGGGCATCGGCCTGTGGCTGCTGTGGTCCGCCGCGCTGAACCACCGCCCCACCCACGCCCACCCGCATACCCACCCGCATACCCACCCGCACGCACCCGGGCACGGGCATGGGCACGGGCACGGGCACCATCACGGCGACGACCGCTCGCGCGCGGGCACCGCGTTCAAGGGCCTGCTGCCCCGGCGCCGCCCTGACGGATCCGCGCGTCACGGGGGCGACGGCTCCCCGGTCGCCGTACTGACCAAGGAACACACCCACGAGCCGCACACCCACGCAGCGCACACGCACGCCCCCACCACCGCGACGCGCGGCGGCCTGATCGGCATGGGTATCGCCGGCGGGCTCGTGCCCAGCCCCTCGGCACTGGTCGTCCTGCTGGGCGCCGTCGCCCTGGGACGTACGGCCTTCGGCGTACTCCTGGTCATCGGTTACGGGCTCGGTATGGCGGCCACCCTCACCCTGGCCGGCCTGCTGCTCGTACGGCTCCGGGACCGGCTCGACCGCAGGACGCGCGCCGGTGCCGCCGCCACCGCCCGGTGGTCCTGGCTCAGGCGGCTCGCCCGGTTCGGTCCGGTGGCCACATCCGCGCTCGTCCTGCTCGTGGGGGTGGGCCTGACGCTGCGCGCGGCGACCGGGCCCTGGTGAGCCACCGGCCGCGTACGGGGCGCCCCGGGAAGGACCGTCAGGCCGGGCGGGCCGTGTCGTCCGTCCGGCCTGACCGGGCGGGGGTCATGAGGGCGCGGTCACGAGGGCTGGGAGAGTGAAGGCGATGCGGGTGCCGGGGGTGTGGTGCGGGTCGACCTCGATCGTTCCGCCGTGGAATTCCACGATCTTCTTGCACACGGCCAGGCCGATTCCGTTGCCGCCGTACGACTCGCGGGTGTGCAGCCGCTGGAAGATGACGAAGACCCGCTCGGCGTGCTCGGGTTCGATCCCGATGCCGTTGTCGGTGACGGAGAAGTGCCAGGTGTCGCCCCGGCGTTCGGCGGCCAGGTGGACGCGCGGGGGGCGCTCCGGGTCCCGGAACTTGACCGCGTTGCCCACCAGGTTCTGCAACAGCATGTGCAGCTGGGTGGCGTCGCCCGTGAGGACGGGGAGATCGTCGTGGGTGACCTCGGCGCCGGCGTCGTCGATGGCGATGCTGAGCGAGTCGACCGTCTGGTCGAAGGTCTCCTGGAGGTCGACGGTGGCGGTCCGGTTGTGCATGCGGCCGACGCGGGAGAAGCCCAGCAGGTCGTTGATGAGGGTCTGCATCCGCGTGGCACCGTCGACGGCGAAGTGGATGTACTGGCCGGCCCGCTCGTCGAGTTGCGCGGCGTACCGGCGCTCAAGGAGCTGGCAGAAGCTCGCGACCTTCCGCAGGGGCTCCTGGAGATCGTGCGAGGCGACGTAGGCGAACTGTTCCAGTTCGGCGTTGGAGCGGCGCAGATCGGCCGCCTGCTCGTCGAGCCGGGTACGGGCGTTCTCGGTGAAGGCCAGTTCCTCCACGAGCCGGCGGCGCATCGCGTCCACGTCCCCGGCGAGTTTGCGTACGTCCGCCGGACCCTCACGGGTGACGGGCCGGGCGAAGTCTCCCTGCGCGACCAGCCGCGCGTCATGGGAGAGATGCTCCAGCGGGCTGGTGATGCCGCGCCGCAGGCCGACGAAGATCATCCCTGGCAGGGCGACGATGACCACGGCGATGGAGGAGAACACCCAGTTCCGCAGGGTGCGTACGCCCTGGAGATCGGCACGGGCCGTGTCGCGCTGCGCCTCCAGACGCTGCTGCTGGGCGATCAGCGCGGCGCGCAGCTCGTCGAAGGAAGCCTTGCTCGCCCGGGTCCGCAGGGCGTTCGCGGGGACGGGGCTGCCCTCGGGGGCGGTGACGATGGGGTGGACGTACCGGGTGCGCCAGGCGTCCGCCCGGTCCAGGATCCGGTCGAGATCCGTCATCTCGGGCCGGTCGTCCCCGAGCGCCGTCCGGAGCGCGGCACCCGCCCGGGCCTGGTCGCGGAGTCCGGAGCGGTACGGCTCCAGGAACGCCCCGTCGCCGGTGAGTTCGTAGCCCCGTACGCCGGTCTCCTGGTTGACCAGGGCCGACTCCAGTCGTACGGAGGCTATGAGTGCGGGCGAACTGTGGTCCACCAAGCGGGTGTTGATCTGTGTGGAGTACGTCAGGACCCAGCCGCCGAGGGCGGCGAGGGTGGTGAGCAGCAGGAGCGAGACGCTGACTCCCGCGGTGAGCCACTGCCGTGTCGTCCAGCGGCCAACCCCTCGGGCGGGCACCGGCGTACGGCCGGGTGCGGCGCCCGGGCGGCGCCCGGACACCGCGGCGCTCACTTCACTCACGGTTGCTCCTGTTGTCGAGAGGACGGTCCCCCATCGCGCGGTATCCGCCCGTCCGCTCCCGCCAGGCGCGGGTACCACCGGCTGCACCGCGGCGGCGTCAGCGTACTCTCTTCGACAACTGTTGTTGTCGAGGGGGATGCGTCTACATGGTGGCCATGCGCCGGAACGACCTGTCCTCCCCGTTCACCGAGGAAGCCATCGACCGGATGACGGTCCTGGCCGTCGACGACCTCACACACCGGCTCGCCGGCCATGTCTTCGACGTGCCCGCACCGGACGCCGGGAACAACTCCCCGGCTCCCGACGGGAGCACGGACCGGGACGGTACGGGGACGGCGCCCGGGGCTGAGGCCGCCGCATCGCTCGCCCGGCTGCGCATACTCATGCACCTCAACCGTGCCGTGGAACGCCAGGCCCGCACCGAGGCCGAACAGGCCGCACGGGCGGGAGCGGGCTACCCCCAGATCGGCGACGCCTGGTACATCACCCGCCAAGGAGCCCGCCGGCGCTGGCCGGGGCTCGTCTTCACCGCCGCGCCCCCCGGACGCCCCATACCCCCGCAAGAGAGCAGGAACGACCCCGTGAACAGCCTCAGCCACACCTACGACGTCCTGCTGGTGGAGGACGACGCCGCCGACGCCCTGCTCATCGAAGAGGCCCTCCAGGAACACGGGATGGCCCGCTCCATCAATCAGGCCGAGGACGGCATGGCCGCCCTGGAGTACCTGCGCGACCCCGCGAATCCGCGCCCCGACCTCATCGTGCTGGACCTGAACATGCCGCGCATGAACGGGCGGGAGCTGCTGACCGTACTCAAGGACGATCCGCAGCTGCTGACCATCCCGGTGGTGGTCCTGACCACCTCGGGCGCCCCGGACGACGTACGCGCCGCGTACCATCAGCACGCCAACGCGTATGTGATCAAGCCGCTCAATCTGGACGATTTCATCCAGGCCGTGCGGAGCATCGACGCGTTCTTCCTCGAAACAGCGGTCAAGCTTCCGAGGCGCTGAGTCCCCGCCGCCGCCGGGCGCCCCCGCCGTCCGGGACGGAACGCGGGCGGCCGGGCGGGACGGCCTCCGCGCGCCGCGACCCGGTCCCTCGGGGGTCCGGGTCCTTCCGCTGTTCACGCCGACGCCGATCGCCGCGCCCGTGGCCGCACCGGGCGCCCGACCATCGCTCGGACGTACGGAAACACCCGCACCACCCGCACCACCCGCTCCGCCGTGACGCGTGACGTTCCCCGTCCCGCCCGGAGCGCCGTGGCCGTAACCGGCGCCGTGGCCGCATGTGCCGCCCGCGCGTGATCACTCCGCGCTGAACACCCCGCGCCCGAAGACCCGCACTCGCGTCCCGGCGCCGAGCCCGCCCCGGCACGGCGCCCTGAGACGCGGTCCTGACACGCGGTCCTGACACGCCGTCCGTCACGTCACCCCTGTCACTTCTCACGCCGGATCTTTCTCCGCACCGGCCTCCCAGGTGAACGGGAGGGAAAGTCCCACCGAACGCGCAGAACACATAAATGCCCCTTCAGTGAACGTACATGGGCCGGTAGCAGCATTAGCGCCCGGGTGATGTCTAATGAGGCGAATCATGAACTCGTCTTGACCAACACACCCATTTCCGGGCCTTTGGTGAAGGCTGAGGCGAGGGCCGACCGCACCGCGGTATCGCCGGGCTCCGACCCGCACCGGTTCCTCCAGCACCGACGCACGACGCCATGCGGCGCGTTTTATCTGGGAGCACGAGTGTCCGACGCGCATCACCGAGGTCTTCCGCTGACTCCGGGCCAGTCGGCCGTCTGGTTCGGCCAGCAGCTCGACCCGGAGAGCCCGGCCAACAATCTCGGGCTCTATGTCGACATATCGGGGCCCCTGGACGCCGCTCTGCTGGAGCGGGCCATCGAGGGCTGCTCGCGGGAAGCCGACGCCCTCCGGGTGCGGGTGGCGGAGCTGGACGGCGAACCCCGGCAGTGGTTCGAGACGTCGATGCGGCCGGACGTCACCCGGATCGACCTCACGCACGAGACGGACGCCGAGCGGGCCGCCCTCGCTCTGATGCAGGACGACATGGCGCGCCCGAGGGTCCCCGGCGAGCCGCCGAACATCACCTTCTTGCTCATCCGTCTCGCCCCGGACCGCCACTGGTGGTACCTGCGCTGCCACCACCTCGTCCTCGACGGATTCGGCGCCTCGGCGGCCGTCCGCAGAATCGCGGTGCTCTACTCCGCCCTGGCGGAGGGAACGGATCCCACCGGGAAGCCTCTGGGATCGCTGCGGGTACTGCTGGACGAGGAGGCCGAGTACCGCGCCTCCGACCGCTACCCCGCCGACCGGGCCTACTGGAAGGGGCGGTTCGCCGGCCTCTCCGAGCCCGCCACACTGACCCGGCACACGGGAACCGCGTCCCGGCGGGCGCACCGCTCCACCACCTGGCTGGACAGCGCGGCCGAGGCCGGCCTGCGCGCGGTGGCCCGCCGCGCCGGGACCAGCTGGCCCCGCGCCTTCATAGCCGCGACCGCCGCGTACGTGCACCGGATGACCGGCGCGGACGATGTCGTGCTCGGCCTGCCCGTCACCGTACGGGAGAGCGCCGCCGCCCAGCTCGCCCCCGGCATGGTCGCCAATGTCGTTCCCCTGCGCATCCCGGTCACCGGTGACATGACGCTGGAGACGCTGACCGCCCAGGCCGCCGACGAAGTCAAGAACGCACTGCGCCATCAGCGCTACCGCCACGAGGAACTCAGCCATCAGCTGGAGCTGACCGGTACCGGGCGGCGGCTGCACGGCCCCGTGGTCAACATCATGCCCTTCGACTACGAACTGCGCTTCGGCGCGGCCGAAGGGGCGATGCACAACTTGTCCAACGGGCTGGTTCCTGACCTGTCGATCGCCTGTTACGGCGGCAATCCGCGTCGCGGCGGTCGCATACGTGTCGACTTCGACGCCAACTCCGCGCTGTACACCAGCGAGGAACTGACGGCTCATCAGGAACGCTTCCTGCATTTCCTCGCCGGTCTGGCCGGCACGCGGGAACAGAGCGGCCCCCCGGTCGGCGCGGCCGGGCTGCTGCTGCCCGGTGAGCGGCAGCGGCTGGTCGCCGGCTGGAACGACACGGTGCGCGAGGACGCGGCGGACGTCGTGGAACTGATCCGCGCGCAGGCCGTGCGCACGCCGGAGGCCGACGCCGTGGTGACCCCTGACGGCACCCGTCTGTCGTACGCGGAACTGGAGAGGCGGTCGGACCTGCTGGCCCGGTCGCTCGTCGCACGCGGCGTGGCACCGGAGCGGTACGTCGCCGTCTTCCTCCCCCGCTCCACCGATCTGCTGGTCGCGATGCTGGCGGTGCTGAAGACCGGCGCCGCCTATCTGCCGCTGGACCCCGAATATCCGGCGGAGCGGCTCGCGTACATGCTCGCCGACACCGCTCCGGTCCTCGCGCTCACCACGGGCGAGCTCGCCGGAACGCTGCCGACGGAGGTCAGGACGCTGCTGATGGACGGCGGTGAGCACGGCGACGCGGGTGAGCACGGCGACGCGGGTGAGCACGGCGACGCGGGTGAGCACGGCGACGCGGGTGAGCACGGCGACGCGGGTGAGCACGGCGACGCGGTGGGAGCCGGCGCGTCCGGGCTGCCCTCGGCCGATCCGGCCGGAGCCGCCTACGTCATCTACACGTCCGGTTCCACGGGCCGCCCCAAGGGCGTCGTGGTGAACCGGGGCAACCTGGCGAACCTGCTGACCGACATGGCGGACCGGCTGGCGCTGAGCGGCACCGACCGGCTGCTCGCCCTGACCACCGTCGGCTTCGACATCGCCGTCCTCGAACTTTTCACCCCGCTGGTCGCGGGTGGTGCCGTCGTCCTCGGCGACCGCAGTCTCGTCCACGACCCCGAACGGCTGCGCCGCCTGATCGAGCGGGAGCACGTGACGGTCGCGCAGACCACCCCCAGCGGCTGGCAGCCGATCGTCACGGACGCCGGGGAGACGCTGCGCGGAGTACGGGCACTGGTCGGTGGCGAGGCGCTTCCGGCGGAGCTGGCCCGTACGCTGGCCCTCTCCACGGCCGGCGCGATGAACGTCTACGGGCCGACCGAGACCACCATCTGGTCCACGGTCGCCCCCCTGACCAGCGATCTGAGCGGTACGCCGCCGATCGGCCGGCCCATCAGCAACACCCGGGCCTACGTCCTGGACGCCGCCCTGCGACCGGTCCCGGCCGGTGTGACGGGTGAGCTGTATCTGGCCGGCGCCGGAGTGGCCCGCGGGTATCTGGGCCGTCCGGAGCTGACCGCCGAGCGCTTCGTGGCCGACCCGTTCGCCACGGGAAGCGGTCCGTCCGGGGCCGGGCGCGGCGGCCGGATGTACCGCACCGGGGACCTGGCCCGCTGGACGGCGGACGGCCGGCTGGAGTATCTGGGCCGGGCGGACCAGCAGGTCAAGATCCGTGGTGTACGGATCGAACCCGGCGAGATCGAAGCGGTCCTGGAGGCCGACGCGGGCGTCGCCCAGGCGGTCGTGGTCGCTCGTGGGACGGGCTCCGGCACGGACGGTGGGACGGGCGGGCTGCGCCTGGTCGCCTACCTGGTGCCCACCGACGCGGAAAACCCGCCGGTGGTGGAGGAGGTACGAGCCCGGCTCGGGCAGGCCCTGCCCGCGCACCTGGTGCCCGCCGCTTTCGTCACGCTGGCCGAGCTGCCGATGACGGCGAACGGCAAGGTCGACCGTAAGGCCCTGCCGGCACCGGACTTCTCGGCTCCGGTGGGCGGGCGTGCGCCGCGCACGGACCGGGAGGCCGTGCTGTGCGCGGTGTTCGCCGACGTCCTGGGGCTCCCCCGGGTCGGCGTGGAGGACAATTTCTTCGCGCTCGGCGGCGACAGCGTCATGTCCTTCCAGCTGGCGGCCAAGGCCCGGCGGGAGGGCGTGCTGTTCACGCCGCGCGACGTGTTCGAGCAGCCGACAGTGGCGGCGCTGGCCGCGTGCGCCACCACCGGCGCCGAGGCCCCGGAGGGTGTCGGCCACGCCGATGGCCCCGGCCGGGAAATCGCCGGGTACCCCGCCGACGAGGAGGCCGCCGAACGGTTCCGCGCGGCCTACCCGGGCGCCGAGGACATCCTGCCGCTCTCCCCGCTCCAGGAGGGCCTGCTCTTCCACGCGCTGTACGAGGAGCACGCGGCCGGCTCGTACGCCGCGCAGCTGCGGCTGGAGTTCAGCGGGCCGCTGGACGAGGACCGGCTCCGCACCGCGTGGCGGACCGTGCTGGAGCGGCATCCGAACCTGCGGGTGGCCTTCGCCACCGACGAGGAGACCGACCGGCCCGTCCAGGTCGTGATCGCCGGTGCCGAGCCCGAGTGGCGCACCGAGGACCTGTCCGGCGGTGCGCCCGGCGACAGCGACGAGGCATGGGAGCGGCTCGCCGACGAGGAGCGTTCGGCGGGCTTCGACCCCGGCCGCGCGCCGCTCCTGCGGATGGCGCTGGCCGCGCTCGGCGACGGCCGCCACTGCCTGCTCTTCACACACCATCACCTCCTCCTCGACGGCTGGTCCATGCCGCTGCTGGCCGGCGAGCTGTTCGCCCTGTACGGCGGCGCCGGGCCCGCCGGAACGCCGCGGGCCGCCGCCCCCTACCGCGCCTACCTGGACTGGCTGTCCCGTCAGGACCGGGCCGCGGCCGCCGCTGCATGGCAGGAGGCGCTGCGGGGCCTGGAGGAGCCCACGCACGTGGCGGAAGCCGCCCGGACGGCCGGGTCCGGCGACGGGCCCGGGTCCGGCAGCGTCCACGCCGAACTCGACGAGGACCTGACGGCGCGGCTCACCGCCGGGGCGCGCGGCCGGGGGCTGACCCTGAACACCGTGGTGCAGGGTGCCTGGGCGCTCCTGCTCGGCGCCCTCACCGGCCGGGACGACGTGGTCTTCGAATCGCCCGTCGCGGGCCGTGCCGCCGAGCTGCCCGGCGCGGATTCCATCGTCGGCCTGCTCATCAACACCCTGCCGGTCCGGGGGACGTTCGACCCCGCGGAACCCGTCTCCCGTTTCCTGGCGCGTCTCCAGGACGAACAGTCGCGGCTGCTGCCGCACCAGCACCTGGGTCTGGCCGACATCCGCCGCGACTGCGGCCCGGGCGCGCTCGGCGACACCATGGTGGTGTTCCAGAACTATCCGCTGGACCCGGAGGCGATCCGGCCGCCTCAGGGCCTGGAGCTGACCGGTGTCGACTACGCCGTCTCCACCCACTACGCGCTCAAGCTGACGGCGCTGCCCGGTGAACGGCTGCGCCTCGGACTCGACCACCGTACGGAGAGCGTCGGCCGCGCCGCCGCCGTGCGGATCTCGGATCAGCTTGTCCGGCTGCTGGAGTCGATGGCCCGGGACCTGGACCTGCCCGTGCACCGGGCCGGGACGCTCCGCGCCGCCGAACGCGAGCTGCTGCTCGGGGGCAGGCAGGGTCCTGCCGAGGAGCGCCCCATGACGACCCTGCCCCGGCTGGTCGAGGAGCGGGCCGCGCGGACGCCCCACGCGCCCGCGCTGGTCTTCGGCGACACCCGCCTGGACCACGCCGAACTGCACGCCCGGGCCAACCGGCTGGCGCGCCTGCTGGTCGCGCGGGGCGCTGGTCCCGAGGACGTCGTCGCCGTCGCCGTGCCGCGTTCCGCCGAGCTGGTGGTCGCGCTCCTCGCGGTCGTCAAGGCGGGGGCCGCGTACGTGCCGGTCGATCCGGCCTACCCGGCCGAACGCATCGCGCACATCCTCGGCGACGCCGCGCCCGTGGCGCTGCTCACCACCGGCGAAGCCCTCGCCGCCCTCCCGGAGGACGGTCCCGTCCCGGTGCTGCTGGACGGCGCCGAGACGGCGGCCGAGCTGGCCACCTTCCCGGACACCGACCTGAGCGACGCGGACCGGATCCGCCCGCTGTCCCCCGCCCACCCGGCGTACGTCATCCACACCTCGGGTTCCACCGGCCGCCCCAAGGGCGTCGTGGTCCCGCACCGGGGCGTCACCGGCTACCTCGGCTACCTCACCGGCACCGCGGGGCTCCGTGCCGATGACGTCGTCCTCAACCTCGCGTCCGTCTCCTTCGACCCGTCCGTCCGCGACCTCTTCGGCACCCTGGCGGCCGGTGGCTGCGTCGTCATGGTCCCGCCGGAGCAGGCGCGGGATCCGCGGGCGCTGGCGGAGGCGATGCGGCGGCACCGGGTCACGGTCCTGCTGTCCGTCGTGCCGTCGCTGCTGGCCGCGCTGGCCGAGGAGGCCGCCGGGCTGCCGGCGGCCGGACGCCCGTCGCTGCGTCTGGTGATGACCTGCGGCGAGGCCCTGACCGGTACGCATCTGGCGGACGTGGCGGCGCTCGGCGCGTGCCGGGTGGTGAACCAGTACGGACCCACCGAGGCCACCATGACGTCGGCGTTCCACCCGGTGCCGGCCGGCCCCGCCGAGCGCGGGGAACGGTTCCCTGTCGGCCGTCCCCTCCCCAACACCCGGGTGTATGTGCTCGACCACTGGCTGCGTCCGGTCCCGGACGGCGCCGCCGGCGAGCTGTACCTCGCGGGGCCCGGCGTCACGCGCGGCTACCTCGGCCGGCCCGGCACGACCGCCGAGCGGTTCCTCGCCGACCCCTTCGGCGCGCCCGGTTCCCGGATGTACCGCTCGGGCGACCTGGCCCGCTGGAGCGCCGACGGCCGTCTCGTCTACCTGGGCCGCGCCGACCACCAGGTCAAGCTGCGCGGCCACAGGATCGAACTGGGCGAGGTCGAGGCCGTACTGGAACGGCACGCCCTGGTGTCCCGCGCGGTGGCCGTCGTACGGGACAGCCCCGAGGGCGACCCGCGTCTGATCGCGTACCTCACGGCGGAGGCGGACGGGACCCCGGACGTGGCGGCGGTGCGCGAGCACGCGGCCCGCGTCCTGCCCGGCTACATGGTGCCGTCGGTGTTCGTCCCGATGGAGCGGCTGCCGCTGACCCCGAGCGGCAAGGTGGACCGGTCCGCGCTGCCCGCCCCGGTGGCCGGCGCCACCGCCCCGGGTCGGGGCCCGCGCACCGAGCTGGAGGAGGTCCTCTGCGACCTGTACGCGAAGCTGCTGGGCGTGGAGCGGCCCGGGATCGACGACGGTTTCTTCGACCTGGGCGGCCATTCGCTGCTGGCGACGCGCCTGGTCGGGCGGATCCGGTCGGCGCTCGGTGCCGACCTGCCGGTGCGCGCGGTGTTCGACGCGCCGACGGTCGCGGAACTGGCACAGGCCGTCACGGCGGCGGCCGGCGCTCCGGCCCGTAGGGCCCCGGTGCCGGTGGAGCGGCCCGAGCGGATCCCGTTGTCCCTCTCCCAGCAGCGGCTGTGGTTCCTGCGGCGGCTGGAGGAGGGCGGGCCTTCCGCCTACAACATCCGGGTGGTGCTGCGGCTGCGCGGGCCGCTCGACGTCACGGCGCTGCGTGCCGCGCTCGGCGACCTCACGGACCGGCACGAGGCGCTGCGGTCCGTCTTCCCGGACACCGACGGGGTGCCCCGCCAGGTGGTCCTGGACGCGGAGCGGGCCCGGCCCGCCCTGCGGCCGGTCCCGGTCACCGAGGCCGGGCTGGCCGCCGTCCTGGAGACGGCCGCCGGGTACGGCTTCGACCTGGCGGCGGAGCCCCCGCTGCGGACCTCCCTGTTCGCGCTGGGCGCCGAGGAGCACGTGCTGGCGCTGGTGGTCCATCACATCGCCGCGGACGGCTGGTCGATGGGGCCGCTCGCCGCCGATCTGTCGGACGCGTACCGCGCGCGGTGCGCGGGCCGCGCTCCCGGGTGGGAACCGCTGCCCGTCCAGTACGCCGACTACGCCCTGTGGGAACGGGAGGTGCGGGCGGACGAGGACGGTCCTGACGGCGCCGCCGCACTCCGGCTCGCGCACTGGCGGGAGCGGCTGGCGGACCTGCCCGAGCGGATCGCCCTGCCCACCGACCGGGCGCCGCGCGCCTCCGCGTCCGGGTCCCCGGGCGGCTCGCTGATGTTCCACGTCCCGGCGGACCTGCACGCCCGCCTCGCCGAGGCGGCCCGTACCCGTACGGCCACCGTCTTCATGGCGCTCCAGGCCGGTCTGGCCGCGCTGCTGACCCGGCTCGGCGCGGGCACCGACATCCCGCTCGGGACGGCGGTGGCCGGCCGCGCGGACGCGGTGCTGGACGACGTGGTCGGCTGCTTCGTCAACACCCTCGTCCTGCGCACCGACACCAGCGGCGATCCCGACTTCCCGGAGCTGCTGCGCCGGGTGCGGGAGACCGACCTGACGGCGTACGCGCATCAGGACGTCCCCTTCGAGCGGCTGGTGGACGAGCTCGGGGTGTCCCGCTCGACGGCCCGCAGCCCGCTGTTCCAGGTCATGCTCTCCGCCCAGCCCGAGCTGACCCATGACGCCCTGGAGATGCCCGGGCTGAGCACCGAACTGGTACGGGTGGGCGCGGACATCGCCCGCTTCGACCTCTCCTTCAACATGGCCGAACGCCATCGCGCCGACGGCTCGCCCGACGGCATCGACGGCCGGGTGGAGTACAACACCGACCTGTTCGACCGCACCACCGTGGAGCGCTTGACCGAGCGCTGGACCAGAATGCTGGAGACCTTCGTGAACGACCCCGGCCGTACGATCGGCTCCGCCGGCCTGCTGAGTGCCGCCGAGCGCCACCAGGTGCTCGTGGAGTGGAACGACACCGCGCTGGACGTGCCCGAGGGCACCCTGCCGGAGCTGTTCGCGGCGCAGGTGGCCCGGACGCCGGACGCCGAGGCGCTGGTGTCGGAGGACGAACGGATCACGTACGCGGAGCTGGACGCGCGGGTGCAGGCGCTGGCCGGGCGGCTGCGCCGCGCGGGTGCCGGCCCGGAGAGCGTGGTGGCGGTGGCGGTGCCCCGGTCCGCCGGGATGGTCGTCGCGCTGCTCGCGGTCCTCACGGCGGGCGCGGCGTACCTGCCGGTCGACCCGGAACTCCCCGCCGAGCGCGTCGACGTGCTGCTGGACGACGCCGCTCCGGTGTGTGCCGTGACCACGGCCGCCGCGCGCGCCGTGCTGGAGCGGGCGGGCTCGCTGCCCGCGATCCTGCTGGACGGCGCCGGGGAGGAGTCCCCGGCCGGGGACATCGCTCCGGGCGCTCGGCCCGGCCCGGACAACACGGCCTACGTGATCCACACGTCGGGTTCCACCGGACGTCCGAAGGGCGTCGCGGTCTCGCACCGGTCCGTGGTGAACCGGATGTGGGGCATGCAGGCGCGGTTCGGTCTGCGCTCCGACGACCGGGTGCTGCACAAGGCGCCCACCGGGTTCGACATCTCGGTCACCGAGATCTTCTGGCCGCTGCTCACCGGCGCGGCCGTGGTCGTGGCCCGGCCCGGCGGGCACCGCGACCCGGGCTACCTGGCCGGGCTCATCCGGGCCGAGCGGGTGACCACCACCCACTTCGTCCCGCCGATGCTGCGCGCGTTCCTCGCCGAAGCGGCCGCCGCCCGGTGCACCTCTCTGCGCCGGGTACTGGTGGGAGGCGAGGCCCTGCCCGCCGAGCTGATCCAGCGCTTCCGGGCTGTCCTGCCCGTTCCGCTGCACAACCAGTACGGACCGACCGAGGCGACCGTCGACGTCACCGACTGGGAGTGCTCCGGCGACCTGGCGGGCCCGGTGCTGATCGGCCGCCTGGTGGGCAACGTACGGGCGTACGTCCTGGACGCGGCGCTGCGGCCGGTGCCGCCGGGTGCGGCGGGAGAGCTCTACCTGGCCGGCGCCCAGCTGGCACGCGGCTATCTGAACCGCCCCGGGCTCACGGCGGCCGCCTTCGTGGCGGACCCGTACGGAGGGCCCGGCGAGCGGATGTACCGCACCGGTGACCTGGCCCGCTGGACCGGGGACGGCGCGCTGGAGCACCTGGGACGCGCGGACGACCAGGTGAAGGTGAACGGCGTACGCGTCGAGCCCGGTGAGGTGGCCGCGGCGCTCGGCGCGCTCCCGGATGTCGGCGAGGCGGTCGTCGTCGCGCACCCCGCGCCCTCGGGCGGCAAGCGGCTGGTGGGCTACGTCGTGCCGGGACCGGGCCGTACCGTCACGGCCGAGACGCTGCGCCGGCAGGTCGCCGAGCGGCTGCCGGAGTACCTGGTGCCCGCCGCGATCGTGCCGCTGGACGCGCTGCCGACCACCGTGAACGGCAAGCTGGACCGGGCGGCCCTGCCGGTCCCCGTGTTCGCCGTGCCGGCCGACGGCCGGGCTCCGCGCACGCCGCGCGAGGAAATCCTGAGCCGCGTGTTCGCGGAGGTCCTGCGGGTGCCGGAGGTCGGCGTGGAGGACGGTTTCTTCGCCCTGGGCGGCGACAGCATCATGTCCATCCAGCTGGTCAGCCGCGCCCGGAGAGCGGGCCTGGTCATCAGCCCCCGGGACGTCTTCGAGCACCAGACGGTGGCCGCGCTGGCCGCCGTGTCCACCCTGGAGGAGGACGAGCAGCGGACCGCCGCGAGCGACGACGGCACGGGACCGGTCGCGCTGCTGCCGATCGTGCACCGGCTGCGGGAACGCCGGGGTCCGGTGGAGGGCTTCCACCAGTCCGTCCTGGCACGGGTGCCGGCCGGGCTCGGCGAGGACCGGCTGACCGGTGCCGTCCGGACCGTCCTCGACCACCACGACGCGCTGCGGATGCGGCTGACGCGGACCGTCGGCGGGCTCGTCTGGGGGCTGGAGGTCGCGGAGCGCGGCACGGTCGACGCGGCGGCGGTGGTACGGCGGATACCGGTCGCGGAGAGCGATCTTGACGGCGCGGTGGCGGCGAACGCAGCCGAGGCGGTGGCCCGGCTCGCGCCGGAGGACGGTGTGATGGTCCAGGTGGTGTGGTTCGACGCCGGACCCGCCGTACCGGGCAGGCTGCTCGTCGTGGTGCACCACCTGGTGGTCGACGGGGTCTCCTGGCGCATCCTGCTGCCGGATCTGAGGGAAGCGTGGGAGGCGCTGACGGCCGGGGAGCCCGTGCGGCTCCAGCCGGTGCGGACCTCGTTCCGCCGGTGGGCGCAGTCGCTGAACGACCGCGCCCAGGATCCGGCGCTGATGGCCGAACTGGCCTACTGGGCCGAGGCGACCGCCGGCGCCGCCCCGCTGGTGACGGGGGTGCCGGACCCGGCGCGCGACACCGCGGGGACGGCGGGACGGCTGACCGTGACGCTGCCCGGCGGGATCGCGGGACCGGTGCTGTCGGCGGTTCCGGCCGCGTTCCACGGCGGCGTCAACGATGTACTGCTGGGGGCGCTGGCCGTGGCGGTACGGCGCTGGCGGGAGGAGCGCGGCGCGGCGGGCGACGGCGGGGTGCTCGTCGACCTGGAGACGCACGGCCGCGACGTCGAGCGGAGCGACGCGGACCTGTCCCGCACCGTGGGCTGGTTCACCAGCGTCCACCCGGTCGGCCTGGACACGTCCGCCGACAGCGCGTCCGGCGCCGTCAAGGCCGTCAAGGAGCGGCTGCGCGCGGTGCCCGGGCAGGGCTTCGGGCACGGCCTGCTGCGCTACCTCAACCCGCAGACGGCGCCTCTCCTGGCGAGCCTTCCGCAGCCGCAGCTCGGCTTCAACTACCTGGGCCGGATGGTGGCGGACACCGCGTCCGGCGACGCGCCCGCCGAGTGGACGGCGGTGGCCGGCGCGGAGGGCGTCGGGGCGGGCAGTGACCCGGCGACCCCGCTGACGCACGCCGTGGAGGTCAACGCGATCGCCACCGACGGCGCCGACGGGACCACCCTGTCCGCGACCTGGTCGTGGGCGCGTTCGCTGCTGGGCGAGGACGACGTACGGCGGCTCGCGGACCTGTGGTTCGCGGCGCTGACCGAGCTGGCCGGGCCGGACGGTGACCGGTCGCCCGGCGGGCACACCCCGTCGGACTTCCCGCCGGCCGGCGGGCACACCCCGTCGGACTTCCCGCTGGTCGCCCTGGACCAGGCCGGCGTCGAGACGCTGGAGGAGCACCATCCGGAGCTGGAGGATGTCCTGCCGCTCTCCCCGCTCCAGGAGGGCCTGCTCTTCCACGCGCTGTTCGACGACGGTGCGAGCGACGTCTACACCCCGCAGATCCGGCTCGACCTGGAAGGCGAGCTGGACGAGGAGACGATGCGCCGGGCCTGGGCGGTCCTGCTGCGCCGGCACGCGAACCTGCGCTCCGCCTTCGTCTCCGGGGCCGGTGACACGCCGGTGCAGGTGGTGCTGCGTGAGGCCGGTCTTCCCTGGCGCACGGTGGACCTGTCCGCGCTGCCGGACGACGAGCGCCGGCGGGCGCTGGACGAGCTGTACGCGGTGGAGCGGGCCGAGCGCTTCGACCTGACCCGGCCGCCTCTCGTCCGGGTGGCGCTGGCCCGGCTCGGGGAACAGCGGCACCAGTTGATCCTGACGCACCATCACATCCTGCTGGACGGCTGGTCCGTGCCCGTCCTGGCACGCGAACTGTTCACCCTCTACGCGGAGTCGGGCTCGGACGCCCGGCTGCCCCGGGTCACGCCGTACCGCGACTACCTGGCCTGGCACGCGGACCGGGACCGTGCGGCGGCCCGGCGGGAGTGGGCGCGCGCGCTGGACGGCGTGACGGAGCCGACCCTGCTGGCCGCGGCGGCTCCGGTGGAGGGCCCGGCTCCGGCCGGGCGGGTCTTCCCGGCCGTGCCGCCGGGTCTCACCGAGCGGCTGGAGGGGTGGGCGCGGCGGCGCGGCCTCACCCTGAACACGGTGCTCCAGGGCGCCTGGGCGCTGCTGCTGGGGCGGCTGACCGGGCGGCAGGACGTCGTCTTCGGTGCCACGGTCGCCGGACGGCCGCCGGAGATCCCCGGCATCGAGTCCATGGTCGGACTCTTCATCAACACCGTGCCGGTACGGGTCCGGCTGACGGACGACCTCACGCCGGAGGCGCTGCTGGGCCGGATGCGGGACGAGCGGAACGCGCTGCTGGCCCATGAGCACCTGGGGCTCGGCGAGATCCAGCGCGCGGCAGGTGTCGCATCCCTGTTCGACACGGTGCTGGTCTTCGAGAACTACCCGTTCGACGAGGGGGCGGCGGCCCGGCTCGGTGACCGCCTGACGCTCACCGGCAAGTCGACCCAGGAGGCCACGCACTATCCGCTGACGCTGGTGGCGGGCCGCGGCCACGACGGGCTGTGGCTGCGCTTCGACCACGCGCCGGGGGCGTTCACCGGCGACGCGGTCCGGTCGCTGGCCGACCGGTTCGTCCGGGTGCTGGAGGCACTGGCCGACGACCCGGAGCGGCTGACGGGCCTGCTCGACATCCTCACCGCCGACGAGCGGCGGCAGATCCTGACCGAGTGGAACGGCGACGCGACGCGCCGGGCCGCCACGAGCATCCCGGAGGAGTTCGCGGCGCGGGTGGAGCGCGCCCCGGACGCCGTGGCCGTGCGGTGGGCGGGCGGCTCCTGGACGTACCGCGAACTGGACGAGCGGTCCGGGGCGCTCGCGTTCCGGCTGACCGGGCTGGGTGTGCGGCCGGGCGACCGGGTGGCGCTGTACATGGAGCGCTCCGCCGAGGTGGTGGTGGCGGCGCTCGCCGTGGTGCGGGCGGGGGCGGCCTACGTCCCGCTGGACGCGCGCTTCCCGGAGGCGCGGCTGGAGTCGATGCTGCGGCAGTCCGGCGCGTCGGTGATCGTCACCGACGACCTGATCGCCGCCAGGAAGCTGCCGGGGGCCGGTCAGGTCGTCCGGACCGACGGCACGTCCGACGGCCCCGCGCCGGCCGGCGCGGGGAGCCCGGCGCCGGTGCCGCACCCCGACCAGGTGGCGTACGTGATGTTCACCTCCGGATCGACCGGTGAGCCCAAGGGCGTCGAGGTCACCCACCGCGGTGTCGTCAGCCTGGCCACCGATCCGCGCTGGGGGAAGGACGCGCACGAGGACCGGGTGCTGATGCACTCGGCGTACGGTTTCGACGCGGCGACGTACGAGCTGTGGGTGCCGCTGCTGGGCGGCGCGCGGATCGTGGTCGCGCCGCCCGGTGAGCTGGACGTGGCCGCCTACCGCCGGGTGATCCTCGGCGAGGGCGTGACCGCCGTGCTGCTGACGGCCGGTCTGTTCCGGGTGATCGCCGAGGAGGACCCGGGCGCGCTCGGCGGCCTGAGCGAGGTGCTGACGGGCGGCGACGTCGTCCCGGCGGGTGCCGTCCGGCGGGTGCTGGAGCACGGCCGGGGTGTACGGGTGACGGACGCGTACGGCCCCACCGAGATCACGGTGTTCGCCGTCGACCACACCCTCGGGGACGCGGAGCGGGTTCCCGGGACGGTGCCGATCGGGCGTCCGCGCGCCGGGATGCGCGCCTACGTGCTGGACACGCGGCTGCGCCCGGTACCGGCGGGCCTCGCCGGTGAGCTGTACATCGCCGGCGACGCGCTCGCCCGCGGCTACGCGGGCAGGCCGGGGCTGACGGCGGCGAGTTTCACGGCCGACCCGTTCGGTGCGCCGGGTACCCGGATGTACCGGACCGGCGACCTGGCGCGCTGGACGGCCGACGGCGTGCTGGAGTTCGCGGGGCGCGCCGACGACCAGGTCAAGGTGCGCGGGTTCCGTATCGAACCGGCCGAGGTCGAGACGGTGCTGCGCGGGTTCGAGGGGGTGGCGGACGCCGTGGTCGTGGTGCGTACCGCCCCGTCCGGGGGCAAGGCGCTGGCCGGTTACCTGGTGGCGGCGCCGGACGCGGTGCTGGATCCCGCGCTGCTGCGCCGCCGGGCCGCCGAGGTGCTGCCCGACTACATGGTTCCGGGCTCCCTGACGGAGCTGGCGGAGCTCCCGCTGACCACCAACGGCAAGGTGGACCGGGCGGCTCTGCCGGAGCCCGGACCGGCGACCGCGGCGGTGCCCGGTGCCGACGCGCCGCGCACCGCGCGCGAGGAGATCCTGTGCCGGGTCTTCGCGGAGGTGCTGGGGCTGCCCGAGGTCGGTGTGGACGACGGTTTCTTCGCCCTCGGCGGCGACAGCATCATGTCCATCCAGCTGGTCAGCCGCGCCCGCAGGGCCGGTCTGGTCCTCACCCCGCGCGATGTCTTCGAGCGGCAGACCGTCGCCGCGCTGGCGCCCGTGTGCGCCGACGAGCCGGGTGACGGGGCGGGTGACGGGGCGGGTGACGGGGCGACGGGGGCCGAGGACGACGGCACCGGGCCCGTCGCGCTCACCCCGGTGATGCACTGGTTGCGCGACTGGCGCGGTTCCGCGGCCGGATTCAAGCAGTCGGTACTGGTCGGGGTCCCGGCCGGGCTCGACGAGGGCCGGCTCGCCGGTGCGCTGCAGGCGGTGCTCGACCATCACGACGCGCTGCGCCTGCGGCTCACCGATGACGGGTCCGGCTGGCGGCTGACCGTCGCGGACCGGGGAGCGGTGGCGGCCCGGACCCTGCTGCGCCGGGTCGGCCTGGGCCCGGTGACGGAGGAGGAGGCCGACGCCGTCGTGGCCCGGGAAACGCGCGCGGCGGTGGCCCGGCTCGCGCCGGAGTCCGGTGTGATGGTGCAGGCGGTGTGGTTCGACGGCGGCCCCGGAGCCACCGGACGGCTGCTGCTGGTGGTCCATCACCTCGCGGTGGACGGGGTCTCCTGGCGCATCCTGCTGCCCGATCTCCGGGAGGCGTGGGAGGCCGTGACGGAGGGCCGGCCGGCCGCTCCGGACCCGGTCCGCACCTCCTTCCGGCGCTGGGCCGCGCTGCTCCAGGAGCGGGCGGCCGCGCCGGAACTGCGGGCCGAACTCCCGCACTGGGAAGCGCTGGGACGGGTGGCCGAGCCGGTGCTCGGGACGCGTCCGCCGGACCCGGCCGCCGACACCGCGGCGACGGCACGCCATCTGACGCTGACCCTGCCGGCCGGGACGTCCTCGGCGCTGCTGGCCGAGGTCCCGGCCGCGTTCCGCGGCGGTATGAACGATGTTCTGCTGGGCGCGCTCGCCGTCGCGGTGCGGCGCTGGCGGGAAGGCCGCGGCGACGCGGCCGCGCGCGGCCCCCTGCTGGTCGACCTGGAGGGGCACGGCCGGGACGCCGGGGACGGCGGGGCGGACCTGTCCCGTACCGTCGGCTGGTTCACCAAGGTGCATCCGGTGCTGCTGGACGCCGGGGACGCGGAGCCCGCGGACGCCGTCAAGCGGATCAAGGAGCAGTTGCGCGCGGTGCCCGGGGACGGGCTGGGCCATGGCCTGCTGCGCTACCTGAACGCGGAGACCGCGCCGCTGTTCGCCGGGGCCGCCCGGCCGCAGATCGGCTTCAACTACCTGGGCCGGGTGGCCGCGCGGACCGGCGGGGCGTGGGCCCTGCTGGAGCAGCCGGGCACGGCGCCGGAGGGCGCCGCCGCGGCGGTTCCGCTGGCGCACGCCGTGGAGCTGAACGCGATCACCGAGGAGCGGTCCGGAGGCCCGGTGCTCTCCGCGACCTGGACCTGGGCCGGCGGGGTGCTGGCCGAGGACGAGGTGCGTGAACTGGCGGAGCTGTGGTTCGCGGCGCTGACCGAGCTGGCCGGGGCGGCCGGGCGGGGTGAGGGCGGGCACACCCCGTCGGACTTCCCGCTGGTCTCGCTGGGCCAGGCGGACGTCGAAGCGCTGGAGGAGCGCCATCCGGGGCTGGAGGACGTCCTGCCGCTCTCCCCGCTCCAGGAAGGGCTGCTCTTCCACACGGTGTACGACGAGGAGGCCGCGGACGTCTACACACCGCAGCTGCGTCTCGACCTGACGGGACCGCTGGACGAGGCGGTGCTGCGCCGGGCGTGGGCCGCGCTGCTGCGGCGGCACGCGAACCTGCGCTCCGCGTTCGTGCACGACCTCGCCGGTGATCCGGTCCAGGTCGTCCTCTCGGACGCCGAGCTGCCCTGGCGTACGGTCGACCTGTCGGATCTGCCGGAGGCCGCCCGGGAACGGGAGTCGGCCCGGCTGGCCGCCGGGGAGCGGGACCGCCGCTTCGATCCGGCGCGTCCGCCGCTGATCCGGGTCGCGCTGGCCCGGCTCGGCGAGGACCGGCACCGGTTGGTCCTCACGCACCACCACATCATCCTGGACGGCTGGTCGATGCCGGTCCTGGCGCGGGAGCTGTTCGCGCTCTACGCGGCGCACGGCTCGGACGCCGCCCTGCCGCGCGTCACCCCGTACCGCGACTACCTGGCCTGGCGGGCCGGGCGGGACCGGGACACGGCCCGGGACGCGTGGTCGGCGGAGCTGGCCGGTCTCGACGGGCCCACCCTGCTGGCGCCCGAGCCGAACCCGGCCGTGGACGCCGGCTCCGTACCGGCGCACTTCGTGGCCGACGTACCGGAGGAGACCCTGGCCAACCTGCGCCGGCTGGCGCGGGAACACGGTCTGACGCTGAACACGGCCGTGCAGGGCGCCTGGGCGCTGCTGCTGGGGCGGCTGACCGGGCGGCAGGACGTCGTCTTCGGCGCCACGGTCGCCGGACGGCCGCCGGAGATCCCCGGCATCGAGTCCATGGTCGGACTCTTCATCAACACCCTGCCGGTACGGACCGTTCTCGACCCGGCGGAGCCGGTGCTCGGGCTGCTGCGGCGGCTCCAGCGCACCCAGGCCGGTCTGATGGCGCACCAGCACCTCGGGCTGAGCGAGGTCAACCGGCTGGCCGGGCACCCGAGCCTGTTCGACACGCTCGTGGTCTTCGAGAACTACCCGTCCGACGGGGGCGCCGCGGTGTCCGAGGACGGACTCGCCGTCACCGGGCGGGAGTTCGACGACGGTACGCACTACCCGCTGACGATCGCCGCCGGGCTGGACGACGACCGGCTGCGGCTGTGGTTCCACTACACCCCGCGGCTGTTCCCGCAGGACGTACCGCTGCTCGCGGAGCGCTTCGTACGGCTGCTGGGCACCCTCGCCGGGGACCCGTCGGCGGCGGTCGGCAGCGTCGACGTCCTGACGCCGGGCGAGCTGCACCGGGTGCTGGTCGAATGGAACGGCACCGACACCTGGAACACCGCCGGAGCGCGCGACCCGGGGGTGAGCGTCCCCGAGGCGTTCGCCGCGCAGGCGGCCCGCACCCCGGAGGCGGTGGCCGTCCGCTGGGACGGCGGTACGTGGACCTACCGTGAGCTGGACGAACGCTCCGACCGGCTGGCGGCGCGGCTCACCGGCGCCGGTGTCGGCGCCGGCACCGGCACGGAGCACCGCGTGGCGCTCCTGCTGGAGCGCTCGCCCGACGTGGTGACGGCGGTGCTGGCGGTACTGAAGGCCGGCGCGGCCTATGTGCCGCTGGACGCCCGGCTCCCGGCCGTCCGGCTGCGCTCGATGATGGAGCGGGGCGGGATCTCCGTCCTGGTGTGGGACGGCGTCGCGTCCGTCGGGGAGCACCTCGAAGCCGAGCGTGTCCTGACCGTCGACGACGATCCGCGCGGCGACGAGGCGACATCGGCGACGCCGGCGACGGTGCGCACGCACCCGGACAGCGCGGCGTACGTGATGTTCACCTCCGGATCGACCGGCGAGCCCAAGGGCGTGGAGATCTCCCACCGCGGTGTGGTCGGCCTGGCCACCGACCGCCGCTGGCGCGGCCACGACGAGGACCGTGCGCCGGACCGGGTGCTGATGCACTCGCCGTACGGCTTCGACCCCGCCACGTACGAGCTGTGGATGCCGCTGCTGAACGGCGGGCAGATCGTGGTGGCGCCGCCCGGTGAGCCGGACGTGACGGTCATCGGCCGGGTCGTCCGCGAGCACGGGGTCACCTCACTGCTGCTGACGGCCGGTCTGTTCCGGGTCGTCGCCGAGGAGGACCCCGGCGTCCTGAGCACCGTGCGCGAGGTGCTGACCGGTGGTGACGTGGTCTCCGCCGCGTCGGTACGGCGCGTCCTGGACGCCTGCCCGGGGATCGTCGTCACGGACATCTACGGTCCGACCGAGATCACCCTCTTCGCCACCCAGCACACGATGCGTGAGGCGGCGGAGGTCGCGGGCAGTGTGCCGATCGGGCGGGCCCGTGACGGCATGCGGGCCTACGTGCTGGACAGCACGCTGCGGCCGGTGGCTCCCGGTGCGGCCGGCGAGCTGTACCTCGCGGGGAACGCCCTCGCGCGCGGCTATCTGGGCCGGGCGGCGCTGACCGCCGAGCGGTTCGTCGCCAACCCGTACGGCGCGGCCGGTGAGCGGATGTACCGGACCGGGGACCTGGTGCGCTGGAGCGCCGAGGGCCTCCTGCAGTTCATCGGGCGGGCCGACGCGCAGGTGAAGATCCGGGGCTTCCGGATCGAACTGGGCGAGGTCGAGACGGTGCTGGGCGGGCTCGACGAGGCGGCCGACGCCGTGGTCGTGGTGCACAGGGCGCCCTCGGGCGGCAAGCACCTGGTCGGTTACGTGGTGCCCGCGCCGGGCCACGCCCCGGACACCGAACTGCTGCGGCGGCGGGTCGCCGAGCGGCTGCCGGAGTACATGGTCCCTTCCGAGATCATGCTGCTCGACACGCTCCCGCTGACGGCGAACGCGAAGGTGGACCGGGCTGCCCTGCCGGTCCCCGGCTTCGCGGCGCCGGGCGGCGGCCGGGCCCCGGGCAGCGCGCTGGAGAAGGTGCTGCGCGACCTCTTCGTGGAGGTGCTGCGGGTGCCCGAGGTCGGCGTGGACGACGGCTTCTTCGCGCTGGGCGGCGACAGCATCATGTCGATCCAGCTGGTCAGCCGGGCCCGCCGGGCGGGCATCGTCCTCACCCCGCGTGACGTCTTCGAGCAGCAGACGGTGGCCGCGCTGGCAGCTGTCTGCGGTACGGACGACGACGGGGCCACGGCCGCGCCGGCCCACGGCGCGGACGGGACCGGTCCGGTCGCCCGCACCCCGGTGATGCACTGGCTGCGCGACTGGCGCGGTTCGGTGGCCGGGTTCCAGCAGTCCGTCCTGGTCCACGTCCCGGCCGGCCTCGACGAGGACCGGCTGACCGGCGCCGTCCAGGCCCTGCTGGACCATCACGACGTCCTGCGGCTGCGGCTGACGGGCGATCAGGAACTGTCCGTCGGCGAGCGCGGTTCCGCCGACGCGGCGGCGTGCGTACGCCGGGTCGACATCAGCTCGCTGGACGAGCGGGAGACGGCGGCCCTGCTGTCCGCCGAGGCGACGGCGGCGGTGGACCGTCTGGCGCCCGGCTCGGGCGCGATGACACAGGTGGTGTGGTTCGACGCGGGGACGCGGACTCCCGGCCAACTACTCGTGGTGATCCACCACTTGGCGGTCGACGGCGTGTCCTGGCGCATCCTGCTGCCGGACCTGAAGGAGGCATGGGAGGCCCTGACGGCCGGCCGGCCGGTCCAGTTGGACCCGGTCCCCACCTCCTTCCGGCGCTGGGCCCAGCTGCTCCACGACGACGCCCAGGACGGCGCCGGGAGCCCCGGCCCGGCGGGCGAACTCGCCTACTGGACCGAGGCGTCGGCGGCCCCCGAGCCGCCGCTGGGCAGCCGGGCACTCGACCCGGCCCGGGACACCGCGAGCACGGCGGAGCGGCTGACGGTCACCCTGCCGCAGGACATCACGACGGCCCTGCTGTCCACCGTTCCGGCGGCCTTCCACGGCAGCGTGAACGACGTACTGCTGGGCGCGCTGACCGTCGCCGTACGGCAGTGGCGGCGGACGCGCGGCGCCGGGACGGACCATGGCGTGCTGGTGGACCTGGAGAGCCACGGCCGGGCGGGAGAACGCTACGGCGTCGACCTGTCGCGTACGGTCGGCTGGTTCACCAGCCTCTACCCGGTCCGGCTGGACACGGGTCAGGACCGTCCCGCGGACGCCGTCAAGCGGGTCAAGGAGCAGCTGCGGGCGGTGCCCGCGCAGGGCATCGGCTACGGCCTGCTGCGGTACCTGAACCCGCGTACCGGCGCCCTGCTCGCCGACCGCCCCCAGCCGCAGATCGGCTTCAACTACCTGGGCCGGGTGGCGTCCGGAGCCGGTCACGGGACGGACGGCGGGACGTCGGACTGGACGATGGCGCACGGCGCCGACCTGTCCGGCACCGGTTCCGCCCCCGACGTCCCGCTGGCGCACGCGATGGAGATCAACGCGGTCACCCTGGACGGTCAGGACGGCCCCGCGCTCTCCGCGACCTGGTCGTGGGCCGGGGGGCTGCTGAGCGGGGACGAGGTGCGGGAGCTGGCCGGACTGTGGCGAACCGCGCTGGAGTCCCTCGTGGCGTCGCCCGCCACCGGCCACACACCGTCGGACTTCCCGCTGGCGCCGCTGGACCAGCAGGCGGTCGACCGCCTGGAGGCCGGCTACCCCGGCCTCACGGACGTCCTGCCGCTCTCACCGCTCCAGGAGGGCTTCCTCTTCCACGCCCTGCTGGCCGGGCAGGCCACCGACGTCTACACCGCGCAGGCCCAGCTCGACCTGGAAGGCCCGCTGGACGAGGACGTCCTGCGCCGGGTCTGGGCGGCGCTGCTGCGCCGCCACCCGAATCTGCGCTCCGCCTTCACGCACGACACGGCGGGCACGCCGGTCCAGGTCGTCCCCGGCGAGACCGGCATGCCCTGGCGTGGCGAGGACCTGTCCGCGCTGCCCGAGGAGGGGCGGCAGCCGGCGGTGGACCGGATCGCCGCCGAGGAGCGGACCGTACGGTTCGACCTGTCCCGTCCTCCGCTGATCCGGGTCGCGCTGGCCCGGCTCGGCGACGAACGGCATACGCTGATCCTGACGGCCCATCACATCCTGCTGGACGGCTGGTCGATGCCCGTCCTGATCCGGGAGATGTTCGCGCTGTACGCGGCGGACGGATCGGACACGGTCCTGCCGCGCGCGACGCCGTACCGCGACTATCTGACCTGGGTCGCCGCACAGGACGCGGACGCGGCGCGGGCCGCCTGGTCGGCCGAGCTGGCCGGTCTCGACGGCCCCACCCTGCTCGCGCCCGGCGCGGCGGCGGACGCCGCGGCGGCGGAGCCGGCCCGGCTGGACCTCGTGGTGGAGCGGGACACCGAGGAGGCCCTGCGCCTGCTCTCCCGTGAGCACGGCCTGACACTGAACACGGTGGTCCAGGGCGCCTGGGCGCTGCTGCTGTCCCAGCTCACCGGAGGCCAGGACGTCGTCTTCGGCGCCACCGTCGCCGGCCGCCCGCCGGAGATCCCCGGCATCGAGTCCATGGTCGGCCTCTTCATCAACACCCTGCCGGTACGCGCCGCCCTCGACCCGGCCGAGACGGTGCTGGACGTACTCCTGCGACTCCAGGACGCGCAGTCGGGCCTGATGGCCCACCAGCATCTCGGGCTCAGCGAGACCACGCGACTGGCGGGACTGCCCCGCCTGTTCGACACGCTCGTCGTCTTCGAGAACTATCCCGTGGCTCCCGGCACGCCCGGGGCCGGCGACGGGCCGCGGCTGGTGAGCACCCAGGGCCGGGACGCCACCCACTATCCGCTGAGCCTGATCGTCACCCAGGGAGGCGGCCTCACCCTGCGGCTCGCCTACCAGCGCGGCCTCTTCGACGAGCGGACGATCGCGGAGATCGGGTCGCGGCTCGACCGCGTGCTGAAGGTGCTGGCCGACGACCACACCAGGACCGTGGCCTCCGTCGACGTCCTCGGCGCGCGGGAGCGCCACCAGGTGCTGGCCGCGTGGAACGACACCTCGGTGCGCACGGAGCCGGCCACGCTGCCGGAGCTGCTCGCGGCCCAGGCCGTACGCACCCCGGACGCGGAAGCCGTCGCCTTCGAGGGCGACCGGCTGACCTACCGTCAGCTCGCTTCCCGGGCAAGCCTGCTGGCCAGGAAGCTGCGCGGACTCGGGGCCGGTCCCGAGACCCGGGTGGCCGTGGCCGTGCCGCGCTCCACGGAGCTGATCGTGGCGCTGCTGGCGGTCCTGGAGACGGGCGCCGCCTATGTGCCGGTCGACCCGGGGAATCCGGCGGAGCGTCTGGCCATGCTGCTCGCCGACACGGATCCGGTGTGCGTGCTGACCACACCCGCCACCCCGGCCATGGCGTTGCCCGAGGGCCTCCGGGTCATCGGGATCGACGCCGGGGACGCCGGGGACGCCGGGGACGCCGCCGACGGCACGGCGGCCGGCGAGCCGGCGCCGCCGGCGACGGTGGACCCGCGCAACACCGCGTACATCATCCACACCTCGGGTTCCACCGGCCGTCCCAAGGGCGTGGCGGTCACCCATGAGGCGATCGTGAACCGGCTGCGCTGGATGCAGTCGGAGTACGGCCTGCGGCCCGGGGACCGGGTGCTCCAGAAGACCCCCACCGGCTTCGACGTATCGGTGTGGGAGCTGTTCTGGCCGCTGATCACCGGCGCGACCCTGGTCGTGGCCCGGCCCGACGGGCACCGCGATCCCTCCTATCTGGCGGAGTTGATCCGTACCGAGCGCGTCACCACCGCGCACTTCGTCCCGTCCATGCTGGCGGCCTTCCTGGACGAGCCCGCCGCGGCCGGATGCACCGGCCTGCGCCGTGTGGTGTGCAGTGGCGAGGCGCTGCCCGCGGAGCTGGTGCGGCGCTTCCACTCCGTACTGGACGTGCCCCTGCACAACCTCTACGGACCGACCGAGGCGGCCGTCGACGTGACGTACTGGGAGTGCGCGCGGGGTGACGACGGCCCGGTGCCGATCGGCCGTCCGGTGTGGAACACCCGCGTCTACGTCCTGGACGCCGCGCTGCGCCTGGTGCCGCCGGGCACGGTCGGCGAGCTGTACCTGGCGGGCATCCAGCTGGCCCGTGGCTACCACGACCGGCCGGCGCTGACCGCGGAACGCTTCCTGGCGGACCCGTACGATCCGGACGGCGCGGGCGGCCGGATGTACCGCACCGGCGACCTCGCCCGGTGGCGTGCCGACGGTGTCCTGGAGTACCAGGGCCGCTCCGACCAGCAGGTGAAAATACGCGGTGTCCGGATCGAGCCGGGCGAGATCGAGGCAGCGCTGCTGACGCACCCGGGGGTCTCCCAGGCGTCGGTCGTCGTCCGCCGGGACGAGCGCGGTGAGGCACGTCTGGTCGCCTACGCCGTGCCGCCGAGCGGGGAACCCACCGGAGGAGCCGCCGGGGAGACGGCCGGACAGACGGCCGATGTGGCTGAGCTGCGCCGGTACCTCGCGGCGCTCCTGCCGGACCATCTGGTGCCCGCCGCCGTGGTGTCGCTGCCCGCGCTGCCGCTGACCGCGAACGGAAAACTGGACCGGAAGGCGCTGCCCGCGCCCCGGTTCTCCTCCTCGGCCACGGGCCGGGCTCCGCGCGACGCCGAGGAGCGGACGCTCTGCGAGCTGTTCGCGGAGGTGCTCGGGGTCCCGGAGGTGGGGCCCGACGACAGCTTCTTCGACCTGGGAGGTCATTCCCTGCTCGCGGTCCGGCTCGCGGGGCGGGTCAGGTCCGACCTCGGCGCCGACCTCGGCATCCGCTCCCTGTTCGACACCCCCACTCCGGCGGGGATCGCGGACCGGCTGCGCGCGGAGCGGCCCGGCGGCGAGCGGACGGGCTCCCTCTCCGACGGCGCGCTGGAGGTCCTGCTGCCGCTGCGGACCACGGGCGGGCGGCCACCGCTGTTCGCCGTGCACCCGTCGGTCGGGCTGAGCTGGACGTACTCCGGTCTCATCCCGGAGCTCGGCGAGGACCAGCCGCTCTACGGCCTGCAGGCCAGGGGCCTGGCCCGTCCCGGGGAACTGCCGCACTCGATCGGCGAGATGGCCGAGGACTACCTGGCACGGATCCGCGCGGTCCAGCCCGAGGGGCCCTACCATCTGCTGGGCTGGTCCTTCGGCGGTCTGGTCGTCCACGAAATGGCGCGGCAGCTCGGCGAGTCGGGCGAGCGGGTGGCGCTGCTCGTCCTGCTGGACGCGTACCCGCCCGCCGCCGGCGAGCCGGGCGAGGGACCGCAGGACGGCGACATCCTCGCCCAACTGCTCGGCTTCCTCGGCCACGAGGTGCCGGAACTGCCCGATGGAGCGCGGCTGGACGCGGCGACCGCCCGGGAGATCCTGCGCCGCGACGGCGCGGCGCTCGCCGAGGTCGGCGAGCACACCATCGAGGCGCTGCCCCGGGTGTCCGCCAACCACGCCGAGCTGATGCGGGGGCACGTACCCGGCCGCTTCGACGGTGATGTGCTGCTGTTCACCGCCGAACTGGGCCGGGAGCCCGGTGCTCCCGGTGCCGAGGCCTGGGCGCCGTACGTGAGCGGCCGCATCGAGGTGCGTCCGGTCGCGGCCTCCCATCACGACATGACCCTTCCCGAACCGATCGCCGAGATCGGCCGCGTCATCGCGGACCGGCTGGACGCGATCCACGCACAGTCCCCCGAGTTGTCCCCCACCGTGAACGGAGCAGAACGATGAGCAACCCCTTCGAGGACGCCGACGCGCAGTACCTGGTCCTGGTCAACGACGAGGCCCAGTACTCCCTGTGGCCCGTCTTCGCCGAGGTCCCCGCCGGGTGGACCATCGCCCGCGAGGCCGGCGGCCGCGACGAGAGCCTCGCCTTCGTCGAGGAGAACTGGACGGACATGCGTCCCAAGAGCCTGGTCGACCTCATGGACCGGGACAGCTGAGCCGTCGACGGCACCGCGACACCGCACCGACCCGCGACACCGCACCGATTCGCGACACCGCACCGATCCGCGACACCGCACCGATCCGCATTTCGAAGGAAGAGAAAGACAGTGGCAGTGAACACGACAGCCGACACCCTGCGCGTCAGCCATGTGGAGATATACACAGCCGACGCCCGGGCCGCCGCGGCGGACTTCGTGAACAGCTACGGGTTCCAGATTTTCGCGACCGCCGAGCGTGGCGGCCCGCAGGGCGCGAGCCGCTCCGTCGCCCTGCGGCAGGGTGACATCGTCCTGGTGATGACCGAGGCGATCGACGAGGCCCACCCGGCCGCGGCGTTCGTCGCCCGGCACGGCGACGGCATCGGCGACATCGCGCTCAGCACCCCGGACACCCGCGCGGCGTTCCACGCGGCGGTCGAGCTGTCCGCCGTACCGCTGGCCGGACCCGTCGAGCGGGACGGCTACGTCACCGCGGTCCTGGCGGCCGGTTTCGACGACGTGCGGCACACCCTCGTGCAGCGCCCCGCCGACCGCGCCGGTGACCTGGGACCGCTGCCCGGCTTCGTCCAGGTCGCCGACCTGGGGCCGGCTCCGGCCGGGATGCCCGCGCTGACCGTGCTCGACCATGTCGCGGTCACGGTCCGGCCGGGCGAGCTGGGCAAGAGCACCGCGTACTACGAGGAGGTCTTCGGCTACCACGGCGTGTACGAGGAGCTGATGGTCCAGGGCACCGAGGCGATGGACTCCAAGGCGGTCCGCAGCCCGGCGGGCGACCTGACCTTCACCGTGCTCGCCCCGGACCCGGCCTACGACGCCGGCCACATCGGCGACTTCCTGGAGCGGCACGGCAGCGGCGGTGTGCACCACCTGGCGTTCGCCACCGAGGACATCGTCACGTCGGTCGCCGACCTGCGTGAGCGCGGTATCGAGTTCCTGAAGACCCCCGCCACCTACTACGACCGTCTGCGGACGCGGCTGGACCTCGACCGGCACTCGATCGACGAGCTGCAGGCCGACGGGATCCTCGCCGACGAGGACCACGCGGGCCAGCTGTATCAGATCTTCACCCGGACCAAGCACCCCAAGCGCACGCTGTTCTTCGAGGTCATCGAGCGCATCGGCGCCGACACCTTCGGCGGCGGCAACGTCAAGGCGCTGTACGAAGCGGTCCAGGCCGAGCGCGACGAGACGCAGGAGTCCGCGCAGGAGTCCGCGGAGTCCGGACGGTGACGTCGTCCTCCTCGCCGTCCGGCGTTCCCTCCGCGTCCCCGTCGGTGGCCCCGTCCGTGCTGGACTCCATGGTCACCCCGGCGGACGCGGAGGGGCCGGCGGCCCAGATGCTGTCCGGCGCCGTCCAGGGCTTCGTCAACGGGGCGGCCGGCGACGGGCTCACCCTGCGCGCCAACCGGGCGGCCTTCGATCAGGTCCACCTCGTTCCCCGGGTGCTGGCCGACGTGTCGGCCACCAGCGCCGCCGGCCGGCTGCTCGGCCGGCCGAGTGACCTGCCGGTCGCGGTGGCCCCCATGGCCTACCAGCGCGCCGTGCACGAGGGCGGCGAACTGGCGGTGGCCGAGGCGGCCCGCGACAGCGGCGTACCGTTCACCGTCTCCACGTTCAGCAGCCACACCGTGGAGGAGATCGCCGCCGTCGGCGGCACCCTCTGGTTCCAGCTGTACTGGATGCGCTCCCGGGAGCGCACGATGGAGTTGGTGCGGCGCGCGGAGGCAGCGGGCTGCGCGGCGCTGATGCTGACCGTCGACACCCCCCGGATGGGGCGCCGTCCGGCCGACCTACGCGGCGGTTTCACCCTGCCCGACGGCGTGACGGCGGCGCACTTCGAGCGCCATGACGACGGCCGGGCCGGCACCGGCACCGGTCTGCCGGGGGACAGCGAGATCGCCGCGCAGACCGCGACACTCGTCGACCCCTCGCTGAGCTGGGCCGACATCGAGTGGCTGCGGGAGCGGACCAGCATGCCGCTGATCCTGAAGGGCATCCTGGACCCGGCCGACGCCGGCCGCGCCGTACGGTGCGGGGTCGACGCGCTGGTCGTCTCCAACCACGGCGGCCGTCAGCTCGACGGGGCGCTGCCCAGTCTGCGGGCGCTGCCCGCGGTGGCCGAGGCGGTCGCCGGGCGGTGCGAGGTGCTGCTCGACAGCGGTGTCCGCAGCGGTACGGACATACTCAAGGCCCTCGCGCTGGGCGCCTCCGGCGTCCTGCTCGGCCGTCCGGTCCTGTGGGGACTCGGCGCGGCGGGCGGCGAGGGAGCGGCGCGTGTACTGCGGCTGTTCGGCGAAGAGCTGGAGCACGCCATGGCCCTGTCCGGCTGCCCGGATCTGGCCGCTGTGGCGCGGTTGCGGTCCGTACCCGGACCGGGCGCCCCGGCCGGGCCCATTCCTGGCGGTGCCCGATGACGGCGCCGGTGTCACCCGTGGTGACATCCCCGGAGCGGGGCGCCGGCGCCGACTTCGCCGTCGACGACCTGCACGGGGCGGTGGGCGATCCCCTGCTGTCCGCGATGAATTTCCTCAACGAGATCGCGGGACGCCACCCCGAGGCGCTGTCCCTGGCGGCGGGCACCCCGCACGAGGGGTTCTACGACGTCGAGGACGTCCATCGCTGTCTGCGGCTGTTCTGCGATCATCTGCGCACGGACCGCGGATTCACCGAGGAACAGGTCCGGCGCACCCTGCTGCAGTACGGGCGCACCAAGGGCATCGTGCACGAGCTGATCGCCGCGCATCTGGCGACCGACGAGTCCATCGCCGTCGACCCGGAGTCGATCGTCATCACGGCCGGCTGTCAGGAGGCGCTCTTCCTGACCCTGCGCACTCTGCGCCGCGACGAGCGTGACGTACTCCTGGCCGTGACTCCCGCGTACGTCGGAGCCACCGGCGCCGCGCGGCTGCTGGACATGGCGGTCCTGCCGGTCGCCGACGGTCCGCGGGGGATCGACCTCGACGACCTCACGCGGCAGATCCGCGAGGCCCGCGCCGCCGGGCTGCGGCCCCGCGCCTGCTACCTCGTACCGGACTTCGCCAACCCGACCGGGATCCGCATGCCGGTGTCCCTGCGCGGTGAACTGCTCGACCTCGCCCGGCGCGAGGACATCCTGCTGCTGGAGGACAACCCGTACAGCCTGTTCCCGCTGGACGGGGAGCGGCTGCCGACCCTCAAGGCGCTGGACACCCACCGCCGGGTCGTCTACCTGGGCTCGCTGTCCAAGACGATCTTCCCCGGTGCCAGGGTGGGTTATGTGGTGGCCGACCAGCTCGTCGAGGAGAGCGCCGGGGGCGGGCCGGTGTACCTGGCCGACCACGTGGCGCGGGCCAAGAGCATGGTCACGGTCAACACCTCACCGATCGCACAGGCGGTGGTGGGCGGCCGGCTGCTGGAGTACGGAGGCAGCCTGCGCGGCGCCAACGAGCGGGAGAGCGAGGTCTACCGGCGCAATCTGACGCTCATGCTGGACGGGCTGGCCCGCCGGTTCCCGCCGCCGTCACCCGTCACGTGGACGACGCCCGAGGGCGGTTTCTTCGTCGTCGTCCAGGTGCCGTTCGATGTCACGGACGAGGTGCTGGAGCGCTCCGCCCGCGACCACCGGGTGCTGTGGACACCGCTGCGCCACTTCTACAGCGGTACGGAGCCGCTGCGCCGGCTGCGGCTGTCGTGCAGCGGGCTCGCGCCGGAGCTGATCGACGAGGCGCTGGACCGTTTCGCCGCCTTCGTCGCCGCCTGCGCTCCCGCCGGAGCGTGACGGATCCGCCGTCCGACCGCCGCTCCGGCTCCGGGTCTCCCGGGGCCGGAGCGTCCGCGCGCCGTCAGAAGACGCGCATCGGGATCTCGGCCGGGTCCGCGAGCAGCTCGGAGATCTCGTCGTCCAGGCGGACCAGGGTGATGGACGCGCCGGCCATGTCGAGCGAGGTGCAGTACTCGCCCACATAACTGCGGCGGATCTCGATGCCCCGGTCGGTGAGCTGCTTGTGGGCCAGCCCGTACACCAGGTACAGCTCGCCGATCGGGGTGCCGCCCAGGCCGTTGACCATCAGGGCGACGCCGTCGCCGGAGGTGTAGGGCAGGTCGTCGACGACCGCGGTGACGAGTTCCCGCACGATCGCGTCGGCGGGCTGCAGCTTCTCGCGCCGCCGGCCCGGCTCACCGTGGATGCCGACCCCCATCTCGATCTCGTCGTCGGGCAGGTCGAAGAGCGGGGAGCCCTTGGCCGGCGGCGTGCACGCGGTGAGGGCCATGCCCATGGTGCGGGTCACGGAGTTGACCTTCTCGCCGATGCGGTGCACCTCGTCGAGATCGGCGCCGCGTTCGGCCGCGGCGCCCGTGGCCTTCATGACGAAGAAGTTGCCCGCCACCCCGCGGCGGCCGACGGTGTACGTGGAGTCCTGGACGGACACGTCGTCGTCGACGAACAGCGTACGGACGTTGAGCCCGTCGGCCTGCGAGAGTTCTTCGGCCATCTCGAAGGCCATGCGGTCGCCCGTGTAGTTGTTGACCAGCAGCAGGACGCCCTTGGGCGAAGCGACCTGCTTGACCGTCTCGTAGACGTAGTCGGTGGGCGGCGCGGAGAAGATGTCGCCCGGGCACGCGGCGTCGATCATTCCCCTGCCGACGGTCATGGCGTGGGCCGGCTCATGTCCGGATCCCGATCCCTGCACGATGGAGACCTTGTCCGCCCGTGGGGCGTCGGCGCGCACGATCATGTTGTACTCGGGGACGTACCGGAGGGTGTCGGGGTTGGCCAGGGCCAGCCCCTGCAGCATCTCCGGGACGAAGTTCTTCGGGTCGTTGACGAACTTCTTCATGCGGGGGCTCCTAGGTCTCTGCGTACGGTGAGGGCGCCGGGGACGGAGTCGGTCCGGGGCGGCGGGCGGGCCGGACGCCGGCGCACCGGGCCGGCGAGCGGGGTCGGACGCCGGCGGCACGGGGCGCGGTCAGGTGCGGGAGGCCCATGCGTCGGCGAGGCGTTCCGCCATGACGGCGATCGCCACGGCTCCCGCGTCCGGGGAGCCGATGCTGCGCTCCCCCGTGTAGCTCGGCCGGCCACGCATGGCCTGCATCGGGGTGGTCGCGTCGGCGGCGGTACGGGCCGCCGAGGCCGCGACCGCGGCCAGCCCGGCGGAGGTGTCCGCCGGGGCCTCACGGCTGTTCACCGCGTTCTCCAGCGCGTCGGTCATCGGGATCAGCGCGTCCAGCAGCGTCTTGTCGCCGAGATCCGACTTGCCCCGCAGCTTGATGCCCTCGGCGGCGGCGCGCAGCATGGCGACCGCGTCCGTACCGCCGAGCTCGGTCCGCTCGTTGACCGCCCCGGCGGCCCGCAGGCACGCCGTACCCCACAGCGGCCCGGAGGTCCCGCCGACCCGCTTGATGATCACCTGGGCCACCTGCTTCAGGAAGGCCGACGGGGTGTCGCGGTCGAACGAGTCCCAGTCGGCGAGAACGATCTCGAAGCCCCGCGCCAGCGAGTACCCGAAGTCCCCGTCCCCCACGACGGCGTCGAGTTCGCTGAACGCTTGTTCGTTGTCGACCGCGGTCTGGGCGATGGATCTGACGACGAACTCGAGATCACTGCCTGATGTCGATGTCATGTGTCTCTCCTGACCGGCGTGAGCGTGACGTCGATACGTGCGACGTCAGTCCGTGCGGGGGGCGGCGGCGAGCAGGAATTCCAGGTCGGCGAGCCGGAGGAAGGGACGGGCGTCCCAGCCGAGCGGGTCGCTCAGCACCTCCGCGGTGATCTCCTCGGTCCCGTTCCCGACCGGCACGGGATCGCCCAGCGACGTCACGACCAGCAACGCGCCGGTGAAGTCCTCCTGCCGCGTGTAGGCGCTGGTGGTGACGACACACCCCAGGCCCGCGTCCAGCGCGGCCCGCATCCCGTTGTGGCTGTCCTCGATCACGATGACGTCGGAGGGGGCGAGCCCGAGGTGAGCCAGGGCGAACTCGTAGATGTCCGGAGCGGGCTTCTTGCGCGGGACGATGTCGCCGGCGAACACGCCGAAGCGCGCGGCGAGTTCGGGGCCGGCGGCGAGATCGAGGACGCTGCGTACGGACGGCTCCGCCGAGGTCGAGGCGACGGCCAGGGTCCAGCCCGCCGCGTCGGCCTCGGCGGCGATCCGCCGCACGCCGGGCCGGGGCGGTACGGCGCCCCCGGCGATGATCCCGGTGTAGATCTCGGTCTTGCGCCGGTGCCAGCGGGCGACCTCGTCGTCGAGCGCGGCGGGATCGGTGGGCAGTCCGGCCTCGGCGACGAAGGCGGGGGTGAGGAGCGTCTTCATACGCTCCTTTCCCCCGCCGACCTTCACCTTCTCGGCGTAGTCACGGTCGCTCCACCGCACGGGGAGGCCGAATTCCTCGAAGGTCTGGTTGAACGCGGGCAGATGCCCGTAGCGCTCGGTGTCGGCGAGAACGCCGTCGCAGTCGAAGACGAGGGCGGGCACGGTCTCACCCGGCCCGGCCGGCGCTGCCGAAGAGCGTCATGAGAGAGCCGGTCATCTCGATGACGTCCTGGCGTACGGCGCGGAAAAGGGAAGGTGGATCCCATTTCTGTTTCTCGGCGGCCGATTCCAGAAAGGCCAGATTCGACTTCATGAACTTCTCCTTGAGGGCGGTCGAGATATTGACCTTCGCGCACCCACGGGAGATGAGATCGCGGAACTGCTCGTCGGAGAGGCCGCTGCCGCCGTGCAGGGCGATCGGCAGGGGGTGGGCCGCCACGATGTCGGATACCCGCTGGAAATCGAGGACCGGTAGCTGTTTGTAGGAACCGTGCGCGTTTCCGATGGCGGGCGCGAAGACGTCGACCCGTGTCGTTTCGAGGAACTCCAGAGCGACGTCCAGATTCTGCTGGGCGGCCGCGCTGTCGCTGCCGATCCCGTCCTCGACACCCGTGATGGACTCGATCTCCCCCTCGACGTGGGCACCGTGGCGGCGGGCCTCGGCGACGACCTCGACCGTCTGCCGCATGTTCTCCTCCACCGGCAGCCGCGAGGCGTCGAACAGCACGGAGTTCCAGCCCTGGCGCAGGCACTCGGTGATGACCGCGCGCTCGGGGCAGTGGTCCAGGTGCAGGGTGACAGGCACCTCGATACCGGCCGTCATCGATGTCCACATCGCGTGGAGCACGTCGCTGCCGATCGACTTGACCGTCTTGACGGACGTCTGCACGATCAGCGGCGAGGATTTCTCCACGGCGGCCGCGAGAACGGCCTCCAGGGTGAGATCGTTGAAGACATTGATGGCCGGCACGCCGTAACGCCGCTCGAAGGCGTCGGACAGAATGTCGGTCAGCGGTACGACAGCCACGAGGACTCCTGAAAAATAGGGCTCGCCTCACGGGGATCAGGCTCGCCCGACTCATTCGACACCAGCCGGTAAAAGGCCGCTACTCGACCGCTGCTCGACGGGGACACCGTCCGGATCTCGTCCGCGCCGGGGAGACACGTGCGCGAAGCCCGGGGACAGTACGGCGGCACACCTCGGAATCGGCCGCGCCGGGCGGTCCCGGCTCTTCGCCCGGCGGAGTGACCGGCGCGGTGACCGGCGCGGTGACCGGCGCGGTGACCGGCGCGGTGACCGGCGCCCCTCCGCTCGCTCCGGGCCGCACGGAGGTAGGCCAGGACACCGGCCGGCCGGTGTCCTCACCGTGCTCCGACACCGCCTGGCCGGTACCGGTCCACGCTCGTGCCGGAATACGCCCTACCGGAGTGCGCGGGGGCGGAGTGGACAGACGTAACGGTATGACCATGTACAAAGCAGATTCACACGGCGAACAGAACGTGGGCATCAGGCCCCGTAGCGAGGTCGAGGAGACGTACCGGGCGCTGGAGGCCGTCGGAGCCGGTACGACCCAGCAAACACAGTTCTCCCGGGGCGCCCTGACGGGTTATCTGTGGGCCCTCGGGCGCGGCGACGCGGCGCCCATCACGGGCGCCGGCGCTGACGGCTCCCCCGACCTGTCCCTGCTGACGGCCGAAGTGGACGCGTCGGCGGCGCAGTTGGAGGACTCCACGCAGCGCACGGTGCCGCGCGACTACATCCAGGGGGTCCAGGCGGCGCTCGCCTGGGTCTGCGGCCACGATGACGCGCGGCCCTGACGCCGAGCCCGACCCCGACCCGTAGGCCACCCCCGGCCCCTCGGGTGACCCGTACCGGCGGGCACCCCCGCCGCCGGCCTGCGGGGAGAGCCCCGGCATGTTGTGGCACTTCTGTCCCACTGTGATCTCGTCTGTCCCACTGTGATGTAGTCCGCACATTTTTGCTCGTTAGGGTGTCCTATCTCGCGTATTATCGGTTTGCGGCCCTTGCCTCCACCGCCGCAGGCAGAGCTCCGAGCTGGCGACCGCGCTCGCGTCGGCACCTCGGCCGGTCGCTCTCCGGAGCGACCGGGCCACAGCTGGGTGTCTCGCGTCGAAACCCGGGCTCGGTCGTCCTCGTCCCCGCTTGTCATCGGATCACCGCCCCGGCACACGACGTACGCGCCGGGGCTCTCCCCATCCCCCGCTAGGAAGTTCCTCATGCACTGTCTCGACTGCCGTACCCAGGAAAAGGCCACCCCCTCCGTCGGCATCTGCCAGGGATGCGGCGCGGGTGTCTGCGACTCCCACGTCCGCGTCGCCCCCCGCTCGGTCCGGCATGGATCGCTTCTGGGTCCGTCCTCCGAGACGGAGGCCCGCACGGTTCTGTGCCTCGTCTGCGTCGGGGCCAGGACGCTGACGGCAGCGTCGACGCGGTGACCTCGGAGACCGGAGCACGGTGGTGATCGGCGGCGGCCCGGCAAGGGCACGCCGCCGGCCCGTCGTGGCCGGGACGGGAATGGCCGGGACGGGAATGGCCGGGACGGGAATGGCCGGGACGGGAATGGCCGGGGAAAAAGCAGCCGGGTCCGCCGGGCCCTTCCGGGCCGTCTGACGACCACACCCGTCAGGTGACCGGATCTCCGACGCGCAGGCGCGCTCCGTGTGCGGGCGCCGCTTCCAGCGGCTGGCGGGCCCACCGCCCCGCGATGATCGCGCACACCATGAGCTGCAACTGGTGGAAGAGCATGAGGGGCAGGATCACCAGCCCCGCCGAACCCCCGAACAGCACGGCGGCCATCGGCAGTCCCGTCGCGAGGCTCTTGTTCGAGCCGCAGAAGACGATGGTGACGCGGTCCTCCCGGCTGAATCCCAGGCGCCGCGCCGCGTAGGACGTCACCCCGAGAGCCAGCGCCAGCAGGGTCCCGGCCAGGGTCAGCAGGGCGAGCAGCCGCACGGGTGTCACCTGCTGCCAGATGCCTTCCGCCATGCCCCTGCTGAAGGCCGTGTAGACGACGAGCAGGATGGAGAACCGGTCGAGCAGGCCGAGCATCCTCTTGTGCCGGCCGATGAACCCGGCGACCCAGCGGCGCAGCAACTGCCCCGCGACGAAGGGGAGCAGCAGCTGCGTGGCGATGGACAGCAGCCCCTCGGCCGAGAAACTGACGGTGGATCCGATCAGCCAGGCCGCGAGCAGCGGCGTGATGACCATCCCGGCCAGGCTGGAGTACGTTCCCGCACAGATCGCCGCCGGGACATTGCCCCGGGCCGTGGACGTCAGGGCGATCGACGACTGGACGGTCGAGGGAACGACGCACAGGAAGAGGAGACCGGTGTAGAGCTGACCGGTGAGAGGGAACGGGGTGAGGGCGCGCGCGGCGAGACCCAGCAGCGGGAAGAGCGCGAAGGTACTCGCCCCCACCACGAGGTGGAGTTTCCACTGCCGCAGACCGTCCATCGCCTCGCGGGTGGAGAGCCGGGCGCCGTAGAGGAAGAAGAGCAGACCGATGGCGATATCGGCGGCGCCGCCGACGGCGACGGCCGCCCGGCCGGTCGCGGGCAGCAGCGCCGCGAGCGCGACCGTGCTGAGGAGGGCGGCCACGTAGGGGTCGACCGCCTTCCTCAGGCGGCCTGGCCAGGACGGCAGCCAGGACATCGACGTCACGTCATTCACCGCTTTCGGCTTGCTGCGGCGGGTGTCCGATCTGCCCGATCCACTCGCCTGAGGAAGAAGGCCGACAAGGGCAGGTCCCTGGATCGGATCCTGAGACGTCCCCGGTCCGCACGTCGATCGCGCCACCGCCCCCGTCGTGGTCACTGCCCGCCGTACCCCTGCTGGCGATCAGTGTGTTGAGCGTTCGATCGACCTCCAGCCAAGAGTCCGCCGAGGAGTTGTCGATCACCAGGAGGCCGATGTGCCGGCCGGCGACGGGATCCGGCGGTCGCCGTTCGTCGTCCTGGACGCCCAGGGGGGTGGCCGCCGCCGCGGTCGGTGCGACACCGCCGCACAGCACGCCGGCGGTCGCCGCGACAACAGCTCCCGTCGCGGAGGCCCGCATCACCAGGGGCCCTTTTCTCGGAATTCGATGGCGCCCGGTTCCGGACCGGAAGAAATTCGATGACACGAGAGAGGATCCGCGGTTACACCGATACCGGTCGGCGGTCGGTGTGGTGTCTGCTGATGTTCTTCTCCAGGAGTTCCGTGGAACCCTTCACTCCGACCGCTCCGGTCTCCCTGGTGTCCGGCAGCCGACCGTCGGCCAATTTGAGATCGACCAGCGCACCGTCGATCGCACCGTGCGCGGCGAAAAGGCACGGTGTGCTGTAGATGGCGATATCGACGCCGAGTTCCGAGAGTTCGGTCAGGGAAAGCCTCGGCGATTTGCCGCCCGCGATCTGGTTGAAGAGGAGTGGCTTGTCGCCGACGACCGCCCGGATCCTGCGGATCCAGTCGACGCTCCTGACCCCGTCGACGAGGATCACGTCGGCGTCGGTCTCCGCGAGGGCGGCGGCCCGCCGGACGATCTCCGCCTCCTCCGTGGCGTCCGTCCGTGCCACCACGAGCAGGTCCTGCCTGCTGCGCAGCACCAGATCGAGCTTCTCCAGGTACTCCTCAAGGGGCAGGATCAGTTTGCCGTCCGCGTGTCCGCAGCGACGCGGTCGCTTCTGGTCCTCCAGGATGACGCCCGAAGCCCCGGCGCGCTCCAGTCGCTGCACCACGTGGCAGGCGACCTCGGGATCGACGTAGCCGTCGTCGATGTCCACGAGCAGGTGGTGCTGGGGAAAGGCGAGACGCAGCCGTTCCACGAACGCCACCATGTCCGGCCAGGCGATGAAACCGATGTCGGGGAGCCCGTAATGCGAAGCGGCGAACCCGAATCCGGAGACGAAGAATCCGTTGTAGTGCTGCGCGGCGATGGACGCCGAGTACATGTCGTAGATACCGATGAGAGGCGTTGTGCGAGGCTCTTGGACCGCTCTTCGCAGGGCATTTCCGTAAGGCATGATTTCTCCCTCGTTCCAGAACCCGGCCGATGGCGAGTTCGGGCGGTGTGCTGACAGGCACAGGTTTGCAGAAAACCAAGAGACCGTAAAACGACACACCGGATCGTGGTCCGATCGGGAAGTTTTCAAAGGTCATACCTATATGTGTGATATTCACATTGAATGACTCATGTCACGGCAGTTGAAGGCCGGCCGGGACGGCACCTTTACTGCGACTTGGTTGCAGTTGCGAGTCGTGCGCCCTGAACTGAGGGATGACGCGATCCGAACCGACGAAAGCGGTCTCATGACCACCACGACGTCGTCGCGGCCCACGGCCGCATCGCACCTGCAGCGGCTGCGCGCGTCCATGACGCGTCAGGAGTGGATACGGCTCGGCGGGATGGGTGCCTTCATCCTGGGGCTCCATGTCATCGGCTGGTTCACCCTGGTGGCGATCGTCGCGCCCGAGCACCACAGCCTGGGAACGAAGTCCTTCGGTATCGGAATCGGTGTCACCGCCTACACCCTGGGCATGCGCCATGCCTTCGACGCCGACCACATCGCGGCCATCGACAACACCACGCGCAAGCTCATGAACGAGGACCAACGCCCGCTGTCCGTAGGGTTCTGGTTCTCCCTCGGCCACTCCAGCATCGTCTTCGGGCTGGCCTTCCTGCTGTCCCTGGGCGTCAGAGCCCTCGCCGGTCCGGTCAGCGACAACGGCTCGCGGCTGCACGACATCACGGGCCTGATCGGCACGACGGTCTCCGGGGTCTTCCTCTACCTCATCGCCGGGATCAACATCCTCATCCTCGTGGGGATCTGGAAGGTCTTCCGGAAGATGCGCTCCGGACACTTCGACGAGGCGGCTCTCGAAGAGCACCTGAACAAACGGGGCTTGATGAACCGGCTGCTCGGCCGGCTGATGAAGTCGATCACCAAGCCGTGGCAGATGTATCCGCTGGGTCTGCTCTTCGGTCTCGGCTTCGACACCGCCACCGAGATCGCCCTGCTGGTGCTGGCCGGCTCCGGCGCCGCTTCCGGGCTGCCCTGGTACGCGATCCTCTGCCTGCCGGTCCTGTTCGCGGCCGGCATGTCCCTGCTGGACACGATCGACGGCTCGTTCATGAACTTCGCCTACGGCTGGGCCTTCTCCCAACCGGTCCGGAAGGTCTACTACAACCTCACCATCACCGGCCTCTCGGTCGCCGTCGCCCTCATCATCGGCACCGTCGAACTCCTCGGCCTGCTCGCCGAACTCCTCGGCCTGCACGGCCTTTTCTGGGACTGGGTCGGGGGCTTGGACCTCAACATCGTCGGCTTCGTCATCGTCGGCCTGTTCTTCGCGACCTGGATCACCGCGCTGGCCGTCTGGAAGTTCGGCCGTATCGAGGAGAAGTGGACAGCCGGACTGAGCACGACCGGCCGGGAGGCGGACTGACCTACCGGTGGCCGAGGCTCCGCGTGCGAGGAGCCGCGTCGGAAGAAGAACCGCGTACGAAGAGCCGCCTACGAAGAGCCGCGTACGCGGGCGGCCGGCGGAAGTACGCCTGGAAACGCCCCTGTTCGCGGCGGGCCACCGGGCGGCGGCCCGTGAGCCGGGCCGTGGGAGGACGCGTACCTCTGGCGGCGGGTCAGAGCGGCTTGACCGCGCCCATCGTCCTCGTGACGGTGATCTCGATGACGACGCGCCGGGGATTGACCCGCGGCGGACGGTAGCGCCGGGTGTAGCGCTCGACGGCGTCGGCGACAGCATCCGGGTCGTCCTTGACGACCGCGGTTCCCTCCAGGGTCGCCCAGCGCGCCCCCTCCGCCTGACTCACCGCGGCGACGGCCCCGGGCCCGGCGTCCACGATGTTGCGCGCCTTCTTGCTGGTGGCGCTGGTAATGACACGGGCGATGCCGGTCTCACTGTCGTAGGTCACCCCCACGGGAACGAGATGGGGCGTGCCGTCGGGGCGGGTCGTGGACAGGAAACCGATGTGGCGTTCCTGCCAGAAGGCGAGGAACTCCGGGTCGGAACGCAGGTGCGGTGCTGCCATCGTGCTTCCTTCGGGTGGCTGTTGCCGGTTGCCGGGCGGCCGTCCTGACCGGACCGGATGTCACCCGCAGCGTCTCACGGGCTCTTCCGGTGGGCCGTACACCCGGTCAGTCCCCCTGACCGGGCCGGGCCCGGAGCAGGAGGGAGAGGCCGTGGTCGAAGCGGTCGTCGAAGGACGCCTCCTCGAAATGGGCCACGACGCGGTGCAGCGAGGGGTGGTCGGCCGGGGTCACCGCCGTACGGAAGCGGTGCTGGTCGGCGCGGGGGAAGGACTGCTCCTCCTGGGTCAGGCCCAGGACGAAGTAGAGGACCGACCAGCAGACCCAGACAGCCTCGCGTTCCCCTCGGCCCGCGGCGAGCAGGGACTCGACCATGAGGTCGGCGAAGCCGAGGGTGGCGGGCTCGACCGGGTAGGTGCCGGCCACGATCCTTGCCCCGTCGCGGTGCGCCAGCAGCGTCCCGCGATACCGGCACGCCAGCTCGCGGGCTCGCTCCTCCCCCGGCTCGGGCAACCCGGCGACGGACACCTCGCCGATGATCGCGTCCGCCATCAGCTCCACCAGACGCGGCTTCGTCTTGGCGTGCCACAGCACGGTGTTCATCCGTACGCCGAGCAGATCGGCGGTCCCCCGGACCGAGACCCCGTCCGCTCCCTTGTCCTCCAGCAGGCGCAGGGCCGCGCGTACGACGGCCCCGACGTCGAGCCGGACCCGGCGGGATGCCTGGGCTTGCGATTTGGTCACCGACCTAGTCTACGGATCACACGGTCGTGGTCGGCGGCCAGCCATCGTGCGGACGCGCGGGGCGGTCCGCGACCGGCGACCGGCCGCGTACGGCGGGCGTGTCAGTCCCGGCCGGGAGAGACCACCGGGCCGTACGCTGAGCCGGCGGCCCGGGCAGAGCGTGGGCGTCGTCGCACCACGGGGACCGCACGCGCACCGGTGCCGAGGCATCCGACGGGTGCGCCGCCTTTCCCGACGACGAATGCGGAGACGCTCATGCGGTCCAGCCCCCCGACACCGCATCTGTTCAGCCGGGTTCCGCTGGCCGGCAACTACCCCGCGGCGGTGGTCCTGGCACTGCTCGCGCTCTCCCCCTACCTGGTGCTCACCACCGCCACCAGCCTGATGCAGTCACTGCTCATGCGGGATCTCTCCGCGACCCCGTTCGAGCTGCAGCTCACCAGCGGACTGTCCAACGCCGCCTACGCGTTCGGGGCGGTGGCGGCCGCGGACATCGTCCAGCGGATTCCCCGGCGCCTGCTCTATCTCATCTGCGAGGCGGGCTTCGTGGTGAGTACGGTGCTGGCGCTGAGCGCTCCGGGGATCGCCCTGTTCACGACGGGCGTGATCCTGCAGGGGCTGGCCACCGGGATGCTGCTGGTGGCCGCGCTGCCGCCGCTGATCACGGGGCACGGCGTCGAGCGACTGCCCACCACCGCCGCCGTCATCAGCCTCGGGCTCTTCGGGGTGGTGACCTTCGGGCCGCTGGTGGGCGGCCTGGTCGGCAGTGTGGGGGGCTGGCGGTACCTGTTCGCCGCGATCGGCGTCCTCGCGGCGATCGGGCTGACCGTCGGCGCCCTGACCTTCGAGAGCAACGAACCGCCCGCGAAGAACGCGGAGTTCGACTGGCTCGCCATTCCGCTCGCGCTGGGCGCCACCGTGCTCCCGTTCTTCGGTGTCTCCTGGCTGACCCGCGGCTCGTTCACCCATCCCGCGTTCCTCACCCCGGTCATCGTCGGGCTGCTCTTCGGTGTGTTCCTGGTGGTGGGGCAGTACCGCAAGGCCAACCCGCTGATGCCCGTGCGACCGATCAGCAACACACTCCCGGTCGCCGGAACGCTCGGCGCGATGATCGTCGGCGCGACGTTCATCACCCTGCTGGAGCTGACCGAGGCCTATCTGCTGCGTGTGCCGCACTACGGTCCCCTGCGGGTGGGCGCGCTCGTCACCACCCAGCTCGCCGGTGTGGTGATCGCCTCCGTGCTGTTCCGACGCCTGGTGACGACCCGCTGGACTCCCTACCTGGCGCTGTCCGGCCTCCTCGGCGTCGCGGTGGGCGCGGCCGTACTGCTGAGCGTCTCCGCGTCGAACGCGTCAGCGCTCGTCCCCGTGGCCGCGCTGTTCCTGGGATACGGCGCGGGTGCGGGCGTGGCTCCGGGGCTGTTCCTGGCAGGTTTCTCGGTACCCGTACTGAAGATCGGTCCCACCTTCGCCCTGGTGGAACTGCTGCGGTCGGAAGCGGCGTTCCTGATCGGGCCCGTCCTGCTGCATCTCGCGCTGACGACGGGCATCACCCACGGATTCCACCTCGCCGTACTGATCACGATGTCGATGGCGCTGGCCGGTGTGCTGCTGATCGTCGTGGTGTACGTGCTGGGCGGTGCCCGCCCGCGCCCGCCCGAGCTGGAGGCGTGGATCACCGGCGAGTCGACCGCTTACCACTCACCACCCCTGGCGGCCGCGATCCGGAAGGTATGACGGCACGGCGAGGTCGCGGATCTTCCCCTGCCTCGGCGAGAGCGGCGGCACCACCGGCATCGTCGAACTGCTCGCCACGGCACGTTCCTGACCCCGCGCCGGCGCCCGGGCGGGGCACCGCCGGAGGGAACCCCACTCCGGTGGCGCCCCCCTTCCCCGGCGCTCCCGCCCCTCAGCCCCTTACCGGGCGGAGGGGCGGGAGGGCCTTCTCAGCACTGCCGCAGACCGGGGGCCGGGTCCTGACCCGTGCTCACGTCGACGGCGGGCACATTGCCCCACTGGCCGTTGTCGAGCTGCGTCCAGTACCAGATGTCGTTCTGGCCGGGGTGCGGGTCGCCGTGTCCCCAGCAGGCGAACCAGCTGAACGTGCCGGTCAGGGTGCCCCGGGTCGCCGAACGGTACGAGCGGTCCGCATATCCCTTCGCCCCGGCCTTGTTCCCGCAGTACAGCCTGCCGTCCGAGCGGACACCGCACTCGGCGGCCGGCTTGGCCCCGGCCGGTGCGACAGCCGTCGCCGGGTGACCGAACGCGACCAGACCGGTCGTCAGGACCGTCGCGGACACCAGGACAGCGATCTTCCTGCGTACATTCACCGCACAACTCCCTTGCTCTGTGCGCGAGCGCGCCCACATGAGCATGGGCCAGGCCGCCGGACCGGGAGCACCGCCATACGGGTGGACCTCGGAAGCCCGGCCGCCGCCTTCGGCGCGGTCAACGCCGCTGCCGCCCGCCCGACTTCGCCCCGCGCACGGCGCGTCCGCGCGCGCCGACGCGCCCGCCGCACGGTGTTCGTGTGCGGGGGCACGCCGGTCAGGGGTCGTGCGTATCAGGTGGTGCGTATCAGGTCGTGCGTACCGGAAGCCGGACCCTGTCGCGAGGACCTGCGGTGTTCCTACCAGTCGTGGACGGTGCCGTCCTGGAGGCGGTTGACCGGCAGATAGGCGGCCTTGTACGCGTGGGCGGCGGCGAGGTCCTCGTTCAGCTCCACGCCGATGCCGGGTGCCTCACCCGGGTGCAGATATCCGTTGGTGAAGGTGTACGCGTGCGGGAACACCTCTTCGGTCAGCGCCGTGTACCCCGAGTACTCCTGGATCCCGAAGTTGTGGATCGCCAGGTCGAGGTGGATGGCGGCGGCCATGCCGACCGGTGAGATGTCCTCCGGCCCGTGGATGCCGCTCTTGATCTGGTGCTGCGCGGCGAAGTCGAAGAGCTTCTTCAGTGGTGAGACACCACCGAAGTGGGTGACGGAGGACCGCACGTAGTCGATCAGCTTCTCGCTCACGAGCGTCTGATAGTCGTACACGGTGTTGAAGACCTCGCCGATCGCGAGCGGCGTCGTCGTGTGCTGGCGGACCAGGCGCAGGGCGTCCTGGTCCTCGGCGGGCGTGCTGTCCTCCAGCCAGAAGAGACGGTACGGCTCAAGGTCCTTGCCCAGCTGCGCCGCCTGGATCGGCGTGAGGCGGTGATGGGCGTCGTGCAGCAGCGGCAGCTCGGGGCCGAACTCGTTGCGGACCGCCTCGAAGACGGTGGGGATGTGCCGCAGGTAGGCCGCGGTGTCCCAGTCCTCCACCAGCGGACGGGCCTGCTGGTGGGGCACGGGTCCGTCGGTGCCGTCATGGCCGCTGCTGTGTACGCCGTACACGGCCTTCAGGCCCGGGACGCCCGTCTGGATCCGGATGGACGGGTACCCCTCGGCGATCCGGGCACGGACGGAGTCGAGCAGCTCGGGGATGTCGTTGCCGCTGGCGTGGCCGTAGGTTCCGACGCGCTCACGGCTCGCGCCGCCCAGCAGCTGGTAGAGCGGAAGGCCGGCGGCCTTGGCCTTGATGTCCCACAGGGCGACGTCGACGGCGGCGATCGCGGCCATCGTGACCGGTCCGCGGCGCCAGTACGCGCCTCGGTACAGGGACTGCCAGGTGTCCTCGATGCGGTGCGGGTCGAGGCCGATCAGCAGGGGGACCACGTGGTCCTGGAGGTAGCTGGCGACGGAGAGTTCGCGGCCGTTGAGCGTGGCGTCGCCGAGACCGGAGAGGCCTTCGTCAGTCGTGATCTTGAGGGTGACGAAGTTGCGGCCGGGACTGGTGACGACGACCTTCGCGTCGACGATCTTCATGAATACGCTCTTCCTGAGCTCGGGTGGGGGCGGTGGTGGGTGCGACGGAGAGAGAGCGGGTCGCGGGCGGCCGGGGGCTTCGCGGGCAGGTCAGCCCTTGGAAGCGCCTGAGGTCAGCCCGGCCACGAGGTATTTCTGTCCGAGGAGTGCGGCGAGGAGGACCGGCAGCGTGATGAGGGTGGCGGCGGCCATCAGCCCGCCCCAGTCCGTGCTCGCGTAGGAGATGAAGTTGAACAGGGTGACGGGCACGGTCTGGGTGTGCTCGTCCGCGAAGATCAGCGCGAACATGAAGTTGTTCCAGCTGAAGACGAACGCCAGCAGGGACGCGGTGGCCGTGCCGGGCGCCGCCAGCGGCAGCGAGATGCGCCAGAAGGCGCCGAACGCGGACAGTCCGTCCGTACGCGCGGCCTCCTCCAGCTCCACCGGCAGGCCCTCGAAGAAGCTGATCATGATCCACAGGATCAGCGGGACCGAGACGAACATGTGACTGAGCACCAGCACGGTGTACGAGCCGACCAGGCCCGCCTGCGCGAACAGGTAGTACCAGGGGACGAGCAGCGAGATGCCGGGAACGATGCGCGCGACCAGGATGAGAGAGCCGGCGCGATGCATCCGGAACCGTCCCACGGCCCAGGCGGCCGGCACCGCGATGACCGCGGAGAGCACGGTGGACAGCGCCCCGACGATCAGGGAGTTGCCCATCGACTTGAGGATCAGACCCGCGTCGATGACACTGCGGAAATTGTCCAGGGTGGGGGAGAACCACAGTCCGACGCTCGGATCGGTCACCTGGACGTTCGTCTTGAACGCGGCGGCGAACATCCAGACGAGCGGCAGCACGAAGACGAGACACACCACGGTGATGGCGATCGCCCGCAGCCAGGACCAGCTCCTGCGCTTCCGGCCGTTGACCGGCGGGGGCGGACGCAGGCCGGTGGTCGTCTGCCGCGTGCGGGAAGAGACGGTGGCGCTCATGCGGACTTCCTTCCGGCACGGCGGCGGAGCAGGACCACGACGCCGATGATGAAGAGCGTGAAGAGGACCAGGACAGCGGAGGCGAGCCCGTACTCCTGGTAGTCGAAGGTGAGGCCGTAGGAGTAGACGTTGAGGGTTTCGGCCTCGAAGTCCGAACCGCCGCCCGCACCCTTCGTGGTGTAGAGGATGTCGAAGGTCTTGAGAGCGTCGACGGATCGCAGCACGAGAGCGGTGGCCAGCGTCGGGCCGAGCATCGGCAGGATGATGTAGCGGAAACGCTGCCAGCTGTTGGCCCCGTCGACGAGGGAGGCCTCTTCGGGCTCCTCCGGGAGGGTGGTCAGCCCGGCGAGCAGGAGCAGGGTCATCATCGGTGTCCACTGCCAGACGTCGATGAGCATCAGGGTCGGCAGCGACTGGCTCACCGAACCGAGGAACTCCTGCTGGGGCAGCCCGACGGAGGCGAGCAGGTGGTTGGCGATGCCGTTGGTGGGGTCGAGGATCAGCAGCCACAGGATGCCGATCGCGACCGGCGTGGTGAGCAGCGGAATGATGAGGACCGTGCGGACCCACCGCATGCCGCGGAACGGCTTGCGCATGAGCATCGCCAGGGCGAGACCGAGCACGGTCTCGATCACCACGGCACCGACCGTGAAGATCACCGTGCGCTGGGCGGCGGGCCAGAAACGGCGCGAGTCGCTCAGTGCGTCGGTGAAGTTCCGCAGGCCGACATAGCCCTTCTTGGCGTTCACCGCGCCGAAAGCGTCGGTGAAGCTGAGGTTGAGCGTGAAGACCAGTGGGAAGAGGATCATCAGGCCGACGAAGATCAGCGCCGGTGCGAGCATCGCCCACTTCAGACGCCGGTTGGCCTGCTCGAACGTTCGCGGGGCCCGCGCGCGGGAAGCCGGCACACGCGGGGCCGCGCCGACCGCGCGGCCGGGTGACGTCTTGGAGACCTCGGTGGTGGACATCAGGACTCCCGGTGGCGGTTGTCGCGGACGAGGAAATCGCCGAACTCAGCGTCGGCGTCGCGGGCGACCGGTGCCACGGCGTTACCGAGAATCCCGGCCACCAGCGGGCGGCCGATGATGTCCCGCGCGCGGCCGACCTGGAGGACCCGGGGCCGGTCATATCCCACGCCCCGCTCGGCGTTGAGCCGCATGGACTCCGCGAGCTCGGGCGGGAACGAGGCGAGGGTCCTGGGGTTCGACCACGCCGACTCGCGGGCGCCCGGAATGCCCGACTCCTGGATCTCGGCTGCCATCTCGAGGCTGGACGCCCACCGGATGAACTCCCAGGCGTCATCGCGCAGCAGGGAGAACTTGTTGATCCCCAGGCTCCAGGACGGGATGTTGTGCGGCCGGGCACCGGCCGGACCGGCCGGGAACGGGGCGAAGCCCACGGTCTTGCCCACGGTCGATATCTTCGGGTCGAGGAAGTTGCTGTAGACGGCGTCGGCGTCGATGAAGAACGCCGCCTTGCCCTGGGCGAAGACCGGCAGGGACTGTTCGAGGCTCATATTGGTGGCACCCGGCGGGCCGGCCTGCTTGAGCAGCTTGCCGTAGTACTCGTACGCGGCCAGCGCTTCCGGCGTACCGATGCCGGACTTTCCGTCGACGGTGAAGTCACCGCCGAAGGAGTAGAGATAGCTCGACCACTGGCTGACGGCGCCGCTGCGCTGCCCCCGCCCGACGTAGCCGTAGAAGCCCTTGCCGCGGTTCGTGAGTTCCAGGGCCGTCGCCAGCAACTCGTCGAGCGTGCCGGGCGGTCCGCCGAGATCCTCGACGAGGTCCTTGCGGTAGTAGAGCGCCGGGCGTTCGGTCACCACCGGAACGCTCAGCACCTTGCCCTCCGTGACGGACGCTCCGCGCGGGGCCTTCTGGAAGTCGGCCCAGTTGTACGCCTTGTCGCCTTCGACCCGGTCCGTGAGATCGGCGAGCCAGCCGTTGTGCGCGAAGAGCAACTGCTCCTGGAGGGCCCGGACCATCATGACGTCGACGTCAGTGGCGGACGCGTTGAGTTTGACGTTGTAGCTGCTGGCGAGCTGGTCCGCGGTGAGCAGGGACATGGAGACCCTGCGTCCGATGCGGTCCTCGAACTCCTCTATACGACGACCGATCGCCTGCGACCAGACGTGGTTGATCGCCATGATCCTGAGCGGCGCGTCCGGAGAGGCGGTACGACCGCGTGCCGAGCAGGCGCTGAGCGACCCGATGCCCGCTGCGGCTGCGACGCCGGCGGCCAGCTTGCCGAAAGAGCGCCGGCTGAGGAACTGGCTGCTCGTGGACATCCTTGTCCTCGTCTCTTGATGTGGTGCATCCCGATTACCTGGTCCAACTGGTAGGACCAGGTGGACCGTAACAGCAGACATCCCACCCTGACCAGCCTTGAACACCCGATATCACGCGCCGCAGATGGGCATTCCACGCAGAGGCATGACGGTGAAGTGACGGTGGGCCGTGCGAACCACGCCACCATCAGGCGCACTGCCGGGCAAGGGGGTTGACGCCCATGGACGGGCCGATGCGTACCTCGGGTTCACCGCCGCCCCGGGGCGGCGGCCCGGCAGCCGGGCTCAGGGCGAAGGGGGTGAAGGGGGCGTGAACGGGCCGGGCGCGGCCACACCGCCGCCAGGAAGCTCTGGCGCGGTTCCGGTTCACACGCCGTCAGATCGCCGGAGGGGCGAGACGCTCCGCGTTCGCGGCATCGAGGACGGACAGGCCGGCGACGGGGGTGTTTCGCCCCGTTCTAACCGCGTGCGGGGGACTCTCCGAGCAGCGTCTCGATGTGCTGCCGTGCCATCACGTTCACATTGAGGTCGACGTCCGCGCCGTAGGTACGCAGGCCGAGGGTGAGATGCGCACGCATGCGCTCGCAAGCCAGCTCGACATCGCCCGCGACGATCGCCTCGAAGATCTCCGGGTGTTGCGGCACACCGGGCTCGCTGATCGACGGATCGGAATTCGAGCGGAGCATCATCTCGAACATCATCCCGCTGATCGACGACAGCATGATCCGCAGTACGGGATTGCCGCTCGCCGCCGCGATCGCATCGTGGAAGTCGACATCCGCCTGCGCCTTGAGGACGACATCGGTCGCCGCTTCCAGGGCATCCCTGGCCACCCGCATCGCCGCGAGGTCCTCCGGCGTCGCGCGTGCCGTCGCCAGCCTGACGGTCTCCACCTCAAGGGGGACACGTGCCTCGATGAGCTGCCGGACGGTGGGCCGCCCCGCGCGGTACAGCGCGTCATAACTGCGTGCCTGCCGGGACGTCTGCTCGCAGACGAACGAGCCCCGGCCCGGCGCGACCTGGATCAGATGCTGGGCCTCCAGCCGCCGCAGGACCTCACGCACCACGTTCCGGCTGGCGTGGAACTGAACGGCGAGTTCACGCTCCGAGGGCAGCTTGGTCCCGACGGCGATCTCTCCGGACCGGATGTCGTGCTCCAACTGACGCGCGATGCGTTCGGTCAAGAGTCCGCGCTGGGCGGGAGGTGCGACACGGCCCGCCTGTGAGGAAGCGGCAGCTGGCATGCGTAGGAGGATACAGGCGAATGTCCGCCGGATGGGCGGTTCGACCGGACGTAGTACGACCGGAGGGCCATGACCGTCGGCGGTGCGGAGGTGTCCGACCGGCGCCGGCCGTCGCGGTGGAGCCGCCCGGGACACACGCCGCCCTGCGAGTGGGGCGCCGCCGGCGGGGAGCGGCCGAGCAGGGCGCCCCCGGCAGGGCCTGGCCGAGCAGGGCGCCCGCGCGCTCCCCCGTGCGCTCCCCCGTGCGGGCGACGCCCGCGAAGCGCCCGTGTGGGGACGGGACTTGCCGAGGAAGGCTTGAGGGGTGATCCACGCCGTACTGCACGCACTGTCGATCACCGGCTCCATGACCTGGGAGATCACATGGGCCCTGATCCTGGGCTTCGCCCTGTCCGCCGTGGTCCAGGCGGTCGTGCGCAAGTCAACCGTCGTCTCGCTACTGGGCGATGACCGTCCACGTACGCTCGCCGTCGCGGCCGCCCTGGGCGCGGCCTCGTCCTCGTGCTCCTACGCGGCCGTGGCGCTGGCCCGTTCGCTGTTCCACAAGGGCGCGGACTTCACGGCCGCGATGGCCTTCGAGATCGCCTCCACCAACCTGGTGGTGGAGCTCGGTGTCATTCTCGCTCTGCTGCTGGGCTGGCAGTTCACGGCGGCGGAGCTCATCGGCGGCCCCATCATGATCGTCGTGCTCGCGGTGCTGTTCCGTCTTTTCCTGCGCGACAGCCTCCTCCGCCAGGCCCGTGAGCAGGCAGCTCGCGGTGTGGCGGGCTCCATGGAGGGCCACGCCGCGATGGACATGTCCATGCGGCGAAAGGGTTCCTTCGCCCGCCGTCTCCTGTCTGCCGAGGGATTCACCTCGACGGCCCACGTCTTCGTCATGGAATGGTCGGCGATCCTGCGGGACCTGGTGATCGGTCTGCTCATCGCCGGCGCCATCGCCGCCTGGGTACCGGACTCGTTCTGGCACTCGTTCTTCTTCGACGGCCACCCGCTCGCGTCGAGACTCTGGGGCCCGGTCATCGGCCCGCTCGTGGCGATGGCCTCATTCGTCTGCTCGATCGGAAACGTACCGCTCGCCGTGGTGTTGTGGAAGGGCGGCATCAGCTTCGGCGGGGTGGTCGCGTTCATCTTCGCCGACCTGCTGATCCTGCCGATCCTCCACATCTACCGGAAGTACTACGGCGCGAGGACGGCCCTCTTCCTCCTCGGGACCTTCTACCTCGCGACGGTCATCGCCGGATACATCGTCGAGTTCATCTTCGGCGGCCTCGGACTCGTCCCCGACCAGGCCGGCGCGAAGCTCCCCGTCGAAGGCATCACCTGGAACTACACCACCTTTCTGAACATCACCTTCCTGCTTCTGGCCGCGGCCCTGCTCCTCCGGTTCTTCCGCACCGGAGGAAGGGGCATGCTCCGCATGATGGGCGGCACACCCCGGTGACCGCCAGGAGCACGGTGGCTCCAGGCGGGCAGGCGCAGTCACTCGCCGGCTCGGCGCCTCCCGGCCGCGCCGAGCGGTGATCAGGCCTGCAGGACACCGGTGCCGAGCAGGGCGAACAACAGCGCGCCGACGATGATCCGATAGACGACGAACGCGTCGAAGGAGTGTTTGGCGATGAATTTCAGCAGCCAGGCGATCGACGCGTACGCGACGAGGAACGAGACCAGGGTGCCGACGGCCAGCGGCACCGGGTCCACTCCCCCGCCGACCGCGTCCTTCAGTTCGTACAGTCCCGCGCCGGTCAGCGCCGGAATCCCGAGGAAGAAGGACAAGCGGGTGGCGGCGATCCGGTCCAGGTCGAGGAGGAGACCGGTGGAGATCGTCGCCCCGGAACGGGAGAAGCCGGGGAAGAGCAGCGCCAGGATCTGCGAGCAGCCCACCAGCATGGCGTCCGCGAAGGTGGTGTCGTCCTCGTTGCGTTTGTGCCGCCCTCTCTGGTCCGCGACCCACATCAGCGCGCTGCCGACGATCAGCGAGCCCGCCACCACCCACAGGGAGGCCAGCGGCCCCTCGATGAGGGGTTTGGCGGCCAGGCCGACGATCACGATGGGAATGGTGGCGTAGATGACCCACCAGGCGAATTCGTAGTCGTGGCCCTGGCGTTGGCCTCGGTCGACCAGCCCCCTTCCCCAGGCGGAGGCGAATCGCGCGATGTCGCGGAAGAAGTAGACGAGGACGGCGGCGATCGCCCCGACCTGGATCACCGCGGTGAACGCGACCACCGCCTTGTCGTCGACCGGGATGTCCATCAGACCTTCGGCGATCTTCAGATGGCCGGTGGAGGAGACCGGCAGGAACTCGGTGATCCCCTCGACCACGCCGAGAACGATGGACTGGCCGATACCGATTGCGCTCAACTGAATGTCCTTCGAGGGTAAAAGGTCAGGGACGCCGTACGTGGGTCATGGAGCACCGGATCATCGGGGCTCCTGGCGGCTCGTATGGCGGACCACCTCGCAGTCGTCCAGAATCACCAGGCCCTCGGTCACGAGCTCGTCCAGCCGGGGCAGGAACGCGCGGATCTTCTCCTCCGTGTCGACGATGACGACGGCCACCGGCAGATCCTCGCTCAGCGACAGCAGCCGCTGCGTATGGACCAGCGAGGAGGACCCGAAGCCCTCGATCCCGCGAAAGGCACTCGCGCCCGCGAGTCCGGCCTTGTGGGCGCGGTGCACGATCTCCGTATAGACCGGTCGGTGGTGCCAGAGGTCGGATTCCCCGACGAAGATCGTCACGCGCAGGGCCGTGCCCGTCAGTCCGGTCATGATTGCCTCCACGCCACGACGCGGCGCGTCAGCCACGCCGCGCTCCGTAGGACCAAGAGTGCCGTGAGCAGGGTCGGGCCCGGGTACGCCATGCCGATACGGGGCCTTCTCCCGTCCACCAGCTGTTCGACGCCCACCCCCATAGGGGAGAACACGCGGAGAACACCGTGAACCCGCCGCAGCGGGGTGGCGTGGCGTGGCCGGCGGGCGCGAGGAGGTGGCGTGACCCGGCAGGAAGGGCGGAGACACGACCTGCGCCCGGAAGCTCGTCGCTGAGCGTCCGGAACCCGGCGGAACTAGGGCCTGTGTGAGGTCGTGATCATTCGGTCGCCGGTAAGAGGTCGTTGATCCAGATCAGGGAGGCCCGGAGGTGGAGTCCGGCGTCGTAGCT